>JBHJHK010000353.1:0-4802 GCA_050330975.1 Candidatus Competibacterales bacterium | reverse complement strand
CGATGGCGAGATGATCGATACGTATAGCGGGATGACGGGTGCAGATTGACGGGATGACGGATGCCCTTGGTCGCTGCCCAGTGGTTCCCGCCCCCTGGCCCCCTCCCCCTGGGGTGGCAAAATCCTGTAAGCTCTGGATTTGGGAAAGCTGGTTGGGTGTCGCGTCAAACACAAACCAGGGACCGAAAACCAGTTTATTTACTCTCATCGCCTTTGATGTTAATCTTTGATGGTCTAAAAGAATGTCTAAAAACGATCCCGTCATCACCCTGCGACAAGTTGAACAACGCGCCAAGCACCGCAGGGATCGGTCTACAGACGACATTCACCTTCAAGGAAGTGATGAACCCCAACAGCTCTCCTTGCTCTGCGAGTGGGAAGACCAAGAGCGCATTTCCCCCAATACGATTATTCGCTCTGCCCTGTTTGGCGCCATGATGCGCGGCGCCCGCGAACGGATGCATGAAGAGGTGTTGGCCTCTTGGTCGGGGGTGACCATTCGCTATTCCGGCGAGGCCCTCACCCAAAGCGACGCCGACGTCTGGATGACGGCCCTCAACTTGGCGCGAGAGCGCCGCATTGGCGACCGGGTGGAGTTCTCCCTCTACGAATTTCTCAAAACCCTCAACCGCACCAACGGTTCCAGCGATCGCCGCTGGCTCAAGGACACCTTGAAGCGCCTCCAGCAAGCCACCATCGAGATCGAGACCCAGAAGTTCATCTACTCCGGGCAGCTCATCGGCGCCTTCATCTACGACAAGGAAAACCAGCGCTATTACTTGGAGCTCAACCGAGAGATCGGCGCGTTGTTCGACGACCAGGACTACACCAAGATCCTCTGGGAAGACCGGGATAAGCTCAGCAGCCCCCTGGCTAAGTACCTCCATCTGTATTGCTGTTCCCATCGGGCCACCCGGGAACGGCCCCATCGCATTTCCATCGACAAGATCCACGCCCTGTCTCGCTCCAAGGAAAAGCGCCTGTCCAACTTCAGGTTGCGCCTGAAAAATGCCATGGAACAGCTCCATGCCTTGGGGATCATCGACGAATGGGCCATCGAGCAAAACGTGCTCCAGTTCGCCAAGCCCGAGTCCTACCCCCTCAAAACGCCGTGAGGGACCCCGCGGCGGGCGCCGCCGCCGTCGAAGCCTGGTTTGCGGGCCGCGGCTGGCGTCCGGCGCCCTTCCAGCGCGCCGCCTGGCGCGCTTACCTCGCCTTGGAAAGTGGCCTGATCCACGCCCCCACGGGCACTGGCAAATCCCTGGCCGCCTTTCTGGGACCCGTCATCGAGGCCTACCCCACTACCCCCGCGGGGCTTTGGCTGTTGTGGATCACCCCCTTGCGGGCCCTGGCCGCCGACACCGCCGCCCAACTGGCGGCCGCCGTGGCGGAGTTGCACTTGGCTTGGACCGTGGAGACCCGCACTGGAGACACCCATCACGGCCAAAAAACCCGCCAGCGGCGCCGACTGCCCACGGTGCTGGTCACCACTCCCGAAAGTCTGGCGCTGTTGCTGAGCTATGGCGACACGGCCCGTCAACTGCAAAACCTCCAGGGAGTGGTAGTGGACGAATGGCACGAACTCCTGGGCTCCAAACGGGGGGTCCAATTGGAGCTCTGTTTGGCCCGCCTGCGGGAGGAAAACAAAGGGCTGCGCATCTGGGGTTTGTCGGCTACCCTGGGCAACACCGCCCAGGCCCTGGAGGTGTTGTTGGGGCCGGGACGACGGGGGCGGCTAGTGGCCGGTCCCGCCGCCGAGCCCACGGCCATCGAAACCCTCTTACCCTCGACCGTCGATCGCTTTCCCTGGGCCGGCCACCTGGGGCTCAAGTTGTTGCCCGAGGTGGTGGCGGTCCTCGAAGACTGCACCACGGCGCTGTTGTTCACCAACACTCGGGCCCAGGCCGAGCTGTGGTACCAGGGGTTGTTGGTGCTCCGTCCCCAGTGGGAAGACGCCATTGCCCTCCACCACGGTGCCATCGCCGCCAAGGCCCGGGCCGCCGCCGAAGAGGGGCTGCGGGCCGGGACCTTGCGCTGCGTGGTGTGTACTTCGAGCCTCGATTTGGGGGTGGATTTTGCCCCGGTGGAGCGGGTGATCCAGGTGGGCAGTCCCAAGGGGATTGCCCGGTTGTTGCAAAGGGCCGGCCGCAGTGGTCACCGCCCCGGAGCCGCCAGTGCCGTGTGGTGCGTTCCCACCCACGCCCTGGAGCTCGTGGAAATCGCCGCCGCCCGCCGCGCCGCCGCCGCCGGACGTCTGGAGGCCAGGCCCCCCTTGACCCGCTGCCTCGACGTCTTGGTACAACACCTGGTGACCCTGGCGGTCGGCGGCGGCTTTGACCCCCGGGCTTTGGCCTGTGAAGTGCGCACCACCCACGCCTTTGCCACCTTGAGTGAGGAGGAATGGCGCTGGGCGTTGGACTTCGTCACCCGGGGGGGCGATGCCCTCCAGCACTACGATCACTACCGCAGGGTCGATCCCGAGCGAGGCTTTAAAGTCGGCGGCGAGGCCATTGCCCGTCGTCACCGCTTGGGGATCGGCACCATCACCGCCAACCACAGTGTGCGGGTGCGGTGGCTGCGGGGGGGGGAGTTGGGTACCGTCGAGGAAAACTTCATCGCCCGCCTCCAGCCCGGGGAGCGCTTTATCTTCGCCGGTAGGCTCTTGGAGCTGGCTCATATAAAAGACATGGTGGCCTATGTGCGCACCGCCCGGGGCACATCGACGGCCACCCCCCGCTGGACCGGTAGCCGGTTGCCCTTCTCCGCCACCCTGGCCGACGAGGTCTTGGCGTTGTTGGCCAACCCCCCCGACATCCATGGCCCCGAATTGGCCGCCGTGGCACCCCTCCTAGCCCTCCAGGCTCGCTGGTCCTCCCTACCCAGTCCCGAGGTGCTGTTGGTGGAACACCTCCGCAGCCGCGAAGGCGACCATCTGTTTTGTTACCCCTTTGCCGGGCGCCAGCTCCACGAGGGCCTGGGGGCCCTGGTGGCCTACCGCCTCAGCCGCCGGTTTCCCCTGACTTATACCATCTCCTGTAACGACTATGGCTTTGAACTCTTGACCCACCGGGCGCCCGAGGGGGTGGCCGAGGCCCTAGAGGGGGTTTTGGCCCCCGCGGGGTTGACCGAGGACTTGGTCGCCGCCGTCAACCTGGCTGAGCTAGCCCGGCGCCAGTTCCGGGACATCGCCAGCATCGCCGGGCTGGTGTTCCAAGGCTACCCCGGCAGTCAAAAGAGTCAGCGGCAGATCCAGGCCTCCAGTGGTTTGATCTACGATGTCCTAGTCCGCTACGACGGCGCCAACCAACTCCTGGCCCAGGCCGAGCGAGAGGTATTGGATCGGCAGTTGGCGACCAATCAGCTGGGGATTTTGCTGGAGGGCCTCCAAACCAAGACCCTCCGCCAGACCCATCCCCCCCGGCTGACGCCTTTGGCCTTTCCGCTGTGGGCAGAACGGATACAATTCCAGGTGAGTTCCGAGGGCTGGAAGGAGCGGGTCCAGCGGATGGCGGCCCAGTTGGAGGGGGTGGCCGGCGCCTGATCCGAAGTCCTGTCGGCCTTGAGTCTGCAAGGGAAATCCGCCGAGGGAGAAGAGCTATTGTGAATCGCTGGATCGCCCTCTATGGCCTAGCCGTGGGCGCGGTGTATGGTGACCCCGGTGGCGATTCGTGGTGGAGCGCCCTAGTGCTGCCCGGGGTGCTGGGGGTGAGCGCCCTCCACCTGTTTGGTCCCTGGTGGGGCAGTGCTTGGGTGGTGGGTTATCTGTGGCTGTTTTTCACCGCCCTAGAAGGTGCGGCCATGTGGTTTGCCCCCCTGTTGCTGTTGTGGTTGTCCGCCACGGTGCTCTACTTTCTCCTCTACCCCGATGCCGAAATGGGTTATGGATTGAATCTCGACGCCCTCAACCAGCGCCTGGCCCGTCGGGCCCGCCGGGAGGGGATCGAAGGGGAATATGCCTCCCGGGGGAAGGGGGGAGGATCTCGAGGGGAGCACCATCGCCGGCCCGGCGACGGCCAGGCCGAGCCCCCGCCGGGGGGCCTGGGATCGAAGGCGGGTCGGCGTCCCGGCCCCCCGCGCTACCTGCCCCCCGACCTCCAGGTGGCCTACACTACCCTGGGGCTGCCCTGGGATGCCCCCCTCGACGAGGTCACCCGCCGCTACCGCCGCCTGGTGGGTCGTCACCACCCCGACCGCCAGGGGCCCGACGCCAGCCCCGAGGCCTTGGCTGAAGCCAACGAGGCCACCCGCCGCCTGCGGGAGGCCTACGAGCGCATCCGTCGCCATCTCCGTGGGATGGCGGCCAGGGCCGAGTAAAGCGTCGCGACCCGTGGCACTGGTGGCGCCCACCCCACCGGCCAAGGCCGGCCTGGCCCTCCAATTGGCCGGTGAAACCCTGTGGCTCACCCCCGATAGAGCCCTAGTATGGCCCAGGCGCCGCTGGGTGATCATCGCCGACCCCCACTTCGGCAAGACGGCGGCGTTCCAACGGGCTGGCCTGGGTTTGCCCAATGGGGTCGACGGCGACGACCTGGAGCGCCTGGGACAGTTGGTGACCACCTGGGACGCCGAGGTAGTGGTGGTGTTGGGAGATTTCTTCCACGGCGTTGAAGCCCTTGACCCCGAGGGGACCTTCGGGCTGGCCTTTAGGGCCTTTTGCCAGCGCTTTGCCGAGCGGAGCTTTGCCGTGGGCCGGGGCAACCACGACCGCTGGGCGTTGGATTTTGGTGGTTGGGGGGGGCACTGGCGCTGGCTCGAGGGGGGGGAGCGGGTGGAAGCATGGGCGCTGTATCAGTACGCCCCCG
>JBHJHK010000352.1:0-3181 GCA_050330975.1 Candidatus Competibacterales bacterium | reverse complement strand
ACCCCTCGGGATACCCCAACGCCAGCAAGGTGAGGTCATCGCGCGTCTCCCAGCCCGGGGAAGTCACCCACTCAAACACCCAATCCAGCTGGCGGTGGAGGGCCAGACCGCGACACGCCCGGAGCAAGGCCACCAACCCCTCCAACTCCAGGGCCTGGCCGTTGGGTTCCAGACAGTCGATAAAGCCATCGGACGGCAGATACAGAACCGCCCCGGGGGCCAAGGTGAGGCTCTGGGTCCCATAGCGCGCCGCCGCCAAAGCCCCCAGGGGCGGGGCAGTGGCCGGAAAGCGCTCGACCTCCCCCGCCGAAGTCAGACAAAGGGGCGGCACATGGCCGGCGTTGGCAAAGGTCAACTGACCCGTGGCGGGCCGGTAAAACCCCACCACGGCGGTGACAAAACGCCGGGGGGAATCGTGGCTGTAGAGCTCGGTGTTGAGCACCTGGAGTAAGGCCCCGGGGTCGGTCGACGACTTGGCCAAATAGCGAAACAACCCCGCCACCTTGGCCATCAACAGCGCGGCGTCAAAACCCTTGCCCGACACGTCGGCCACGGCAAAGGCCATGGTGCCATCGCCGCGGCAAAAGTAGTCGAAGAAGTCCCCCGACACATAGCGCACCGGGCGATTGCGGCCGTGGATGGGGGATTCGGGGGGGGATGGCGGGGGCATCAGGCTCTTTTGCAGGGCGATGGCCTGGTCGATCTCCCGCTGGAGCAGCTCCCGCTCCCGGGCTTGTAACCGGCGCTGCTCCAAGACCGAGTTGATCCGAGCCCGCAGCAACGCCGGCTCCCAGGGCTTGAGCAAGTAATCCTCGGCGCCGTGCTCGATACAACGGGTGATGCTGGAGAGGTCGTTCCAGGCCGAGATCATGATTACCGGTAGCTCCCGCAGGCGGGGGTGGTTCTTCAGCCGCTGGAGGACCTCAAAGCCATTCATCTCCGGCATCAACACGTCCAGCAACACCAGGTGGATGGGGTCTTGATCGGCACTACGCCCCTCCAGGAGGGCCAGGGCGGCGGCGCCGCTGGCCGCCACCTCAACGCCATAACCCTCCGCCTCCAGCTGGCGGCGCAGCAACAGCTGGTTGAGGGTGTTGTCGTCCACCGCCAAGATGGCGATGCCCCGGGGGTCGACCCCCTGGCCTTTGGTGCGATGGGCCGTGGCGGCGATGGCCGAGGCGGCAACCCGACTGGCTTGGGCACTGGGGGCCAGCTGCTCCAACGAGCCCAGGAGCTTGACGGCGTCCTCGGCGATGGCCCCCAGGGGCCCGGCGAGGTCTAAGGCGTCCCCGGGACGGGAATCGGCATCCTCCAACAACAATTCCACCAGCCCCTTGATCCCCCCCAAACCACCCCGCAGATCGTGGCGCAGGGCGTCGAGACGGGTCTCGCCACCGGCGGCGGCCGAGCGCAGGCGCTGGCGCAATTGCCCCTCGGCGGCCAGCAACCGCTCTAGGTCGGAGGTCAGTTCCACCTCGGTCGGGGCCACGGCCGCCAACAAAGGCTCCACCGTGGTCCGCAGATGGTCCAACACCGGCTCGAAGTCTTGGCCGAGCTGGACCGCCACGGCTTCCACCAAGCGAGGGTTGGAACCCATTTCTGGGGCAGAAGGGGGATCGCTCATGGTGGCCGGGAAACTGGGTGGGCGAGGAATGGATGGGGAGGGGCCATGACTCCTTTGACTATACAACTCCTGGATGGTCGCTGCCGCTATCCATAGCTGTGGTGTTGCCGACCCCCCGGGGCATTGACGCGCCTTTACCCCCTTGTGGTCCAAGCGACACAATGGGAGCCCCGGGCAACCCTGGATACCCCCTATGTCCCATGTACCCTCCATCCCCGAACTGGCGGTGAGCTCCACCGTCGACAGCGTCGAGGTGTACCGCTCCCAGGCGCTGGTCACCCGCAGAGTCAAAGTCGCCCCCGACGTGGCGGCGGGCCCCCTGATCCTCGAGCTAACGGGTTTGCCCTTGGGCCTTTTGGAACACTCCGTGCGGGTCGAACTCCCGGGGACCGTGGATATCCGAGTGGTGGATTGCCAGTTGTCCCTGGTTACCTCCGAGCAAGAGCAGCCCCTGACCACCGCCCTCGAAGCCGAACTCCAAAGCGCCCGGGACCGACGGCGCACCCTCGAAATCCAGCGCCAACGGGAAGCCGATCGGCGGGAATATGTCGCGTCCCTAGAACCCCCCATCTACCCCGCTACGGATCTGCCCGAATCCCTGGCCTTCACGGCGTCCTACGCCCTCGCCCCCTGGCTGCAGTTTATCGACGGTGTCCGCGACACCACCCTGGCCGTGGGGGAGCGCCTCCGGGTCCTGGACGAGCAACTCCAGGAGCTCAGGGGAGAAATAGCCGCCCTGGAGGACCGCCTCGCCCGGCAAAGACAGGCCGAGGCCGACACCGCCACGCCCCGCCGGCGCAAAGCCCGCCTCCAGCTGGTCTGCGACCGGGCACCGGCGCCCTTTGAGCTTTTAGTGAGCTACCTCATACCCGGTGTGCAGTGGGTCCCCAGCTACGAGCTCCACCTCTTGGACGGCGAAGACCGGGCCGAAATCGCGGTCCACGGCTTGGTGGCCCAGGTCAGTGGTGAAGACTGGCCGACGGCGAGGCTCGCCTTCTCCACCGCCGACCTCCAGCGCTCTGCAGCCCTGCCCCGCTTGGCTTCCTGGCGGATTGGCCGCTCCCAACCGCCCCCCGCCACGGGCTGGCGGCCCCTGCCCGCGACCCTCGACGCCCTGTTCGCCGACTACGACCGGAACAAAGGCCCCTCGGCGACCCCCGAGGGGTCCGTCGACCTTCCCCCTCTGCCGCCAAAGCCCCCCTGGGAAGACCTCCCCCCCCAAGACCTCAGCCCCCATATCCCCATGGCGATGGGGATGGCACCCTCTCCCCAACAGCCTTCACCCCCCTCACCCACCCGGGCAAAGCGCCACAAATTGCCAGGGCCCCAGGCGGCCCAAGCCGCCCTCATGCCCTCTGCCACCCGGGCCAGCGACGCGTGGGCGGGCTTCGACTCCGCCGTAGACGCCGGATCCGAGGCCGGCTCACCAGAGGCCTCGTCGGAGGCGGTGACGGCCAGCCGCCACGCCCTGGCCTTCCACAATCTGCGCCTCCAGGGGCCCGACGCCGACGCGCGACGGGGCCAGCTCGTGGCCGAGCCCTCCCCGCCCGTGCCCCC
>JBHJHK010000351.1:0-5954 GCA_050330975.1 Candidatus Competibacterales bacterium | reverse complement strand
GGGGCATCGACCCCGCCCTCCTCGATGAGTTGGTAGACCGGGACGAGCAAGTGGCGCGGGCTGAGACCCGACTCCAGGCCTACCGAGGGCTGTTGAGTCAAATTCGCACCGTGCGGCCCTGAGGCGGTGCCCGGTGGTGGGATAACTCCGGTGGTGGGATAACGATGAGAGATTGATGGCCCCCCGTTGATGGTTCTGGGGGTCTTGGGTGATCGAGGAGTAAACAGCATGAAGACCAGAGCAAATTGGGGTTTTCCGTCGGGTTTTCCGCCGCGCTGGCTCGCGGTGGCCACTTTTGGGGTTTGGCTGGCATTGACGGGGGCCTTGGCCCACGGCGTCGATCGTTTGGCCATGCGCAACGCCGCCCTCACCAAGATCAATGCCCTCGATGGCGCGGGGCCCGGGCTCGAGGTGGCGTTGCGCTTTGCCGACGGCTCCCCGCGCAGCTGGGCTCGCATCGGCGAGACCCTAGACTTTCGTCTGACGGCAGTCGTCGACGGCTATGTGATGGTGATCTATATCGACAGCCAGGGGGGTGTAACCCTCGAGGCACCGCGGTTTGACAACCGCAGCAATTTTCTCTCGGCCGGGCAGACGCTGGCCTACCCCAACGGTCGCAACACCTTTAGCCAATTGGCCGTCCAGCCCCCCCTAGGGCCCCTGACCATCTTGATGATCGCCAGCGCCACGGCTTTGGACGCCCGGGACTTCGGCAGCCCCAGGCCTCACCAAGCCCTGACCTTTGGGGTCGACCAACTGGAAGTGGTGCTCGAGCCTTTGTTTCGAGCCCACAGCCACGGCGAGGTGGGCCCCTTGACCGTGGTGGAGACCAGCTTTACCGTTTTGGGGCGCAGCCCGGAGCTGGCTCTCACCGCCGAGGATATCGTCGCCTACTTCAAAGCCACCCGCTCGGTGAGTCGCACAGAATTGCCCTTTAAGCTGCCCATCCACTTCGACGTCGACCGCAGCCACATCAAAGACGACTATCGCCGCCAGCTGGACGAATGGTGTCGGGCCCTGGGCAATCCCCTCCTCCAGGGGGTGCGGTTTAACATCACTGGCCACACCGACGACTTGGGTCCCATGGCCTATAACGACCAGTTGGCGGCCGAGCGGGCCGAGGTGGTGTTCTCCCATTTCACCGAGCGCTGTGGCTTGGACGCCCGCCGCTTTGCCCGCCATAGCTACGGCGAACTCATGCCTTTGGTGCCCAATATATCCCCGGAAAATCGGGCTATGAACCGGCGGGTGGAAGTGGAGCAGGCGGTGGAGTGATAACAGCGCACTCGGAGCTGCTTAAGAATTGTTCATTAGGCTTGCATGTGTGGCTGTGGCAATATTTAAGTGTTCCCAGCAAATCTGCGCCAAAGTTTTGAGTTGCTGTGGATAATCCAATGAAGAAGTATGTGCAACTCGGGAAATAACTATGAAGATTTTCTCAACGGTCATCGTCGCAATCTCAACGCTCTTCACTGCTTCTGCCGTAGCTCAAACGTGCAGCAACATCACCGAAGAAGAAGTCATCGCTGCCCAGAAGCAGTGGGGTGATGGGATCGTCGCCATCGGTGAGGCCGATGACCCAGAAGCTGCGGCCCTCAACCACCTGGACACCCTCTATGGCTACGATCTAGGTGAGGTGCTGTTCAAGCCCACCTTGGCGGCCGCCAACCAGTTTAGAGGCACGAAAGACGAGGCGTTATCCTATTTTGTGACGGGTGTCGTGGAGGAAGACGAGGGTTTTGCTATAACGCCCTTCACCCAAGTGAGATATGAAAATGAGAACATCATGACCTATTGCGAAACTGCCCTGGCCATGGGTAACTACTATTTCACCACTACGGATGGCAATGAAATTAAAGTTGAATATAGCTTTGGTTATGTGAAAGACGACGACGGTCAACTGAAAATCGTGTTGCATCACTCTTCTGCTCCGTATCAGCCATAAAAGAATTGAAGAAGTGATTGTGGAGTCATTAGTTGAAAGGATAGCAGTTTGCTATCCTTTCTGTCGTTTTGGGCGGGGCAGTGCTGCTGGGCGAGGCATCGCGATGGCCGCGGTAAAGGGTCGTGGGATATGGGGAGCGCACAGTAAATCGCGCCCTGTGTTCCTCGCCTCAGGCCCCGGCGACCGACGGGGCTTGGGATGATTCTAGCTGACCCTTGGGACCGGGCATCGCCTGGGCCAAGACATCGTCAAGGGTTTCGGCGAAGTGAAATTCCAACTGATCCTTGACGTGGTCGGGCAGGGTCCGCAGGTCCTGACGGTTGGCCGCCGGCAAAATGACCCGCTTCATGCCGTTGCGGTGGGCGGCCAGGACTTTTTCCTTGATACCCCCCACCGGTAGCACCAACCCCGACAGGGTGATCTCCCCGGTCATGGCAGTGTCGTCCCGGGCGGGTCGTTGGGCGTACAAGCTCGCCAGGGCCGTGGCCATGGTCACCCCCGCCGAGGGGCCATCCTTGGGGGTGGCGCCGGCGGGTACGTGGATGTGTACGCCGTGTTGACCCATGGCTTTGGGATCGAGGCCCAGGGTGGGGGCGTGGGCCCGCAGGTAGCTGTGGGCGGCCCGGGCCGATTCCTGCATCACCGCGCCCAATTGCCCGGTGAGGGTAAATTCCCCCTTGGCCTCGGGGAGGGTCACGGCCTCGACGTAGAGCACCTCGCCGCCGCTCTCGGTCCAGGCCAGTCCCCCAGCGACCCCTGGGGCCAACCGGGAGCGCTTGGGATCGGCGGCAAAGCGGGGCGGCCCCAGCAATTCCCCCAGGGTGGCTTCGTCGATGGCGGGTAATTCCTGGCCGCGCACCTTGTGGGTGGCCAGCTTGCTCACCAAGCGCCCCACCTGGCGCTCTAGCTCCCGCACCCCCGCTTCCCGGGTGTAGCGGCGGATCAGGGCCCTCAGCGCCCCGTCGTCGAGGCGCAGGGCGGCTTCGTCGATGCCCCCCCGGCTACACTGGCGGGGAATCAGGTAGCGCCGGGCGATTTGGGTTTTCTCCGCGTCGCTGTAGCCCGCCAGGTTCAACACCTCCATGCGGTCTAGCAGGGGCCGGGGGATGGCCTCCAGGGCGTTGGCGGTGGTGATAAAAAACACCTTCGACAGGTCGAAGGGCAGATCCAAGTAATTGTCGCGAAACTCGAAATTTTGTGCCGGATCGAGGATTTCCAGCAGCGCCGCCGCCGGATCGCCGCGAAAATCCCGGCCCAGCTTGTCCACTTCGTCGAGCATCAACAAGGGGTTGACGGCGCCGGCCCGGCGCAGGGCCTGGATGATGCGCCCGGGCATGGCGCCGATGTAGGTGCGCCGGTGGCCCCGGAGTTCCGCCTCATCGTGGAGACCCCCCAGAGAAAAGCGCTCGAATTTGCGCCCCAGTGCCCTGGCAATGGACTGGCCCAAGGAGGTTTTGCCAACCCCAGGGGGGCCGCCAAAGCACAAAATGGGCGCCCGGGCTTCGGGGTTGAGGCGCATCACCGCCAGATGCTCGATGATGCGGTCTTTGATGTCTTCTAGGTCGAAGTGGTCCTGGTCGAGGATCTGCCGGGCGTGGTCCAAATCGAGGTTGTCCTCGGTGTGGGTTTGCCAGGGCAAATCGAGGATCAACTCCAGGTGACTGCGGTTGATCTGAAAATCCGGGGCGTTGGCGGACATGCGCTCCAAGCGCCCCAGGGTTTTTTCCGCCTCTTGTCGGACGTGGTCGGGGAGGGGGATTTCGTCGAGGCGGCGGCGCAGTTCGTCGGCGTCGGCCTGTTCGGGACTCTTTTCCCCCAACTCCTCTTGGATGGCCTTGAGCTGTTGGCGCAACAGGGCCTCCCGCTGCTGCTGGCCCAGGGAGGCCTGGGTCTGGCTGGCGATCTTGCCCCGCAGTTCCGCCACCTGGCGCTCGTAGCTCAAGAACTCGTTCATCAAGGACAGCACCCGGTGGCGGGTGTCAGCGGACAGTAGCCGTTTGCCCTTGTCCTGGTCGAGGCCCACCAAGGAGGCAATGAGGTAGGCCTGGTGGAGGGGGTTGGGGTTTTGCTGGACGATTTGTCCCAGGGCGGTCTTGGCCTGGGGGGCGACATTCTCGGCGATGACCCGGGCCAGGTCCAGCATCTCCCGGGCCAGGGCCTCTTGCTCGG
This sequence comes from Candidatus Competibacterales bacterium, assembly GCA_050330975.1. Lineage (GTDB taxonomy): Bacteria > Pseudomonadota > Gammaproteobacteria > Competibacterales > Competibacteraceae > JBHJHK01. The sequence goes on along the minus strand of JBHJHK010000351.1, from coordinate 1,840 downwards.
GGCCCTGGTCGGTGGGGTCTGGGAGGAGGGTGACCTGGGCTTGGAGGGCATGGTCGGGACCTGGCTCTACGGCGTTGAGTTCGACCCGCTGCAGGCCCTGGACGATGATCTGCAGGGCTTCTTCTCCCCGTTCCAGGCGGCGGATCACCGCCAGCACGCCTATGGGGTGGAGGTCTGCTAGGGCCTTGGGCTCCCCGTTGTCTCCCCGGCCTGCGCCGCCTTGGGGCACGACGAGTAGGGTTTTGTCCTCGCGGTTCACCGTCGCCTCCACGGCGGCCATGGAGCCGGGTCGCCCCACGGCGAGTGGCATCCACAGGGCGGGAAATAGTGTCCCGTTGACCAGGGGCAAGACGGGGTACGCTTGACGGTTGTCGGGCTGATCGCTCATGACGGGCGGATTCCTTGGGTAGGAGCCCGCTACGGTCGCTAATCCCCGTTGCAGTGGCTCAAGCGCACGAGGAGCAGGCCGTGGTCGAACTCGGTTTCAATGTGGGCCTTATCGAGGGAACAGGGCAGGGCGACGCTGCGCTGAAAACGACTGTAGGAATTTCCATGGAATAGCAGCGCTGGCTCGCTTGGCAGGTCCAATCTCGACGGCTGCCGCTCACAGTTAGGTGGCGGCCCTGGGCGCGGATTTCAACGTCTTGGGGGCGGACCCCCGCGAGATCGAACTTCAACAGCCAGTGATCGCCACAGCGGTAGATGTCCACGGCCGGGGTCCACTGGAGGGGGTTGAGGGTGGCGAGGTTGGGCATGTTCATGGCGGGTCCGGGAAATCGACGGCAACACAAGGTGAAAAGATGGCCCTTATCTTACCAGGGTCATCCCCCCCAGGGGGGCTGAGGGTTTGGGATTCCTCGCCTCGCCATGGCTTTGGCACGACTTGCATCGCCGGGATGGGATTCACCACAAGGACGCCGTTTGTCATTGGGTGTTGATCCATCCCGATGGCCAGGGGCGATACTGCCAGAGCAACGTCATGGCTTGGCAAAGGTTCCCATGGTCGGTGGGGGGGTACAGCAGGTGACGAACAGCCCGATGGCAAGCCCTGTGAAAAGCTAGTGGAGGTCATGTTGGCGAGTCAGCGGCGCAGTCCTCCCCGCTTCCACCGGCAAATGCAACAGTTGGCGAAGAGATTGATAACCCCATTTGCTAGTCGTGCCTCGAACTGCCATACCGGCCAGGATGATTTTGGTGCAAATGTACCGACGCTTCCAGGTTAGGTCTTTGCGGGGTCTAGATGAGCTGCCAAAGCGGCCGCCAACGCCATCAGTGCCCGGTCACTCCCCGGCGGGCCGGCCAGGGAAAGACCCAAGGGGCAGCCCTCCCGGGTTAGGCCCGGCAGATTGACCTGGGGCAGTCCGGCGTGGCCGGCGATACACAGCAGCTCCAACGCCCGGTTGCGAAAGGCCTCCAGCTCTGGGGCGGGAAGGTCCTTGAGGGGGGCGATATCGGGGGCGGTGGGAATCAACAGCGCCGAGCGGGGAGTCAACAACTCGACGAGCTGGCGACGAATATCCCGACGCACGGCGACGGCTTCTTCAAAGGTGGCGGGATCTATGGTGGCCGTCCAGGCCAAGCGTTCCTTGATGCCGGGGCCAAAGTCGGGTTGGTAGGCCTCGATCCGGGGGCCGTGGGTCTGCCAAATCTCAAAGCCCTGGTGGATGCGAAACGCCTGGCGCCAACCCTCCAGGCCCTCGGGAGCCAAGGTGACGGTGTCGACGGTGCCCATCCCGGCGCGAAACCCCCGGACCAGGGCCTGGACGGCGGGTTGCAGCACGGCCGCCGCCGCCGGCTCCACGCGGGCAAAGGCGTCCTCGGCGACGATCAAATGGTCTAG
>JBHJHK010000350.1:0-10085 GCA_050330975.1 Candidatus Competibacterales bacterium | reverse complement strand
CCCGCGGGCGGGGGCCCCCCACCAGCGGTGGGAGGGCGGGGGCCAAGGCCGCCGCCGGGGCCGCGCCCCGGGGGCGGCGGGCCCCCCCCACCACGCTGACCCCCACCTCGGCGTCGACATAGGTCAAAAGCCCCAACTCCCCCATGGCCAACTCTTCCACCATCATCCGGGCGATCTCACTGGCCCGCTGGAGGTCGTGGTGGGCCCCCATGGACACCTGCCCCAACAGCAAGGCCTCCGCCAACCGCCCCCCCAACAACACGCAGATGTCGTCCAACAACTCCGATTCGGTGGTGACGTAGCGGTGGGTCCGGGCCGCCTGGACCACCGCCCCCAGCGGCCCCTCGCCAGGGCCTTCGTCCTTGGCCAAGGTAATGGTTTCGATGGTGGGACAGTGGGGCAGGATATAGGCCAGCAGAGCGTGGCCTGCCTCGTGGACGGCGACGGTGCGACGCTCCTGGGCCTGGAGGGGTATGGGACGGCTCACCCCCAACAATTGATCCACCAGGGCGGGGGTGACGGTCAAAGGCCCTTCGGACCGCAGCTCCTCCCGCTTGAGGGCCTTGGCCAGGGCGTAGAGGTGGTCGCCGCTGTAGCGCACCCCTTTGACCCGGTCGACGAAGCCCCCAGTGACCTGGACGATGTGCTCCAACGCGCCGGCTTCGAAATCCAACCCCAGCTGGCGGCGGGAGATGTCGACGATGGCCCGCCGGGCCGCTGCGTCGGGGTAGGGAATTTCCAGGGTGAGTTCAAAGCGCCCCGGGCGCAGCAAGGCGGGGTCCAAGCCGTCGAGGAAGTTGGTGGTGCCCACCACCAACACCGTCTCCTCGGGGCGAAAGCCGTCCATCTCGGTGAGGAGTTGGTTGACCATGCTGTGCTCCACCCCGCTGCCCATCTCCCGCTCCCGGGGCACGGCAAAGGAGTCCAGCTCGTCGAAGACAATGATGGCCGGGGCGCTCTGGCGGGCCTTGGCAAACACCTGGCGCAGCTGCTGTTCCGATTCCCCCACCCATTTGCTCTTGAGTTCGGGGCCGGAGACAACGATCACCGCCGCGTCCAAGGCCGTGGCCAGGGCCTTGGCAAAGAAGGTCTTGCCGGTCCCCGGGGGGCCGTGGAAGATCAACCCCTTGGGCACCAACCGTTCGATTTGGCGGGCCGTGGCGGGGTCGCGGGTCTGCTCCTTGCGGGCCAACAGCGCCAGGATGTCCTGTTTGAGGCGGGTCTTGACCTCGTCGTAACCGCCGATGTCGGCGTCCAAGTCCACCTGGGGCAGGGCCACATCGGCGGCGACGGTGAGCTGGCGGATCTCCCGGTAGATGGCCGCGGCGGTCTCGGGGCGGGCGGGGTCGTAGTCCAAGCGGTCTTGGAAATGGCCCAAGATCTGCCGACAGCGCACGGCGTTGAGGCCCGAGAGGTACTTGTACAGCACATGGGGATTGAAGGTGTCGACGGCTAGCTTGCGGGCTTCGCCTCGGGTGATGATGGCCGGCAAGCGCTGGCGGGGGAGGCCCACTAGGGAACGGTGAACCGGGAAGACGTTGTCGATGACCGCCGGCAGCTCAAAGCTGGGGTCTTTAAAGGCCAAAAATACCGCTTCGGGGTCCTCGTAGAGCAGTGCCGCCGCCTCCCGGGTCTCGGCGCTGAGGCCACTGCGGGTGGTGGTGGTGAGGACATCGAGATGGGGCAGGACGATCACCTGGTCCCCCTCGCCGCTGAACACCGCCTCCTGGAGCTGGTTTAGCAGCCGCTGCATCAGGGTCTGGAGACCCTGGGGCTCCTCGGACCGGGCTTGGCCGGCCAATAGCCGCAAGGTCAGACGGCCCTTGAGACGCCGGCGCAACGCCCGGTAGAGGTAAAAGGTGAGCTGTTTATCCCCCTCGATGCGCACCGACAGCCCCTGGAGGAGCTTGTCGGCCACGTCGTCCAGTTCGCCGCCGTAGACCGCCTCCACAGCCGCGTCGTCGTCGAGGGCGACGGGTAATTGGGCCAGGGGAATCACAAGCCCGAGCCCCTAGCGTTCCACCTTGATCACCAGCCGGTAGTTGCCCTGGTGGTCGCGGTTTTCCTCCAAGGCCACCACATCCCCCAAGGTGTGGGCCTTGCGCTTGAGGGCCTCGCCGTAGACCCCCTCCAACACCCCGTGGAGGCGGGCCAGCCGCGCCCCTTCCGAGGCCGCCAGGCGAGCCGTCAATATCCGCTGGAGTTTTTGTTGTTGGGCGGTGAGGGACCCTTCGGCCCGCTCGGTCTCACGCTGGAGCAACGCCTGGGCCTCTGCCACGGCCTCGCGGCGGGAATAGCCCCCACCTTGGGCATTGACATCCAAGGACAGCTCCCGGTCCTCGGCGAGGCTGGCGGTGACCAGCAGGGTGGTCAAATCCACCTCCAGGGTCTCGCCGGCGGGGCCCTGGGCCGTCAGCCGCTGGGGGGCGTCGGCGAGGGGGACAAAGCCATCGGCCAACAGGGCCTGGCGCAACAACCCCACCAGTTCCTCCTGGGGCAACAAGGGCTCTAGGGTCAAAGGATAGCTCACCTGGTCGGCGCTGGTGACCCGGCGGTTGACCGTAGAGGTCAAGGCGATGTGGTAGGCCTGGCTCACGGCAATCCCCCCCATGGTGCCCTAACCCAAAGTGGGCTGTAGGCGCTGACTGAGTCGGCGAAGGTCCCTCAGGGCGGTCTCGAACCCCCCCTGGCGGTAGTAGTGCATGAACAGTTTAACATCGGCGCTTCGGTCCACGGGGTGGGTGGCCTGCCCCCGGCGGTAGAATTGCTCCAGGGCCATGGCCGGGGCCAGGCCCTCGAGGATGTGGGCGATAAACGGCTGGCGCTGGCTCAAAGTCCAGGGCCTTATGAGCTGATCGATGGCCCGGCGATAGGCTTCGCAGCGCTCGTCGTTCCAAGTGGTGAAATAGTCGAGCCACGGCAGCAGCAAATCCCACCGCCCCCGGTCGGTGGCGAGGCTGGACCAGTGGCTCCACAGTTGCCGCTGGTGGACCCCGAAGCGGGCGGCGGTCTCCAGGTCGCCGTCGAGGCTGGCCGAGAGGTCTTGGGCCCAGGCGGCCGGCCAATCGAGGCCCAGCCACGGCAGCAGCGCCAGCAGGTCGGCTTGCCACAGCCGCTCCAGGCGCTGGCGCCAATCCACTGGTAACTGGGGCAGTAGACCGGCGTGGGCCATGAGCCCCAGGGGCTGGGCCGCCCAGCCCAGGGACAAGGTCTCGGTGGGGCACGGCGTCGATCCACAGGCGTAGCGCCGCAGCAGGGTGTAGCCCAGCAACAGGTCGCCGTTGGCGGTGGGGGGCGCCACGAGGTGGTCGGGGACGGCGATTTGGCGGCGCACCCCGGCGTTAAACAGCACCAGGAGGGTCTCTAGGGTGTGGGGGGTGAACTGCAAGGTTGCCAAGGGGACGTTCCACACCCGGCCGGTGGCGAATTCGCCGCCCGCGGGGTAGGGCCTAGGTCGCCAGCCGCCCCGCTGGCAGAGCATGGCTCCCACCGCCCGGGGCAACACCTGTTGCAGGGCGGCCAGCAGTTCTTGGGTAAAGATTTGGGGTCGCCCCAGGGGCAGGGTCACCGCCCCGTGGGCCTTGGGCAGGGGTCCCTCGCCGAGGACGGCGATGACAAAGGGCCACCAGTGGGCGGCGACGACGGGGGCGTGGTCTTCCCGGGAACGCCGGGGGCGGCGGGCTTTGCGGGAGGGCGGCGAGGGCATCACAAGAGGCGCCTCACCGCGGGGCCACACGTCGTCAACGGCCCCCCCTACTCAGGGGTGACGTTGACCAACACATATTGGAAATTGCCCTGATCCCCCAGGCTGGCGATAAAGTCGTCGTAGACGCTAGGGGGCAGGGTCTGGCAACCGGCAGAGCCGGTGATGTTGTCGTTATAGCCGGCGTGGAACAGGAAGGAACTGTTGAAGTCCACATCCCGCCCGAGGGTATCGTTGTCGGTGGCGGCGACATCGCCGGCATCGTACAAGCCATCGTCGTCGGCGTCATAGACCACACCGTTCTGGGAGCCGTCCACCGGCCGCAGGGCCGGCTCGCCGCCGTTCCAGCTGCTCATACGGTACTCCATGGTGCCCTCCCGCAGCCGGCCCATTTCCCGGTCGCCGTCGCCGTCGATGTCGGCACCCCACTGGGTGTTTTCCTCATTCCAGCGGTTGGGCTCGGTGTTGGCGTCGAATTCTTCCACCTGGGGATTGCCGGCGTCATCCCGCCACAACACCACGATGCGGTCGTCGTAGCGGCCATTGCCGCCATTGGCATCCATATCGGTGTCGTTGCGCAAACCCAAGATCACCCGGTCGCCGTTGGCCAGGGCCTGTTGGGCTTGCTCGTTGCCGTGCTCGTTGATGTAGTCGGCGTAGACGTCATAGCGCTCGGCTTCGCTCATGCCCGTGGTGTCGGGCAGACCGCCGCCGCCGCTGGGGTTGGCCGGGACGGTGGATTCGGTGCTAGCGGTGCTGGCGGTGCTGGCAGTACCACCCGTGCCAGCGGGGGACGACGCCGGTTCGGCATCTTGGGGGTCTTGGGCGTTCTGGGCCAGGAAATCCCCGTGGACCCAGCCCTCTTGGCCACGGTCGTCGGCCACGTAGACCCAGTCCCCTTGCTGGGCGGGACCGCCGTCGGGGGGGGTGGCTACCTGGAGGGCAGTGCCCTCGGGAAAACCGCCGATGTCGGTGCCCTCGATGGAGGGGCTAGCCCGCAGATTGAGGCCGGCGGCACCCGTACCCTGGACCTGGACGGCATCCCCTGGGGCCAAGCCCTCGGAGGGGACCGGACCGGTGTCGGTGGGGACGGTGTTCGCCGCCAAGTCGGGGTGGAAAAAACCCGGATCGGTGGGGGCCGCCGTGGTCTGGGGAGTGGAGCCCAAAGGAGGGCCGGGAAGGTTGATCTGCTCCCCGGGGACGATCAAGCTGGGGTTGTGGATCTGGGGGTTGGCGGCGATGACATCGTCCAAGGCCACCCCGTGGCGCTGGGCGATGTGGGACATGGTGTCCCCGGGTTGGACGGTGTGGCGACGGGTGGCACCAGCGGAAGACGCAGCCTCGTCTGCACCGGAGGGGGCGTTGAGCTGCTGCTCAAAGCGCTCTTGCTCGGGGGCAGAAGGGGCGGCGCCGCGCTGTTCCGTGGAACTACTGGCAGACTCTTCGGGTTTTGAAGAAGACTCTGTGCGATCGATCTCGCTCATGACAAACTCCTGGCAATCTTTATGCTCGTTATGCTCGGTCAACGAGAGCACCAAGTAGTCGTTATCCTAAGCACTGGGTCACCGATTTCGTATGGCATGGCGCCAACCTTTCCGGTGTCACAGGCCCCTTGACACGGGGTATCACTGGACATCAATGCTCCCTTGTTTTTTTACTACGGAATGGATCTCGACGTGTTATGGCCATCTTGCCCCCTCCCGTGGAGGGCTTTACACCTGCCCCGCCCCGGTTTCAGATCTGCCCGGGCGTTGAGGGGTTTATCTCTCTATCTCTGCCTCGGCCTCAGCGCGGGTTGTAGCCAGGAACCATCCCTGCCGCCGGCGCCGGTCACCCTGGCGGGTTACGACCTGGAGACGGCCTTTGCCGAGGGCCTAGCCGTGGTCCGCGAGGGCGCCACGGGCCGTTTGGGCTACATCGACGCTCGGGGCACGGTGGTCATTCCCCCGCGCTTTAGTGGCGCGCAGCCCTTCGCCGAGGGGCGGGCGGCGGTGGCCCTCAACGGCCGCTATGGCTACATCGACCGCCGGGGGGAGTGGCTGGTCCCCCCCCGCTACCTGGCGGCGACGGCCTTTGTCGACAGCCTAGGGGCCGTGGCGGCGCCGGTGGCCCCGTGAGGTTCCCGACCCCTCGGGGGTGCGGCGGTGGCCCTCGACTTGCCACATAGGCCCGCCAGTCGCCGTGGGCAGTGATATCCATCGCCCGATCCAGGGCAGTGGGTTCGCAGATAAAGCCCTTGACCCACGTGCCGTCTGGGATCGACCGTACCCCGATCTGGGGCGATGGCTGGCATTGCCGTTCTCCAAAGCGCGTCCTTGGGCCTACAATGGTCCCCGTCCGCCCTATCTCTGCGATCATCATTCCCGGTATCGTCGGGCCTACCCGCCCGGCGATACCTCCCCTTGGCCGACCCTTAGGAGTGCACCATGGCCACCGCCAGCGCCGTCGATCCGGCGCTCAACGGGACCCGCGAGGTCCGCAATGTCTTGCTGTTGGCCCTGTGCCAGGGCCTGGCCATCAGCGCCATCGCCATCACCGTGACCGTCAGCGCCCTGGCGGGCCTCCAACTCGCCCCGGCCCCGGGGTTTGTCACCCTCCCCTACGGCATCATGGCCACGGTGACGGCCTGCGCCACCATCCCCATGTCGTTGTTTATGGGCCGAGTGGGGCGGCGGGGGGGCTTTGGCCTGGGGAGTCTCATGGGGGCGACGGGGGCCAGGGTGGTGGCCATGGCGGTGATCCGCGACGACTTTGTGCTGTATTGCGCCGGCCACGCCCTCATGGGTCTATTCCAGGCCACGGCCCCCTATTTTCGCTTCGCCGCCACCGAGGCGGTGCGCCCCACACTGCGGGAGCGGGCCATCGCTTGGGTGTTGGGTGGGGGGCTTCTAGCCGCCGTCCTCGGTCCCCAGTTGGGGGCGGCCAGTTTTGACTGGTGGGCGCCTTATCTGTTCGCCAGCTCCTTTGTCGCCGTCGCCTGTCTGGCCATTGGCGTCGCCGCCACGTCGGCTCTGTTGCGCCTGCCGCCCCCGCCCAAAGCGACGGCCGACACGGCCCCCGCCCGCCCCTTGGGGGTCATCGCCCGCCAACCGGTATACGTAGTGGGGGTCATCAACGCCCTAGCGGCCTATGCCGTCATGGCCTTTATCATGTCGGCCACTTCGCCGGCGGTGGTGGGCTGTGGCTTTGGAGTCGGCGATGCGGCGAGCGTCATCCAGTGGCACTTGGTGGGGATGTTCGCTCCCTCGTTTGTCACCGGCCACCTCATGGCTCGCCTGGGTCTTTACCCGGTGATGTTCACCGGTGCCGTTTTGTTGTTGGCCAGCACTCTCATCGCCGCCTCGGGCCTGGCCCTATGGCAATTCACCACGGCGCTGATTTGCCTGGGGGTGGGCTGGAACTTCGTCTATGTGGGGGGCACTGCCCTGGTGACCCGGGCCCACACGGCCAATGAGCGGGCCAAAGCCCAGGGATTGTGTGAGTTGTTGGTGTTTGGCTCGGTGGCGTTGGTAACCATGTCATCGGGGGGGGTCTTGGCCAGTTTGGGCTGGGCTGGGCTCAACCAGGCCGCGGTGCCGCTGATCGTCCTCGCCGGGGCGGCCACGGCTTGGCTGGCGGTGCGCGGCGAGGCCTCCCCCGTCCCAGCTACCGAAGTGCGATGACGGTCGATGTGGTGCTGGTGGAGGCGAGTTGGGGGGATTTGCCCGCCATCTTGGCCTTGGAACGACAAGACGATACCCGGGAATTTATCGTCCCCAACACCTTAGAAGACCACCACCAACGCTTCCAAGACCCGGCGGTGACCTACCTCAAGGTATGGGTGGCAGACCAGTGGGTGGGCTTTGCCATCTTGGTCTTGGACGGCGATGGCGTTAGCGTCGAACTCGCCCGGGTGATCATCGCCAAGCCCCGGCGGGGCGTCGGCCAACGGGCTATCGCCGCCCTGGAGGATTATTGCCGCACCACCTTGGGGAGACGGCGTCTGTGGCTGGATGTATTCGTCCACAACCCGCGGGCTCGCCATGTCTATGAAAAACTGGGCTATCAAGTCTTTGCCGAGGGCACTCTCCTGGGCAAGCCACTGCTGTATTGCGAGAAGCCGCTTTGAGTCCTCCGGCACTCACCTAGGATCTGGGATATCGCCCCCATGATAACCACCGGCCTCAGCGACAGCGCCCAGCGGGGCCAGGACTATCTCCAAGCTCGGGGCTTTGCCCGCACCGCCCAAGAAGCCATCGGCGGGTTTTCCCCGGTGGCTAGGCCAGGGGCAAGGTACAGGAAAGGCATTGATCAGACGGCCCTTTAGCTATTCGGCCTTACCACCTTCGACAGCCGTCACGCGACGCTCTAGCTCCTTGACGCGGGTTTCGATACGAGTAATACGTGCGCGCGTCTCCCCCTGGTAAGGGGGAGGAACGCTCTCAAGAAGGTCTCGGCACACGTTACAGGCTCTGTACGAGCGAAGTTCGCAAACACCCCCTACGCAGCGACTGGCGCCGCTACATAACGCAGGTGACCGATCTTCAGCCAGAACCGGATACCATCTGGGCCGGCCTTGAGCTTGAGGGCACGACCATCGGGTACCCGCACCCAGGATTGCACCCGAAGGGCTTCGCCGGACTCCGTTGCGGCCCCTTCGAGGACCAGCAACTCAGCCCCCCCCGGGGCGGCGATTTCGCCCTCGGTCCCCGGGGCCCAGGCTTCGATCCGCACGGTTTCCCGCTCGTCCTTGAACAACGGAGTGACCTTTACTCCCGGGCGACCGGCGGCCTCCACCGGCTCGACCTTGTCGAAGTTCACCCGGATGTGGGTGCGGTCTTCGGGGTCAAATTGCCAGAGTTTGACAAAGATGGTGGTCCCCGGATCGGAACCCGGGGTGTGCTTGGAGGTGGGGGGGTTGCGGATGTAGGAACCCGCCGGGAAGTCCCCGTGCTCGTCGGAGAATACCCCGTCGAGGACGATAAACTCCTCGCCGCCCCCGTGGACGTGGGGCGAGAAATGGCTGTTGGGAGCATAGCGAACGATGGTCGTGGCCCGGGCCACCTCGTCGCCAATGCGATCGAGGGGGCGACGGGTCACCCCGGCCATGGGGCTGTCGAGCCATTCGATCTCGTCGGCGTGCATCACGACCCGTTGGTCAAAATCGGCGTTGATACGCATCACTCACCTCTTTGGATTGTCCGTTGCAGCATCTGCAATCCTACATCAGTGCTCGATAATCAATCTATCTATAGATAGGTCAATGTTATGCACCAATCCCCTCCACGTCAATCCCCTATCTATCGCCAGACACAAGGACAAGGGCGATGCCTTACCGGGTACGGTTTGGGAAAGTCCTTGACTTGCGGACAGGCGGCCCTGGCGCAGCTACAGCGACTTTCAACCCACCGGTGAAGCGGGGGGGACCTTGACCGCCATCGACCTCGCCTCCGGGCAGATGCGCTGGCAGCGCCGTACCCAAAGCGCCCTGGTGGGCTGGGGTCGATGCCCCTCCCATCAGCTACGCCGTCAACGGTCGCCAATACATCGCCGTTGCCACCGGCGGCAATAAGCTATTGGGTTGTAAAACAGAGGATCAGCTGCTGGTCTTTCGTCTGGTTGATTAACCCTTGCGCAATCCGCTCTAGATCAGCTCGCGCCCAGTACCCCCTACCGGCTAGGGTGCAGATTGGCGTTCCCCCACCGGCTCTGCCGGGAGAGGGGTAATAGTTATAAACTGGTTGGCTGCAACATCTTTAATCACACTAGTGGCAAAGCCGGGTCTTGGCCAGATTACCCGTATCTCAGCGACCCGCTCAGCTGATCCCAGTCCAAAGTGCAGCTCGTAGGGCGAACTGGCCAGAAAACTGCCTCCTGCCCGCATCTCCTGAAGTTGGGTAATGCCATTGGCGGTGATGTAGACATGGGCGCCCACCGCTTTACTATTTTTCGCTTGCCCAACGAGGCGAATATTGATGAAGTTAGTTGCCGGATTTGCTCTGGCGTTGTTTCTGTATAGTAGAGGCCTACCTTGATGATTGCTCACTAGGATATCGATATCACCATCGCGATCGTAGTCAAAGCAGACCACGGCGCGTCCCGATTGAGTATCGGTAACGCCCCACTCGGTGGCGCGATCGGTGAATGAGCCATCGCCGTTGGCGATAAAGAGCCGACTTGGGGTACCCGCGAACTCGGCCATTGCCCGCTGTAAAGCGATGAATACCTGCGGTCGCCCCAGATGAGGAGCCATGGCGGGCTGTAGATCAAAACCATTGACCTGAAACAGATCTGGCCATTGATCGTTGTTGAACTCGGCGAAACAGGCCCCCCAGCCCCAAAATCCATGGGCAACGCCAGCGGATTCCGTGCCGGCGTAAAAGCTCCCTCCCCTATTGTTGTA
>JBHJHK010000349.1:0-4340 GCA_050330975.1 Candidatus Competibacterales bacterium | reverse complement strand
GCCGCCCTGGAAGAGTTGGCCGATGGCGTCCAAGTCCAGCGCCGACTCCAGGCGGTGGGCATCGGCCACAACCATCTGCCCCAGTTGGCCGAGCAGGCCATGCTCCAGACTAGGTTGCTGGTCAATAACCCCCGGGAAGTGACCTATCAAGACGCCTTGGCCATCTACCGGGCGGCTCTGTGAACCTTGCCCCCAAGGGGCCCTATCAACCGTCCAACAACCCCCACCGCGAGGAGTATCCACCCCGGCCTTTCCCCCCCGCAACTTGGCGGTGACGATTTTGATGCCCAATCAGTTCCAAGGCCGGACTTTTGGCAGCAATGGCATGAGCTATCTCGACGATATGTTCACCGGTTGGCTGGGCATCGGCACCCAGTACGTCGGCGCCGTCCAGGCCATCATCAACCCCGTGGCCATCCGCTGAGGTCGAAGGGCGGCTGCGGAGCGATTGCCGGGGCGGTGGCAAAGGGGAAATAATGTAACTATCGTCACAGTCCATTCCGACCCATGAGAGGGGCTTTTTGTGAACTCACCGATGTCTGTCGCCCAACGGCTGCGCACCCCGGCCTTTGAAGCACGTCGGCGGGAACTGCCGACGATGTACGAACTTCCCAGCGAAGACCCCCAGGAGCCCGGCTTGCCCGACGAGTTTCATCTCCACCAGCCCCAGCTGCTGTCGGAGACGTTTCGCCCGCCCCAGCTCGACCCCAGTACCCTGTTTTGCGCCAGCGATCTCAACCTCTACTACGACCCCGACCATCTGCTGTGGCACAAACGTCCCGATTGGTTTGCCGGGGTTGGCACCTCGCGTCTCTACGAGGGGCGGGATTTGCGGGACAGCTTTGTGGTCTGGCACGAGCCCGCCTTGCCTTTTTTGATCGTCGAGTTGCTCTCCCCTGGAACGGAGGCCGAGGACTTGGGGCGCCGAGCTGCCCCTGACACTTCCCGAAGCGAGGCGCCCCCCACCAAATGGCGGGTCTACGAAGAACTACTGCAAATCCCCTACTACGTCACCTACAGCCGCCACAGTGGTGAACTTCATCTATTTCGCTGGAGCAACGGGCGCTACCGCGCCCAGTCCCCGGAGGACGGGCGCCTTTGGATGCCCGAAATCCAGCTGGGCCTGGGGCTTTGGCGGGGGATGTTCAAGGGCCTTGAACGGGATTGGCTGTGTTTTTACAACGCCCAAGGCTGGCTACCTTCCCTGGAAGCCCAAGCTGAAGCTGCCCGACGGCAAGTCGAGCAAGAGCGCCAACGGGCAGCACAAGCGCGACAGCAAGCCGAGCAAGAGCGCCGACGCGCCGAAGAACTCGCCGCCAAGCTCCGGGCCTTGGGTATCGATCCCGACGGGCTTTGACCTAGAGCTCAGTTGCCCAGGACCCTCAAGCGGCGCTGCTCAGGAAGGGATAGTCGGTATAGCCCCGCTCGTCGCCGCCGTAAAAGGTGTTTTGATCGGGCTCGTTGAGGGGGGCGTTTTCGAGATAACGGCGGGGGAGGTCGGGGTTGGCGATAAACGGCCGGCCAAAGGTGACGGCGTCGGTCCGCCCCCGCTGGATCCACTCGGCGGCCCGGGCGGCGTCGAAGTTGCCGTTGGCGATGTAGCCCCCCTGCCAGCGGTCGTGGAGGCGGTCGAGGATCGCCGCGTTGGCCGCGTCGGTCTCCTCGCCGGGGAATTGCTCCACCACGTGGAGGTAGGCCAGCCCCAGGGGATTGAGGCGGTCGATGAGGGTGGTAAAGGTCCCCTCGACGTCCGAGTCGGCCATGTCGTTAAACGCCCCCGTGGGGGAAATGCGGAGACGCCGTCGAAGCCGGCTTCCTTGGCGCGCTTGGCCCCGTGGACGAACTGGGCCACCACCGAGGGCATTTCGTCGATGGCCAACGCCCGGGGCTCGGAGACGTCGGTAAAGCCCGGCTCGGTGAACGTTTGGCTGTTGGCCCGGAGGGCCGACGGCGCCACGGGGGCGGCCCCGCCGGGCTGGAGGGAAAGGCGCCCCCAGCAAAGACCACCCCACGAGCCGTTGGTGCAACCCCCGTGGGGTTTGAGGGGCGGGTAGGGGGGATAGCCCTCAGCCACCGGCCCCCAGCCGCGCCGTCACTTCGATTTCGATTTTCATCCGCGGGTCTGCCAGCCCCACCACCATCATGGTGGAGGCGGGACGGATGGTGCCAAAGTAACGGCGCAACACCGGCCAACAGCGGGGAAAGTCTTCGCCGCGGGTCACCAAATAAGTCACCCGCACCACGTCCTCCAACGAAGCCCCGGCCTCTTGTAAGGCCTGTTGAATATTGACAAAGCACTGCTCGGTCTGGGAGGCGATGTCCTCGGAGATGGCCATGGTCCGGTAGTCAAAGCCCGTGGTGCCGGCGACAAATACCCACTCGCCATCGACAACAGCCCGGGAATAACCCACCTGCTCTTCAAAGATCGAGCCAGAACTGATCAAACGGCGCATGGTAGTGGATGCCTCCTCTAGGGGTAGTAGAACAGCACCAGGGTAACCCCCCTCGGCCCCCCTTTCCCAGGGCAAGGTGAATGCCCCAAGGTAGGGCGCGCCCCCCGGGCCTTTGGGCATTAATAGTGCGCAGGTGGTCCCTGTCCCGCGCCGTTCAACCCCGCAATGGCGCGGTATCGAGATCTATGGCACGGAAATGGCTGGCGGGACCCCCACAAGGTCGGATTGAGAATCCCCGTCCCGCCGTTAAGCCATCCCAGCTGGAGAACACACTCGCCATGAAACGCCGCGCTTTTATCCGTGGTGCCGCCGGTGCCTCTGCCGCAGCCACCGTCGCCGCCCCTGCCATCGTCAAGGCTCAAGACAAGTTCCGCTGGCGGATGTCCACCGCTTTCCCCCCGGGGCAACCCTTCTATTCCACCGGCCCCGGCAGTCTCACCGACCTAGCCGACCGCATCCGCACCATGTCCAACGGCCGGTTGGACATCCAAGTGTTCCACGCCGGGGAGTTGGTGCCGGCCTTCGAGGGCTTTGACGCCGCCTCCAGCGGGGTGCTGGACTGCAATGGCTGGGTGTCTTACTTTGGCGCCGGCAAAGTCCCCGCCGCCCAGTTCTTCGGCGCCGTGCCCTTTGGTATGAGCTTCCAGGGGCAAAACGCCTGGTTCTACCAGGGCGGTGGCATCGAGTTGTGGCACGAGGTCTATGAGCCTTTGAACCTGGTGGCCTTCCCCTGTGGCAACACCGGGGTACAGATGACCGGCTGGTTTAAAAAGCCCATCAATTCCCTGGAGGATCTCCAGGGTCTCAGAATGCGCATACCAGGCCTTGCCGGCCGGGCCTACGCCAAAATCGGTGTGGACGTCAAACTCCTCCCCGGCGGCGAGATCTTCCCGGCCCTGGAGCGGGGGGTCATCGACGCCGCCGAGTGGGTGGGGCCGGCCCAAGATAAAATCTTGGGCCTCCACAAGGCCGCCAGCCACTACTACACCACCGGCTGGCACGAGCCCTGTACCGTCACCGAACTCGCCATCAACAAAGATTCCTGGGAGGCCCTGCCCGAAGACCTCCAGGCCATCGTCCGCAACGCCTGTGCCGCCTGTAACCTCATCGCCCACAGCTGGGCCGAGGCCAACAACGCCGCTGCCTTCGAAGAATTTGTCAACGAGCACGGCATCCAGACCGGCATCTTGCCCGACGACATCATCGCCGCTTTGCGCAAGGCCAATGAGGAGGTGTTGGCGGAGCTGTCGGCCCAAGACCCCTTGTTCAAAAAGGTGATGGATTCCTACATGGCCTTCAAAGCCCAGCACGACAGCTGGGCGGGGATGAGTGAGGGGGTGTGGCACGGCAAGCTGCGGAGCAGCAGCTGAGGTGCAAATCCCTTTGCCGACGTTCCTCAAATACCTAGAGCTGTTCCTCGAGGGGGGGGGGCGCCTAGGGGCGGGGCTGGTGATCGCCTTGGTGCTGTTGGTCTCCGCCAACGTGCTGCTGCGCTACCTGTTTCGCATCGGTTCGGTGTGGTCCCAGGAGCTGGAGTGGCACCTATTGGTTCCCATCGCCCTTTTGGGCTGTTGCTATACCCTGGCCAAGGGGGAGCACGTCCGGGTGGATGTGCTCTACGAGCGCTTTCCCCCCAAGCTCAAGGCCTTGGTGGATCTCAGCGCCGCCCTGGTGCTATTGGCGGTGGCGAGCTTGTTGATCCACTTTGCCCTCCCCTACGTCGCCCAGTCCTACCGCACCCTGGAGGGCTCCCCCGATCCGGGGGGACTCCCGGCCCGCTACCTGCTCAAGGGCCTGTTGCCGGTGGGGTTTGCCCTGCTGTGGCTCCAGGCCCTGGCCTTGGCTCTGCGCCAGGGGATCGCACTGGTGGAGCCCCCGTCCCCACCC
>JBHJHK010000348.1:0-19669 GCA_050330975.1 Candidatus Competibacterales bacterium | reverse complement strand
GGGCCGTCGTCCCCCCGGGTCCCCTCGCCAACGACGGTGGGGTCATCGACGAGCCCCAACGCCGCGCTCACCCACCCATAGGAGAGTGAGCAGCCATGTCCCCATCGACCCCCCTGTGGACGCCATCCCCCGAACGGGTAGCCCAAAGCCAGATGATGGCCTTTTTAGAGCGGGTCAATCGGCACCACGATCTCCCCACCACCCCGCCCGAGGTGGCCTATCGGGCGTTGCACCGCTGGTCGGTGGACAACCCCACCGAGTTTTGGTCGCTGCTGTGGGATTTTGCCGAGGTCGTGGCCGAGGCCAAGGGGGAGCGGGTGCTGGTGGACGGCGACCGCATGCCCGGGGCCCGCTGGTTTCCCGACGCCCGTCTCAACTTCGCCGCCAATTTGCTCCGCCGCCGGGACGAGGCCGAGGCCGTGGTATTTTGGGGGGAGGACCAAGTCAAACGCCGTTTGACCTTTCGAGAGCTCCACGATCAAGTGGCGGCCTTGGCGGCGGCCCTGGGAGATTGGGGGGTCAAACCCGGCGATCGGGTGGCGGGCTATTTGCCCAACCTCCCCGAGACCCTCATGGCCATGCTGGCCACCACCAGCCTCGGGGCGGTGTGGTCGTCGTGTTCCCCGGACTTTGGCGTCCAGGGGGTATTGGATCGCTTTGGCCAGATCGAGCCCGTGGTGTTGTTCGCCGCCGACGGCTATTTCTACGGCGGAAAGACCTTCGATTCCCTGGCCAAAACCCGGGAGATCGTCGCCCAGATGCCCTCGGTGGAGCGGGTGGTGGTGGTGCCCTACACCCGAGAAAACCCCCCGATTGACCCCGGGGCCAAGGAAATCACCTGGGGGGAGGCCATCGCCGGCCGAGCCGGGGGCGACATTCCCTTTGTGGCCACGGCCTTTGATCACCCCTTGTACATCATGTACTCCTCGGGTACTACCGGCGTGCCCAAGTGCATCGTCCACAGCGTCGGGGGCACCTTGCTGCAACACCTCAAGGAGCACATGCTCCACACCGACGTGCGAGCCCTAGATCGGCTGTTTTACTTCACCACCTGCGGCTGGATGATGTGGAACTGGCAGATGAGCGCCCTGGCCACGGGGGCCACCCTATTGCTCTACGACGGCTCCCCCTTTCACCCCGACGGCAACATCCTGTTCGACTACGCCCAGAGGGAGGGGATGACGGTATTTGGCACCTCGGCCAAGTACCTGGACGCCGTGGCCAAGGGGGGGCTTTGCCCGGTGGACAACTTCGATTTGACAAAGCTCCGGGCGGTGTTGTCCACGGGTTCGCCCCTGGCCCCCGAGAGCTTTGACTTTGTCTACCGCTGCATCGGCACCGACCTCCAACTGTCGTCTATCTCCGGGGGCACCGACATCGTGTCGTGCTTTGTGTTGGGCAATCCCATCTTGCCGGTGTACCGCGGCGAGATCCAATGCCTTGGCCTTGGCCTTGGCGTGGAAGTGTGGAACGACCGAGGCGTCCCGGTGCGCCAGGAAAAGGGGGAATTGGTCTGCACCAAACCCCTCCCCGCCATGCCCATCTACTTCTGGAATGACGAAAGCGGCGAACGCTACCACAACGCCTACTTCAGACGCTTTGAAAACGTGTGGTGCCACGGCGATTACGTGGAGCTCACGGCGCGGGATGGCATGATCATCTACGGCCGCTCCGACACGGTTCTCAACCCCGGTGGGGTGCGCATTGGCACCGCCGAGATCTACCGCCAAGTGGAGCAACTCCCCGAGGTGTTGGAATCCCTCGTGGTGGGCCAGGACTGGCAGGGGGACGTACGGGTGGTGCTGTTTGTCAAATTGCGCGAGGAGGTGGTTTTGGACGATGCCTTGACCAAGCGGATCAAAACCCAGATCCGCAACAACGCTTCGCCTCGCCACGTCCCCGCCAAGATCATTCCCGTACCGGACATTCCCCGGACCAAGAGCGGCAAGATCGTCGAGCTGGCGGTGCGCCAAATCATCCACGGCCAGGAGATCAAAAACCGCGAGGCCCTGGCCAATCCCAGCGCCCTGGAGTACTACCGCGACCTACCCAGCCTCAACGAGTGACGGCGGGCGGGGGAAGTCAGCAATTGAGGCTTTTTTGTGGTCTGAAGGAGCAACCAACCACCAACATTTCGCCACCACTACCATCGACGACCCAGCCATGTTCGCCTCGACCTATCGCATCCTCGCCGTTCTCGTCGTCGCCATCGCCGTCGTGGTGGGGGGAACCTTTGGGGTACAACGGCTGTTCAGTGCCCCGCCGGGCCTGACCGGGACCAGCCGTGCAGAATCGGGCCCCGTCGGGCCCGGTTTAGACATCGCCGCGCTGCTGGAAGACGCCGCCGACGACTTCCCCCCCGCGGAGGGGGCGTGGTCTTACCGCTTCCCCGCCGATCACGGCGCCCACTCGGACTATCACAGTGAATCGTGGTCCTTCAGCGGCCAGCTCCACGCCGTCGATGACCCCGAGCGCCGCTTTGCCTTTCAGCTACTGGTATTGCGTTTAGCGTTGAGCCCCAAAGCGCCCCAAAGCCCCTCGGCCTGGGCTACCCGGGAGATTTACCGGGCCCACTTCGCCATCACCGACCAGGCCGAGGGCCAGATGCAGGCCTTCGAGCGCTTTTCCAGGGCTGCCCTGGGGTTGGCGGGGGCCGAGCCCGACCCACCCCGAGTGTGGGTGGAACACTGGGAGGTGGCCGTGGATCCCCAATCCGACGCCACGGCTTTCCACCTCACGGCCCACCAACAAGACACAGGTCTCGAGCTGACGTTGACCGCCGCCAAGCCGCCGGTCTACGACGACGGCACGGGGAGCGGTGAGGGCTTGGGGGGCCTTTACGGTTACGCCTTTCCGAGGTTGAAGGTGATGGGCACCTTGACCTTGGAGGGCCAGGGGGTGGCCGTGGCCGGGGAGGGTTGGCTCGATCGAAGTTGGGGCGCTTTGCCCCTCAACCGCAGCCAGGTGGCCACAGATCGCTTCTTGCTCCAACTGGACGACGGTCGGGAGCTTTCCCTCATCCAGTTTCACCGCCGGGACGGCAGTGGAATCCCCCGGACGACGGGGGTTTTAATCGACGCCCAAGGTTCAGTAGAATTACTGCGCAGTCAAGATGTTAAGCTCATTAAGGACGGGCGTTTTCAAAGCGCCATCGACGGCGCCGTCTACCCCGCCCGCTGGCAGCTGACTCTGCCCTACCGGGATTTGTCCCTCGCCGTGACTCCCTTGGTGGCCGATCAAGAACTCGACCTCAGCCTGCGCTATTGGTCGGGCGCCGTCACCGTCGAGGGACATTTGGGAGAAGCCCCCATCGGGGGCACGGGGCACGTACAACTCACGGGTTACAGCTCCGACCCCCTAGCCCTGTAAATCCCGCCAGTCACCCTCGGCGATAGGCGGCTCTTTGGGCCGCCTTTGGCACTCCCCTTGGAGGTTTCCCATGTCGTTTCCCGTCGCTCCCTACCTGGGCCTAGCCCTGCTGGGCATCGTCGGGCTCGTCGGTTGCAGCGATGACCCCCACATTTCAGCCCCTGGCCCCGTCCCCGCCGAACCCCAGCGTTCGGGGGATCCCACCAGGGGTTACCACGCCCTGGTCAACGCTCCCTATGTCACCTGTGGCGTACCCCGAGAGGCCTTTGACCGGGCGACGGCCCAGGCGACTTACTCCCATGGGGACACCTTACCGGGACGCACGGGCCCCAACGCCGACTTGCCCTACCACGCCACCACCCATACCACCAGTGCTGGGGTGGAGCTAGTGGTCTCCAACTGCTTGGGTTGCCACGCCGGTCGCTTCAACGGCGAGTTGGTCTTGGGGCTCGGGGATGAAACCCGCGACTGGACCGAGGACGCCGCCCTGGCCGCCGAGGCCCTGGGTCGCTATGTCCGCACCCCGGAGGCCGAGGCGGAATGGCGGCGCTGGGCCGACCGCATGGCGGCCATGGCTCCCTACACCACCACCGATACGGTGGGCGTCAATCCGGCCAACACCCTGACGGTGGCCCTCATGGCCCACCGAGACCCCGAGACCTTGGCCTGGTTCGATACTCCCCTCTTGGAGCCCCCGCCCCCGGGCCCTTTGCCGGTGAGCGTGCCGCCTTTGTGGCACATGGCCAAGAAGAACGCCCTGTACTACAGCACCGAGGGTCGGGGAGACCACGCCCGGCATCTGATCCTCGCCACCCTGTTTTGCAGCGACTCCGTGGCAGATGTGGAGGCCATCGACGCCTATGCGCCGGACATCTTGGCCTACCTCAAGACCCTGGAGGCCCCGGACTACCCCTTTGCCATCGACCACGGCTTGGCGACCCGGGGCGAGACGGTATTCGAAGCCCACTGCAGCGACTGCCACGGCCGCTACGGGGCCGAGGAATCCTACCCCAACGTGGTGGTGACCTTGGAGAAAATCGGCACTGACCCTTTGTTGGCGCAAAAAGCCGTGGAGGCCAAGCGGTTTGCCGACTGGCACGCCCAGTCGTACTTCGGCGAGGTCTCCCGGGCCGCCCCGGCTCCGGGCTATATCGCGCCGCCCCTGGACGGGGTGTGGGCCACGGCGCCGTTCCTACACAACGGTTCGGTACCCACCCTAGAAGCCCTGTTGGACAGCAGCCAGCGGCCGCGGTATTGGACCTGGTCGTTCGACAGTCGCGATTTCGATCAACAGGCCTTGGGCTGGCGCTTCACTGCCCTCGACCAGGGCAAGGCCGCCGCCCGCTCCTTTGCCGAGGCCAAGGTGATCTACGACACCACCTTGCAGGGCTACAGCAACCGGGGCCACACCTACGGCGACGAGTTGACGGCGGCTGAGCGCCGGGCGCTGTTGGAATACCTCAAAACTCTGTGAACAATCGCAATTTTCGTCCTTCGTTCCAGGCCCATGGGCTACTCTTGGGCGATGGACAAGAGGGCACCGCAAGTTTCATCGCCATAACGCAAATCGACAACGCGAGGTACTTGACAGTATGGCTTCAACCACAACGGACGACTTCAACGGCTTAACTGCCGTCCTGGTATTGGGCTTTATCCAACTGCTCATCGCCCTGGCTCTACACCTCCACGGTTTCGATGACTCCGTGCTGATCTACGCCTTTTGTGGTGTGGGGGTGTTTTTGATGCTGTTGGGTGTGGTGTTGTACCTGGGCACGGGTCGTCGACGCCGGGAGCTCAAGGAGACCGGGACGACGGCCTTTTGCACGGTGTTTGTCACCGGTTTTTCGGTTATTTTGGTGGGCATTGGTCTATTCCTCCACGACCCCGCCTTCAGCCAAATCATGATTTACTCCATCGTCGCCGGGCTCCTCACCATGCTGTTGGCCCGCTTTGTCCAGGGCACCACCCCCCACTAAAGGCAGGAATCGATCCTCAGCGGCCCACGGGATCCACCAGTTTGCCCGTGGCCACGGTACAGGTGGCGCCGCCGAGCTCGATAGGCCCACCGGCTAGATAGTTCACGGTGATCTCCCCGTTGCGACCGATCTCTTGTCCCTGGTGAGCCTTGTAGGCCGGGGGGGCGAGGCCGTGGTGTCGAAGCAATTTTGCCGCTGCCGCGTTGCCGCTGCCGAACACGGGATCCTCGGGCACACCGACGGCGGGGGCGAAGGAGCGGATCTTAAGGGCTGCGGCTTCCCGTAAAGATACGGACTACCCAATAATCCATTGTCATCACTCCTTGAGTTGCATGGCTGCCGTCGAGGGCTTGGCTGCCGCCAACGCCACCCCCAGGGCATTGAGGGCTTTGGCGAGGTCGGGCAAGGGCAAAAAGCCAAACCCCAACCGAAACACCCGGGCTTCGTCGCCAAACCAGGTCCCAGGGGCCGCCCGTATCCCCCGCTGGGCCAGTTCGGCGTAGAAGCGCGCCACGGCCTGGTCGCCGAAGGCTTCGGGTTTGAGGCGAAGACAACACAAGGCCCCGGCGTCGGGGCGCACCCAGGCCACCTGCTCGCCGTGGCGAGCCACCCAAGCCGCGGTTTGGGCGAGCCCCTGGGCCAGGTGGCGGCGGCGGTCGCCGAGAATTTTGTCTTGGCGCTGGAACACCGCCAAGGCCAAGGCCTCGTCCACCACCGAGCAGGAGATGATGGTGTTGAACTTGGCGGTGACTAGCCGCTCCCGCAGGGCGGTATCGCGGGTGATGAGCCATCCCAGCCGCAGCCCGGGGGCGCCGTGGCATTTGGACAGCGAGGCACAACTGATCACCCGTTCCCCGAGGCCCACGGCGCTGGCCGCCACGGGGTCGTCGCCGTAGGCGGCCTCGCGATAGGTCTCGTCCACCAGCAGATAGGCCTTGGGGCTGTGGCGGGCTATGAGGGCCAGGACTTGGTGGAGGGTTTGGCGCGACAGGGCCACCCCGGAGGGGTTCTGGGGCGACGCCAGGCTCACCAGGCGGGTGTGGGGGGTGAGGGTTTGGGCCAAGGCCTCCAAATCTAGTTGGTAGCCACGATCAAAGGCCAGTTCCAGGGTGTGGACCCGGACGCCCACGGCGGCGAAGGCATTGCGGGCCAGGGGGAATAGGGGCACTGTGGTGACCATATCGACGTCGGGACCACTGAGCTCAAAGGCCAGAACAGTTGCCGTTTGGGGCGGCGAGCCGTCCCTGCACACCCTTACCCTTTGAGACCGACCATGGATACCCCTTGCCGCTTTCGCTATGAGGCCGTCGCCGATTTCATCGCTGAATTGGTGACTCGGGGCACCCTGGGGCCGGGGGCTCGGGTCCCCTCGGTGCGCCAGCTCAGCCGCCAACAACGGGGGTCAGCCTTTCCACGGCTCTCCAGGCCTATCGGCTGTTGGAGGCGCGGGGTATTGGCCGTTGCGCCAGGCCATCGCCCAGCGGGCGGCCACCTGGGGTCAGGTGGTTTCCCCCGAGGAGGTGATCATAACCTGTGGCTGCACCGAGGCCTTGACCTTGAGTCTCAAGGCCGTCACCCGGCCCGGCGCCACTGTCGCCATCGAGTCCCCCACCTATTTTGGCCTGTTACAGATTCTAGAGGCCCTGGAACTCCGGGCTTTGGAGCTGCCCACCGATGGAGCGGGCATCGATCTAGACCCCCTAGCCGACGCCCTGGAGCAGGGGGAAGTCGATGCCTGTCTATTGGCCTCGTGCTTTAGCAATCCCCTGGGGAGCACCATGCCCGAGGCCCAAAAGGCCGAGCTTTTGGCCTTGCTGATCGAGTACGGGGTGCCGCTGATCGAGGACGACATCTACGGCGACCTCCACTTTGGTTCAACCCGTCCCAAGCCCTACAGCGCCCCTGGCCGTGGGGACCATGTGCTCTATTGCAGTTCCTTCTCCAAGACTCTAGCCCCGGGCTACCGGGTGGGGTGGGTCATCGCCCGCCAATACCACGCCAGCGTGTTGACCCACAAACACGCCCTGACCCTCTGCAACCCCACCCTACCCCAGGTGGCCTTGGCCAACTTTCTCCAGACGGGGGGGTACGATCGCCACCTGCGGCGCCTGCGCCGGCGTCTGGCCGACAATGTCGATGGGATGATCCGCGCCGTGGGGGATGCTTTTCCACCGGGAACCCGGGCGACTCGTCCCCAGGGTGGCTTTGTGATTTGGCTGGAGTTGCCCCAACCGGTGGCCACCAGTGCCCTGTTCGATCGCGCCTTGAGCTGGGGCATTGCCCGCGATATTGAGCGGGCCTCGAACATCGGCGTTGCCTCCAACCGCAACGCCTCTTCGCGCATCTCCACCAGCCGACTCAACGCCTCAAACGCCTCCCCCACTGGGGGAGAGCTCGACGACCCCCAATCCCGTCCCCCCTGGCTTCGGGATGCCATTCAAACATCCCCCCAAAGTGCGGGGAGGCCGAGCGGGAGGAATGAACCCAGCCCTTGTATCCTCAGGGCAAAAACCGCCGCCGATACTCCAGGGCATCTAAGTAAGCCTGGGACACGGCTTGCAAAGAGGCCCCCTCTTCCAGACGCCCCACCCAGAAGGCAAAGCCCGTGGCGTCGGGGGCGCGGTTGAGGAGGTCTTCGTACAACGCCTGGACCTGGGCCTCAAAGGCCGTCAAATCGGGAAACCGCTGATCCAACTGGGCCTCGTCACTGGTCAAAAACACCGCCACCAGGCCCGCCCGGTTCAAGTTGCCACTGGCGAGTTCGGCGATCCAGCCCTCTATCCCCGCCATTTCTCCCTCTCGGTTGAGGATATCCCGATACAATTGGGCGACGAACTCCCGGTCGCTGGTGAGGGGATCGTTGGGGTCCAGGCCGTAGACCGTGGTGGTGCCGCTGACCTCGTTGGTCACCACCAACAAAGGGAAGCCGTAGGGGCTGTCAGTGGCGGAGATAAACAGCAAACCCTCGGGACCCAGATCGCCAGCGGTACCGGCCGCGGGGTCGCCGGCGAAGTCGCGGTTGAGCAAATAGGTCACCAGCGCCGGCGCCGTGGGGGTGGTGACGTCGTACACCACCACACCGCCGATGCGCTCAAGCCCCACAAAGGCCAACACCACCGCCCCCACCTGGCCGGTGGTCACCCCCTCGGGCTCAGGGCCTTTGTTGTCGCTGCGGTTGTCGAATTCGTTTTCATCGTTGGAACTGTTGAAAAAATCCGGTACCTGCTGGGCGGTGAGCTGCTCTAGTTCCTCGCCGCTGTCGAAGACCAATTCCCCAGCGGCATTCCAAATGGTGAAAGAGCGGGCGCCGTAGCTAAACAGCTGGTCGAAGTCGCCGTCGCCGTCCACGTCGCCGTCGATGGACGACACCCCAAGCCGGCCCAAGTTGACGTCTTGTTGCAAAGTGGCGGCGTCGGGGAAAGCGGTGGGGTCCAGCATCAGATCCGCTACCCGCTCGTCTTCCCCCCGATCGTCCCCCTCGTTGGCGGTGATCAAAAACGTCATTCCCTGGGCTTCAAAGGCGGCGATGGCGTCGGGCATATACATGCCCCTCACCGGCCAGTTTTGGATGTTGATCACCCCATCGTCGTCGCTGGCGTCGAGACCGGCCCCCGGGGCGCTGTGGTCCTTGGTGCCCAAGGGCAAAATGGCCGTGGTGGTGGCCGTGGGGATATCCACCACCGCCAGGGCGTTGTTCTCCTGGAGAGTGACATAGGCCGTGGTGGAGTCCCCCGAGATGGCGATGTACTCGGGCTCCAAATCCTGGGCTACGGTGGCGACGTCGGCGAAAATCCGCACCCCCGCCGCCACCAGGGCCTCCCGTTGGGCGTTAAAAGCGGTGAAATCGGCGGTGACCGCCGTGGCGTTGGCCAGACCCTGGCTGATGTCGATGATGCTCACCGAGCCCTCGGGATCGATCCCGGCGTCGGCGTCGGGTTCCCCCTCGTTGGCGGTGAGAACCTTGCTGCCATCGGGGGTAAAGGTCACCATATCCGGCAAGGCCCCCACGGTGACCTCGGCCAAGGGCACCACGGGGCTGGCGAGGTCGACGTCGGCGTTGAAAAACACCACCCGCCCGGGGTCGGTCTCCGGATCCGCCGCCACGGCGGCCACCACCACCCCAGCGTCGACGGCGACGCTGTTGGGGGCGCCTCCCCCCAAGTCCAAGGTGCCCAGGAAAGTGGGGGCTCCGGGGGTGACGGGGTCCAACTGGAGAACGTCGATGGCGCCGGCGTCGCCGTTGACCACAAACATCCGGTTGGTGGCAGGGTCGAAGGCGACGATCTCGGCGGCGCTCTCGTCGAAGACCCCGGTTTCAAAGGTCCCCAACAGGTCGAAACCCAAGGCCGAGGCAGTGGTGGAGAGACAAAGCCCTCCGGCGAGACTAGCACCCAAACAAAGGGGGCGATAGGGCAGGGCGGACATGGCGATCTCCTCGGTTGAAGGTAGCCAAACGGTGGGTCGTCATTGTCGCACAAGCCCTGGGATCCCACGACGCCTTTGAATGGTCACCTCCACCCAGGCGGTACCGTCCATAAAAAAATGCCCCAGGGCCCGGGTCGTCTTCGACGCTTCCCAGGGCCCTGGGGGAAATGCTGTCGCTATTCACCGACGAATATATTCGCTAGGATCCCCATCTCCTCGAGATGGCCGGGTTTGGCGAGCACTTAGCGGCAGCTGACGGGGGTATAGCCAGCGCAAGAGGCCGGGGCGTTGGTGTTGGCCCCGACGACAGGCCAAGTACCCTTCGACTGACCCGTGTCCTCACTCTTCCACTCACCGGTGGCATAAACCGCCATGGTCCTGCCATTGCCGACTTTTACGTTATGAGCCGTATTAAAACTACCACCACAAGTGGGCCCTTCATAGCGAATTTTGCACTCATCCTTGCTGCCGCAGTCCAACGTGGTCGAAGCGCCATGGGCTAAATTCTTTTCAGAGAAGGGCACTGCCATGAGCCCATCTTTTTTGTTGTAGGACTCGAGTTGAATCTGCTCGCCGACGCAGTTAATCACGGTCAAGGTGGATTTGCTATTACCTCCCCCGGCGTTAACTGACGTGGTTACAACGGCACCGGCGGCCAACAGGGCAAACAACAGAGTGTTTTCGATCTTCATCATCAGGCTCCAGGATTTATTGAGTTGATTCAATTTAGACGGTTATTACTTTTTCCATCTACCTGGAATAAAGCAGTATGTGTGCCACGATATTAGATTTTCATCTCCAAGAGACTTAGTTATCCAAAAAAGCGCGAACCACATCCCATGGGATGCCACCTCGACTCCGAGCAAAGGGAAGCGCCATCACAACAATCAAAAAAAACCATGAAAACGGTGATACCCCACCACCTCACTGGAGCAGCACCTTGCCATTAACCCCAAAAAACAAGGCAATTAGGTAAAATCATTGAGATACAAGCCCCAAACCGCGGCGCTGTAAGAGGCTTATAAGCTCTTTCGGCATTTCATGAGCAAACCATGCTGGCTTTTGGGGATCTTCCGCAAAACCCCCACCGGCTGGGTTGGTCCTCATCCCCCCAGACCCCATCCCTCACCGGGGATAGCCCTAGGGGCGGCTGGATATGGAGTTCACGGAAAATCCCTCCGGGCCACCATAGCCAACGACCTACAGGCCCAGCGCCGACGACACGACGGACGCCCTCAGGCCTTAGCATCCACCCGCCATGCGGTGGCCAGGGCGTTTAGCCAGATGGCCACGGCCACGGCACCGGGGTCGGGGTGACCCACCGCCCGCTCTTGGAGGTACTTGGCGCGGCCTTTGCGCGGCAACAGACTTTTGGTGGCTTCCGCCCCGACCCCTGCCGCCTCGGCCGGTTTGGCCAATGCCGCCTCGGGAGTGGCCCCTTGCCCCACCTGGGCCTTAAAGGCCTCGACCGCGGGCATCAGGGCATCCAACATCGTGCAATCCCCCACCTTGGCACCCCCCAGTTCAGCGATGGCCTGGGCGCCCTCGGTCAAAGCCTCGGCCCACGCCGTGGGGGCGGCAGAGGCCCGGTGGTGGATGAGGTAGTCGGCGACACCAAAACAAAAGGCGGCGTAGAAGGGCCCCGAGCTACCGCCGATGTGGCGGCGCAGCAGGTTCCCCAGGGTGCGAAAGCCCGCGCCGGGCCGATCGAGATCCACTTGGTCTAAATTTTGGACAACGGCCTCGGCGCCGCGCTTGAGGCTCACCCCCAAGTCGCCATCCCCCACGGCCTGGTCCAAGGCGGTGAGCTCGGCCTCGGCGTTGGCCAGGGCTTGGCACACCATCTGGCGCTGGGCCCGGGCCTTGCGCCCCCCCTCGGGCTGGGGCGGGCCCGCCAGGGCTGGAGCCTCGGCCCCCCCCGCCACCACCAGCACCGGATCGCCCACGACCTCCTGGGCCCGGTAGGCGGGCCAGGCCAGGGTATTGGTGGGCGCATCCAGGGCCGCCACCATGGCGTCGTCCACCTCCAGCAGGGACAAAGAGACCCCCGCCATTTCCAACGAGGTCAAAAACGTCCCACTGTAGGTGCGCACCACCACCATACCCCGCTGCTCCAGGGCCTCGAGGGCGGCTTGGACGATCACCTGGAGTTCCATGGTGGGGGTGGCCCCCAGGTTGTTCACCAACAACGCCCAGGCGCCGGCGTGGGGATTGCGCACATCGGCCACCAGACGCACCACCATGTCTTCCACCAACGGTGTGGCGGCCTTGAGGGTCTGGCGCTCGATGCCCGGCTCGCCGTGGATGCCCAACCCCAACTCCATCTCCTCGGGGCCCAAATTAAAGCTGGCCTGCCCCGCCGCCGGCACGATACAGGGGCTCAACGCCACCCCCAGGGAAGACAACTGCTCGTTGACCTGGCGGGCGATGGCCGCCACTTGGGCCAAGGGCGCCCCGGCGGCGGCGGCGGCCCCGGCGATCTTGTGGACCAACACCGTGCCGGCGATGCCCCGGGCGGCAGAGCGATCATCGGGCTGGCGGGTGGCGACATCGTCGGCCACCACCACCACCTCCACCGATATATCTTCCAGATGGGCCAACTGGGCGGCGAGGCCAAAGTTGAGGACGTCGCCAGTGTAGTTTTTGACGACCAGTAAACACCCGGCACGGCCTGTGACGGCGCGGATGGCCGCCAGCACCGAGTCGGTGTCGGGGGAGGTAAACACCTCCCCCAGCACTGCGGCGGTGAGCATCCCGGGGCCCACGTAGCCGGCGTGGGCGGGTTCGTGGCCACTGCCACCCCCGGAGATCAAGGCCACGTGGCTGTCTTTGATGGCGGCGGCGTCGCGGCGCAGCACCACACTGTAGTCCCGCAGACGGCTCAAGGTGGGGGTGCTGCGGACCAAGCCGTCGATCATCTCGTCGATGAGGGTATCGGGGGTATTGATGAGTTTTTTCATGGCATCTCCAGTGGCGTGGGGCAACCCAGCGCCGGGGGGCGAGGGGGACCCTCAGGTCTCGATGAGCTGGCCGCGGGGGTCGAAGTAAAGCACCGCCCCTCGTCGAACCGCCAAAGATACGGCGTCTCCCACCCCAAAGGGGGGCACGTCATCCAGCAGGGCGTGGAGGGATTGGTGGGAACCCCTGGAATCGCGGATCTCCAGCAAAGCGATGGTATCGGCCCCCAGGTGTTCGATCTGCAACACCCGGGCCACGGGCGAGGTTCCGTTGTCCCCGGCGGCGAGCAATAGGTCTTCGGGGCGCACCCCAGCACGGCTGGCCCGGGCGGGGCTGGGCAGTTCCAACAGAGCTGGCTCCAGCAAATTGATGGGGGGCGCCCCCAGGCGCTGGGCCACATAGGTGCTGTGGGGGCGGGTGTAGAGGGTGCGGGGGGAGTCCACTTGGATCAAGTGCCCGGCCTCCAATACCCCGATGCGATCCCCCAGGGTCATGGCCTCCACCTGGTCGTGGGTGACGTAGAGCACCGTAGCCCCCAGCTCGGTCTGGATGCGCTTGAGCTCCAAACGCAGCTCTTCCCGGAGCTTGGCGTCCAGCGACGACAGGGGTTCATCCATCAAAAACACCTTGGGACTGCGCACCAACGCCCGACCGATGGCCACCCGCTGCATCTCTCCCCCGGACAACTGGGTGGCCTTGTTGGCGAGTTTGTGGTCGATGCGGAGCAACGCTGCGATGTCTTGGACCCGGCGAGCGATGGCGTCACGACGCCAACGCTGGCGGGGAGAACGCAACGGGAAGGCCAGGTTGTCGTACACCGTGAGGTGGGGATAGAGAGAGTACTGCTGGAAGATAAAGGCCACATCCCGGTCGGCGATGGCCATACTCGTGACGTCGTGGCCGTCGATGAACAGTTGGCCCGTCTCGGGGCGCTCTAGACCCGCGGCCAGGCGCAAGGTGGTGGTCTTACCGGCCCCCGTGGGACCCAGCAGTACCACAAATTCGCCATCCTCGATGGTCAAGTTGAGGTCATCCACCGCCTGGGTGGGACCAAAGCGCTTGCTGACCCCCACAAAACGCAGCTCAGCCATGGGCCCGCTCCCGGGGTTCGGTGCCACGACTCGGCACGGCAAGGCCACTTTGGCCGTCGAAGACCACCAACCGCCGGGGATCAAAGGCCAGGCGGATGGATTCTCCCAGGGACAGCCGCACCGTGTTGGCGGCGCGGAATTTCACCTTTCCCGCCGGGGTGTCGGCGCCGACGATCTGCCAGGCCCCCAAATATTCCACCTCCACCACGCTGCCCGGCAAGGGGCCATCTGAGGCCAGGCGCAGGTGTTCCGGGCGCACACCGAGGATCACCTTTTCCCCCGCCACGCCTCCCGCATCTGGGGCCAGGGGAATGGCGTGCCCCGCCACGGTCAAGGCCCCACTCCCCGGCGCCAGGGGCCCCTGGGCCTCCAGGAGGTTCATGGGGGGAGTGCCGATGAAGCTGGCGACAAACACATCCCGGGGTCGGTGGTAGATCTCAAAGGGGGTACCCCACTGGAGGACTTCGCCGTGGTTCATCACCGCGATGCCATCCCCCATGGCCATGGCCTCCACCTGGTCGTGGGTGACGTAGATGGTGGTGGCCTCGATCCGGCGGTGGAGCTGTTTGAGCTCTTCGCACATCAAGGCCCGAAACTCGGCGTCCAAGGTGCCCAGGGGTTCGTCCATCAAAAACGCCTTGGGGCGACGGATGATGGCCCGACCCAGGGCGATGCGCTGGCGGTCCCCCCCCGCCAAACGGCCCACGGGTTGGCGCAAGAGCCCTTCGATGCGCAACAGCCTGGCCACCTCTTCCACCCGGGAGCGGATCTCCCGCCTAGGGGTGCCCTGGGAGCGCAACGGATAGGCCAGGTTGTCGTAGACGTTGAAGTGGGGGTAGAGGGCGAAGAGCTGGAATACAAAGGCTATGTCCCGCTTGGCGGCCCGCAAAAAGGTCACGTCCTCGCCGTCCAGGCGGATTTGCCCGGACGTTGGGAGTTCCAACCCTGCGATCATCCGCAAGGTGGTGGTCTTGCCGCAGCCCGACGGCCCTAAAAGCACAAAAAACTGGCCGTGTTCAATGGTGAGTTCGGTGTCTTTGACGGCGACGAAGTCGTCGAAGCGCTTGTGGAGGTGGTGGAGTTCGATGCGGGCCAAGGCTCACTCCTCGGGGAAGTGGGAGACGATCAAAAATCCCACGGTACCGGTGAGGATCACCCCAAAGGAGTAACCGTAGGCCGTCAGGGAAAAGGGCTGCATCAGCATAAATACCCCGACGCCGATGACCACCGTAGCGGCGTTTTCCCAAGGTCCACGGCGGAAAAAGCGCCGCCAGCGGGGCCGTGGGCTGGGGAGGTCGGGCTCGAACTCGCTCATTTGCGCACCGCCCCAAAGGTGATACCCCGCAGCAGGTGCTTGCGCAGCAACACGGTGAACACCAAGACTGGGAGCATAAACAAGGTGGTGCCCGCCGCCACCGCCGGCCAGTCCAACCCCCCTTCGCCGATGATGATGGGGATAAACGGCGGCGCCGTCTGGGCGGTACCGCTGGTGAGGAGCAGGGCAAAGGCGTACTCGTTCCAGGCGAAGATCAAACAAAAGATCGCCGTGGCGGCGATGCCAGTGGTGGCCTGGGGCAACACCACCTTGAAGAACGCCTGGAGGCGGCTGTAGCCGTCCACCATGGCCGCCTCTTCGTACTCCCTGGGGATCTCGTCGATAAAGCCCTTGAGAAGCCAAACCGACAAGCTCAAGTTGACGGCGGTATAGAGCAAAATCATCCCCAAATGGGTGTCGGACAGCCCCAGTTCCCGGTACATGAGGTAGATGGGAATGGCCACGGCGATGGGGGGCATCATCCGAGTGGACAAAATGAAAAACAACAGATCATTGGCCAAGGGGATAGTAAAACGCGAAAAGGCGTAGGCCGCCAAGGTGCCCAAAAACACCGCCAAAAAAGTGGAGCCAAAGCCGATGATCAGCGAATTGAAGTAGCGGTCGGCAAACCGCGACGGCCCGGTGATCACCATGTTGCGGCTGCGGACCAGTTCGTCGTACCAGGTCTTTGGCGCGGGGAGGCTGGCCATGTACTCCGGGCTCTGCCTAGAACGGGTGGTGAACAAGTTCACATATCCCTCCATGGAGGGTTCAAAGAACACCTCGGGGGGATAGGCGATGGAGTCTGGGGGAGTTTTAAAGCCGGTGAGGAAGATCCACACCAAGGGAATCAAGGTGATCAAGGCATAGACCGTGACGATCGCCCCCGCCAGGCGCTTGGACCACTGGGAGGGTTCGACGATGGAACGGGCGGTGGTACTCATCGCTGGCGCACCCGATTCATGGCCTTGACGTAGACGTTGGCGGCGCCAAACACCGTGACAAACAAGATGATGGCAAAGGCCGAGCTATAGCCGGTGCGCCACTTCTCAAAGGCCTCGCGCTTGAGGTTGATGGAGGCCAACTCCGTCACCGACCCCGGCCCTCCGGAGGTGAGTTCCACCACCATGTCGAACATCTTGAAGTTCTCGATGGCTCGAAACAGCACCGCAAGCATCAAAAACGGCAGCACCATGGGCACCGTGATGGTGATGAACTGGCGCCACGGCGAAGCCCGGTCCACTTCGGCGGCCTCGTAGAGGTATTGGGGAATGGACCGCAGCCCCGCCAAGCAGATGAGCATCACATAGGGGGTCCACATCCAAGTGTCCACCAAGATGATGGCCCAGGGGGCCAAGTGAACGTCGCCGATCATGGAAAAGCTGCCGGCGTCGACCAAAAAGTTGACCATGTAGTTAAAGATCCCCGACTGGGGTTGGAAGATATAGGTCCAAAACACCCCCACCACCGCCGGCGACAGCATCATGGGCAACAGAATCAAGGTGGTGAGGCTGGCGTGGCCCTTGAACTGGCGATTGATGAGCAACGCCAAGCCAAAGCCCAGCACCACCTGGAGGAACATGGTCCAGCAGACGAAGTGGGCGGTGTTTTGCAGGTAGCCCCAAACGTCTTCGCTGCCCAAAAGCCGTTCGTAGTTGCGGGTCCCGAGCCAGCGGATGGGCCGCCCCGGCTGGTTGGCCCGGTAGTTGGTAAAGCTCAAATACACCGTCCACAACAACGGGAAGATATTGATGGCCAGGAGCAAAAAGATCGTCGGGGCGATAAATAGCCAGCTGATGGCGCGATCGGACAGCCCCCCCCCGAGCCGCTGGCGGACGGCGGGGGGTGCGGACACATCGGGGGTGGTCATGGCGGGCAGCGCCCCGGGAGGTCGGATTCCTCTGCCGGGGCTTGGGGATGGATCAACGCCTCGCGCTCACAACTTGCCGTCGTCTTCGAAGGTGAAGGTCCAGTCCTCGATGAGCTTGTACAACGCATCTTCGGCGCTGCCCTCACCGGCCACCACGTAGTCGTGAACCCGCTTTTGCATGGCCAATAACAGCTCGGCGTAGGTGGGTTCTTGCCAAAAATCCTTGACGTTGGCCATGGCCTCGAGAAAAGGTCCGGCAAAGGGGGCGGTGTCGGGGAAGTTGGGGTCTTCCAACACGGCCTTGTGGCAGGAATAGCCCCCCAAAGACCACCAGCGCTTTTGGATCTCGGGATCGGCAAACCACTTTATGTACTCCAACGCCAGGTCTTGCTTGTCGGAGTAGGACACCACCGAGATCCCCTGCCCCCCCAAGGTGGAGGCCTCGACGTTTTGCGCCGGGTTGACAAAGAAACCCGACACCTCACCGCCGACGCTTTCGTCCTTGGCGACGCCTGGGAAGAAGGCGAAAAAGTTCATCTGCATGGCCACCTGGCCCGACTTGTAGGCGTCTAGGTTAGCCACCATGTAGGCGTCGGAGTGGCCCGGGGGGGTGCAGCAGTCGTAGAGGGTCTTGTAGAACTCCAGGCCTTCGACGGCCTCGGGGCTGTTGACGTAGCCGTCCATCTGGTAGGGCTGGTCGGGATTCTGGTACTGGAAGCCCCAGGGGTAGAGGGCCGAGGTCACCCCCATGGTGATACCCTCCGAGCCCCGTTCGGTGTATAGGGCGGCGCCGTAAACGGTCTTGCCGTCGATTTCCCGCCCCTGGAAGAACTCGGCGATGTCCTTGAGCTGGTTCCAATTCTCCGGCACCTCCAGCTCCCGACCGTACTGCTCCTGGAAGGCCTGGCGGATTTCTGGGCGGGCGAACCAATCCTTGCGGTAGACCCAGCCGATGGCGTCCCCCATGGCCGGCAGCGCCCAGTACTCCGGCTCCCCCTTGGGCCAGGTGGAATAGGAGTAGACCGTGGCGGGCAAGAAGTCATCCATGGAGATGCCCTCTTGCTCGAAGAAGTCATTGAGCTTCACATAGTGGCCATAGGTGGCCGAGCCCCCCAGCCACTGGCTATCGCCGATCATGAGATCGCACAAATCGCCGCCGGAGTTGAGCTCGTTTAAAAACCGATCGGCAAAGCTGGTCCAGGGGACGAACTCGAATTTCATCTGGATGCCCATCTTCTCGGTGAAGTCTTTGGACAGCTCCACCAAGGCGTTGGCGGGGTCCCAGGCGGCCCAGCAGAGGGTGATTTCTCGGTCTTGGGCGTGGACGTGGCCAGAGACAACGGCGGCCAATAGGGCAGCGCGCAGGGCGTGGTGTTTCAAGGGGTTCTCCTCGTCCTTTGGTGGTGTGGCGATGGGGTTGGGCCACATAGCCGTCGTATTATTCCAGGAGGTATAGGCCACGTTGGGCGTGGTGGCAAGGCCGGCACCCTCATTCTTCGCCGCCGGGTAAAACCGTTGGCGTTGGCCGGTGGCAGCCCTCGGGGCCTTTTGAGGTCGAGACCCCCAGACGCTCAACAGCGACTTCACCAGTACCTCGACGACCGGACCTCGCGGGGGGCGGTAGGTAGCGAGACGGGTACGGATGGCAAGACCTCTACGCCTGGAATTTGCCGGTGTTGTATCGCATCACGGCGTGGGGCAACGAATAGACACATAGCCCGCACAAGAGGTACTGGTACTGGTATTGACTACTAGAACGGGCCAAGTGCCCTGTAGCCTGTTCTCCCCCATTTTAATATCGTAGCTCCTCCACTCCCCAGTAGCATAAACGAGCGCCGTTTTGCCATCGCTGAGACTTTTGACAGGGTCGGCTTTTAAATCACCACCACAAGAGGGTCCTTTGATTCTAATTTGGCATTTTCCACCACTGCCACATGTCATTGTGGCTCTTGAGCCATGGGAGATATCTTTTTTCACAGCGTAGGGGATCGACATCAACACATCATCTTTGCCATAAGATTCAAGATCCACATTCTCGCCGACACAATTGACAATCTTGACCGAGGCGTCACCGCCACCCCCAATCTGGACCGAGATCGTTACAATGGCACCACTGGCCAAGAGAATGAATAATATGGCATTTTGAAAATTCACAGCCGGGCCCCCACAATAAATTCACTTTGCATTGCCAAGATATCTACATCCGCACCTCCCACCTAGCATGTGCAGCATGTGTGCCGCGACGCCGAGTTGCTTATGAGGCATAGTTATCAAAAGAAAAGCGAATCCCGTCATATCGAAAATAGCGCAGCATCAGGCCCAGCCTGAGCTCCTGGAACAGTCCTGGGCTTTATTCCTGAAAGCATCGGGCAACTCGGCCACTATTGTTGAATCAACGACTAATCAGGGAGCTAACTGGAGAGAAACAGCAAAACCAAACCTCATGGAAGAGCGATACAACCCTTATTGTGCGCCTCGCACAAGCCGTCTCAATGCTCTATAGGCAATCCATGCTGAATACCCCTTGGGTAACCACCTAAAGAAACCAACACTTGGGCATTGAACCCGAGCCAACAGGGGCAACTCCATCTCGATGTCGTCCCTCCCCGCAGAGCCACTAGACTGAGGCTTCACCCTTTCCTTTGAGGAGCTACCAGTGACCACC
>JBHJHK010000347.1:0-2470 GCA_050330975.1 Candidatus Competibacterales bacterium | reverse complement strand
GCCGGGTGGGGGGGGGGGTTGGCACCGCGGGGCAGCGGTGGGCTTCTCTGTATCTTCGGGCTGGGTTTGGACGAGGGTGGGGTGGGGAAGCGACGAAATGGCCATGGGCAAACCTCCGGCGTGACGGGACAGGGTCACAGGGCAAACGGGGACGATGGGGGTCGGTGGGGCCGACAGTCCACCGATATCGACCGTTGGATGTCGTCGGTGGCGCTGGCGTTACAAGGCCGGGGCGACGAGGGTGGCCGTGGCTGCCCCTGATCTCGCCGCCTTGGCCTGGCCCCGGGGGCGGTTGGCCGAGGGGTTGGAGGCGCTGGCCCGCCGGGGGGGATTGGCGCCCCAAGCTGGGGCGGGGCTGCCGCCGGTTACCCGGGGGACGCCCCTGGGGCCCTGGCTCGACGCCGCCGCCGGGGCCCTGGAGTTGGAGGCGGTGGCGGTGGAAGCCAGCCACGGGGAGGTGGGCCTGTTGCTGCGCCGGGCGGGACCCGCCCTGTTGGCGGCCCCGGCCGGTGGCCACTGGTTGCTCCTCCGGGCCAACCGCCGCCGCGCGGTGCTCATCGCCCCGGATTTGAGCCTGGTGGCCGTGGCCGTGGCGGTGTTGCGGGACGCCTTGACCCAACCCCTGGAGGCCCCGGTGGTGGCCCAGTTGGACCCGGTGCTCGCCGCCGCCGACCTGGCGCCTGAACGCCTGGAGCGGGTGCGTCGTACCCTGTTGGACGAGCAACTGGCCGATCGGGTCATCGATGGTTGTTGGCTGTTGCGCATCGCCCCCGGGCGCCGCTTTGGCCGCCAACTGGCCCTGGCTGGGATTCCCCGCCAGCTGACGTTGATATTGGTGGCCCACGCCGCCCAGCAGGGGGTGTTGGTGTTGAGCTGGTGGCTGATCCTCCAGGGGGTGTTGAGCGGTCGCCTGGAGGGGGTGTGGCTGTTGGGGTGGGGGCTCTTGCTGTTGTCCTTGGTGCCCCTCCAGGTGTTGGTGCTGTGGATGCAGAGTCTGGTGGCGGTGACGGCGGGCAGCTTGTTTAAGCAGCGGTTGCTGACGGGGGCGTTGCAGTTGCGCTCGGAAGAAGTCCGCCACCAGGGGATGGGTCAGTTTTTGGGTCGGGTGCTGGAGTCCGAGGCCCTGGAGACCCTGGTCATGGGGGGGGGATTTGCCGCCTTGACCGCTGCGGTGGAGCTGCTCACCGCCTTGGTGGTGTTGTTGTTGATCGCCGGTGATTGGTTCACCGGGGGGCTCTTGGTGCTGTGGTCGGGGGTGGCTTTACTCCTCAGCGCCCGGTTGGTGGAGGACAGCCGCCAGTGGCGGCGCAGCCACCGGCAGATGATCAACGCCCTGGTGGAGCGGATGGTGGGCTACCGCACCCGCTTGGTTCAGCAAGACCCCGCCGACTGGCACCGGGAGGAGGATCGGGATCTGGCGAGCTACGGGGAGCTGGGTCGCCGCCAGGACGGGGTGGTGGCCCAGTTGGCGGCTGTGGTGAGCCGCGGCTGGTTGGTGCTGGGGTTTACGGGGTTGGCCCTGGGGCTCCTTCAGGGGCAAGCCTCCCCCGAGGCCATCGCCATGGTGCTGGGGGGTATCATGTTGGCTTTTAAGGCCTTTGGCGGGTTGGTGACCGGTATCCAGAGCTTGGTGGGGGTCATCAACGCCTGGGGGCAGGTCTGGCCCCTCTACAACGCCGCCGCTCGCCGGGACATCCAAATGGCCCCCCAGGCGGCGGCCTTGGCCCATGCCAACGGGCCAAACGCCGCTCCAGAAGCCCCAGATGGGGCGGTGGGGGAGGGCGTCACCCCGGCGCCCACGGCTCCGCGCCCTTTGTTGGCGGCCCGGGATTTGACCTTTCGCTATCGAGACGGCGCCCCAGCGGTGTTGTCCCGCTGCCGGCTGGATATTCAGCGGGGGGATCGGTTGCTGTTGGAGGGACCGTCTGGGGGGGGCAAGTCCACCCTGGCGGCGTTGTTGACCGGGTTGCGCACTCCCACCTCGGGGTTATTGTTACTGGATGGCCTCGATCGCCAGACCTTGGGGAGCGAGCTGTGGCGGCGGCGGGTGGTGGCGGCGCCCCAGTTCCACGACAACCACGTGTTGGCCGAGACCTTGGCCTTTAACCTCCTCATGGGCCGGGGTTGGCCCCCCAGCCGGCGGGATATGGCCGAGGCGGAGGCCGTGTGCCGCGCCCTGGGGCTAGGGCCCCTCCTGGAGCGGATGCCGGGGCATTTGCAGCAGATGGTGGGGGAGAGCGGCTGGCAGCTGTCCCACGGCGAGCGCAGTCGGCTGTTCATCGCCCGGGCCCTGCTCCAGGGGGCGGATTTGATCATCTTGGACGAGAGCTTTGCCGCCCTGGATCCGGAGAACCTCCAGCGCTGTCTCGAGGCGGTGGTGGAGCGAGCGCCGGCGTTGTTGGTGATTGCCCATCCTTGAAGGGAGCGTCTGGGGGGATTGTGGGGGGATTGCCGTTTTTGGCGGCCCTCA
>JBHJHK010000346.1:0-5533 GCA_050330975.1 Candidatus Competibacterales bacterium | reverse complement strand
CCCCCCCCCCCGCGCCCCCCCGCCCCCCGCGCCGCGCCCGGCCGCCGCCGGCCCCCCCCCGCGCCCCCAGGGGCCCCCCCACATTGGCGCGGCTAATTGGGGCCAGCAGGGCAAGGCGGCATCCTATCCTACAGGTGAGGGCTCGGCTGCTACAATGGGGCCCAACTGTCCCCGAGCCCGCCCTCAACGTCCACTGCATTTGCCAGGAAAGCCCGTGATTAAACCACACATCCGGATTTGGTCCCAAGCCCTCATCCTCGCCTCGGCCTTTGCTGGGTTCCCCGTCGTTGGCCACGCCGCCGACTACACCCCGGCCCTGGTGTTCGATCTGGGGG
The DNA here is from genome assembly GCA_050330975.1 of Candidatus Competibacterales bacterium. GTDB lineage: Bacteria > Pseudomonadota > Gammaproteobacteria > Competibacterales > Competibacteraceae > JBHJHK01. The sequence continues at coordinate 5,198 of JBHJHK010000346.1, read as the reverse complement.
GCAAATTCGATAAGTCCTTCAACGAAGCGGCCTACCGGGGCGCCGAGCACTTTCGCCAGGAAACGGGGGTTCGCTACCGGGAGTTCGAGGTCCAAAACCCCGCCCAACGGGAACAGGGCCTGCGGCGGTTGGCCCAGCGGGGGGCCGACCCCATCGTGTCGGTGGGTTTCGCCCAGGCCCCGGCGGTGCAAACCGTCGCCCCCCGCTTTGCCGATACCCGCTTTACCCTCATCGACATGGTGGTGGAAGCCCCCAACGTCAAATCGGTGGTTTTCAAAGAGCACGAGGGGTCGTTTATCGTCGGCGCCCTGGCGGCCATGGCATCATCCACCAACACCATCGGCTTTGTGGGGGGGATGGATATTCCCCTGATTCGCCGCTTTGCCTGTGGCTACGTCCAGGGGGCCAAACACATCAATCCCGACATCCAAGTCCTGCAGAATATGACGGGTACGACCCCTGCCGCATGGAACGACCGCGCCAAGGGGGGGGAGTTGGCCCGCAGCCAGTTCGACCGGGGAGCCGATGTGGTCTACGCCGCCGCCGGGGCCACGGGTCTCGGGGTCTACCAAGCCGCCGCCGACCAGGGCCTGCTGGCCATCGGGGTGGACTCCAACCAAAACCACCTCCACCCGGGCACCATGCTCACCTCCATGGTGAAGCGGGTGGACGTGGCGGTCCGCAAGAGCTTCCAGGCCGGCCTCGACGGCACCTGGACCCCGGGGGTGGAGATCTTGGGTCTGGCCGAAGACGGGGTGAGTTGGGCGTTGGACGAACACAACCGCGACCTCATCACCCCGACCATGGAGGAGGGGGCCAGCACCCTGGAGCAGCAGATCGTCGATGGGGTCATCGAAGTCCACGATTATATGAGCGACAACCGCTGCCCGGTGTGAGTGGTTTGGCGTCATCCCCTCCCCCCCAGCCGCCAGCGCAGACCCAGCTGGCGGTGGAACTGGTGGATATCCACAAGTACTTCGGCCCTGTGACCGCCAATGCCGGGGTCGATCTGGCAGTGGCGGCCCACACCATCCACGGCATCGTCGGGGAAAACGGCGCCGGCAAATCCACCCTCATGGCCATCCTCTACGGCTACCACGCCCCCGATCGGGGCACCGTGGGGCTGTTCGGCCAAACGGTGCGGTTCAAATCCCCCAAAGATGCCATCGCCGCCGGGGTGGGGATGGTCCACCAGCACTTTATGCTGGTGGACACCCTGACGGTGGTGGAAAATGCCGTGCTGGGCCAAGGCAGGGGCTCCTTGAGGCGGGCCCTTGGCCAAGCCCGCCGTCAGTTGCGGGCGCTGGCCGACGAATTGGGTTTGGCCGTCGACCCCGACGCCGTGGTGGGACAATTGTCCGTGGGCCAGCGTCAGCGGGTGGAGATTCTCAAGGCGCTGTACCGCAGCGCCAGGCTTTTGATCCTCGACGAACCCACGGCGGTGTTGACGCCCCAGGAAACCGACCAGCTGTTCGCCGTCTTGGCCACCCTCAAGGACAAGGGGGTGACGGTGTTGCTCATCACCCACAAGCTCAAGGAGATCATGGCGGTGACCGACCGGGTCTCGGTGATCCGCCAGGGGCGCATGGTGGCCCACTACCCCACCACCGCCACCGACCCCACCACCCTGGCCCAGGCCATGGTGGGACGCCCGGTGGCTTTTCAGCTGGAGCGCAAAGCCCCCGCGCCCCCTCGAGGGGACACCCCGCCGTTGGTGGTGGCAGGGGTATCGGTGGCCCGGGAGGGGGGCGGTTTGGCCGTCGAGGACGTGAGTTTTCAGGTGAACCAGAGCGAAATCGTCGGCATCGCCGGGGTGGCCGGCAACGGCCAAAGCGAACTCCTCGAGGCGTTGGCCGGGATGCGACCCTTGGCGGCGGGAGAAGTGGTGATCAACGGCCAGCACCTCACCCCCCACACCCCCTGGGACGGCCAAAAACTGCGCCGTGCCCACGCCGCCCACATCCCCGAAGACCGCCTCCAGGCGGGCTTGGTACCGGCCTTTGCCGCCGCCGAGTCGGCGTTGTTGGGCTATCAAGACGAGGCCCGCTACAACGGCCTGGTCCTCCTCCACCGCGACCAAGTGGCGGCCGACTGCCGGCTTCAGATGGAGCAATTCGACACCCGCCCCCGCAATCCCCAACTGCGCACGGCGCTGTTTTCCGGCGGCAACCAGCAAAAACTGGTCCTGGCCCGGGAGCTCCAGCGCCGGCCCGCAGTGTTGTTGGTGGGCCAACCCACCCGGGGGGTGGACATCGGCGCTGTGGAGATCATTCACCGCCAGCTCCTGGCATTGCGGGACCGGGGTACCGCCATCTTGCTGGTGTCGGTGGAACTCGACGAGATCAAGGCATTGTGTGACCGCATCTTGGTGATGTGTGCCGGCACCCTCCAGGGGGAACTGGCCGCTGCCAACTTCGACGAAGCCAAACTCGGCTTGATGATGGCCGGTGCCAGGAGCTCTCCCTCCGGGGCGGAGGAGGCCACATGACGGCGGCGCTGCCAGCCCCCTGGGTGCGCTACGGTCTTTTGCCTGTGCTCCAGGTGTTGACGGCCTTTGCCGTCGCCGCCTTGGTGGTGTTGATCATCGGCGAGAGCCCCTGGCGGGCCATGGGGTTGATCTTCACCGGGGCCTTTGGCTACAGCGAGGCCGTGGGCTACACCTTGTACTACACCACTAACTTCATCTTCACCGGCCTCGCCGTGGCGGTGGCCTTCCACGCTGGACTCTTCAACATCGGCGGCGAGGGTCAAGCCTACTTGGGGGGCTTGGGGGTGGCCCTGGTGGCCTTGGCCTTGGACGCCCACTGGCCCTGGTGGGGCATCTTCCCCCTAGGCCTCATGGCCGGGGCTTTGTTCGGCGCCGCCTGGGCCTTTATACCCGCCTACCTCCAAGCCTGGCGGGGCAGCCACATCGTCATCACCACCATCATGTTCAACTTTATCGCCGCGGCCCTCATGGTGTATTTGCTGGTCAACGTGCTGCGGGCGCCCCTGAGCATGTCGCCGGAGACCCGACCTTTGGCCGAGTCCGCCTGGTTGCCCACCCTCCACCAACTCCTGGCACCCATGGGGCTTCCCCTGGAGCCCTCCCCGGTGAATTTGGCGTTGCCCTTGGCGTTGGGCTGCTGTGTGGGGGTATGGCTGTTCATCTGGCACACCCGCTGGGGCTACGCCCTGCGCACCGTGGGTCAGGGAGGGCAGGCGGCCCGCTACGCCGGCATCGCCCCCCCCAGGGTGATCGTCGCGGCCATGCTGCTGTCGGGGGCGTTGGCGGGATTGGTGGGGGTCAACGAAATCCTCGGGGTCCAGCACCGGCTGCTGCTGGATTTCCCCGCTGGCAGTGGTTTCACCGGCATCGCCGTGGCCCTCATGGGTCGCAATCACCCCCTGGGTATCGTCCTGGCGAGCCTGTTGTTCGGGGTGCTCTACCAGGGGGGTACGGAGCTGGTGTTTGAAATGCCCACGGTGACCCCGGAGCTGGTGGTGGCCATCCAGGGTTAGGTGGTGCTGTTTTGCGGCGCTTTGGAGCGGCTTTTTTATCCCTTGGCGGCGTTGATACCCAGCCGCTCTGGGGGTATCCCTGGGGGATCGACGCCGTGAACGACGTCCTACTCACCACCTTATTGGTGGTCGACTCCGCCCTGCGCTTGGCGACGCCCTTGATCTTCGCAGCCCTAGGTGGGCTTTTGTCGGAGCGGGCCGGGGTGATCGATATCGGCTTGGAGGGCAAGATGCTAGCCAGCGCCTTTGCCGCCGCCGTGGTGGCCACCCACACCGGCAATCCCCTGCTGGCCTTGGGGGCGGGGGTGGTAGCCGCCATGGCCTTGGGGTTGGTCCACGCCTTTGCCTGCATCAGCCAACGGGGCAGCCAGGTGGTGAGCGGCATGGCCATCAACTTGCTCGCCGCGGGCCTCACGGCCACCTTGGGTATGGCGTGGTATCAGCGGGGGGGACAGACACCAGCCCTCGAGGTGGACGCCCGCTTCCAGGCCCTCACTTGGCCCGGGGTCGACGTCCTGGAGGGCGTTCCTTTCCTGGGCATTGTCTACCGGGAACTCATCAGCGGCCACAACGCCTTGGTGTACGGGGCGTTGCTGACCGCCGCCGTGGTGTGGTGGCTGTTGTTCAAAAGCCGCTTTGGCCTTTACCTGCGGGCCGTGGGGGAAAATCCCGCCGCGGTGGACACTGCGGGGCTGTCGGTGACAAGGCTGCGCTATGGGGCGGTATTGGCCTGCAGCGCCCTGTGTGGCGCCGCGGGATGCTATTTATCCGTGGCCCAAAACGCCGGCTTCATCCCCGACATGACGGCGGGCAGGGGCTACATGGCCCTGGCGGCCATGATCTTCGCCCAATGGCGCCCGGTGACGGCCTTGGGAACCTGTTTGTTATTTGGCGTCTTGGATGCCAGCGCCGTCCGCTTCCAGGGGGCGGTATTGCCCGGGATCGGTTCGGTGCCCGTGCAATTCATCCAGGCTTTGCCCTATGTATTGACCGTGGTGTTGTTGGCGGGGGTTTTCGGCCGCGCCCACCCCCCCGCCGCCCTGGGCGTTCCCTACAGCAAAGATCGTTGAAAGGCAACGGCACCATTTCACTTGCAAGACCGCCGGTAGCGCCATTGCCCCGATATGGAGCGAATTGTTAACATTGGACAAAGTTTGGACTCGCTTTGCAAAAAAGCGAGTGAGGGATGGCGAATTATTCTTCTAATGGACGAGGCAACTACCCATGCTTCTACGCCGCTTTGCACCGGCCGTCGCCTTGGCTTTGGCCATGGGCTTCATCCCCGCTGGACAAACCCAAGACGTCACCGCCGAGTTTCCCACCGATTTCACCTTACCCACCGATGCCCTAACCGCCGTGGTGACCTATAGCTACACCCCAGCGGAGTTGGCGGGGGACGACACCACCACCACCTTGCAAGTGTATCCCGACGGTCGAGTGGTGGTGGATGTGGCGGGGTTTCTCAAGACCGCCGGGCGCCACGAGGCCAGACTCAGCCCTGGGGAACTCCGGGACCTCATGGCCGGGCTGGTCAGCGACGATCCCATCACCTTTGATCCCTTTCAAACCACCCTCCAGCGCCAGCAAGAGATCGAGCAATACGACGAACTCACCGCCATCGCCGACGGGGCCCGCACCAATCTCGAACTGCGCTTGGCCAGCTACGTCTCCACCACCCAGGGGCTCATCAACGCCCC
>JBHJHK010000345.1:0-34573 GCA_050330975.1 Candidatus Competibacterales bacterium | reverse complement strand
GTCGGCACGGGATCGGGCGTCGGCACCGGGTCGATGGGGGTCGGCGGCGTGTAGTTGGCCTCGGGGTCGAGGACAAAGGTGGCCAGGACGGGGATGTGGTCGGCGTTGTTGCGATCGTCGGGGGCGTTAAACGGCGCCTTGTTGATGACCTCGGAGTCGATGACCTTCCAATCCTGGGCGCCGTTGGCGGTGAGGATGCCGTCGAGGATGGAGTCGTAGCGATTGCTCTTGTAGGTGGGGGTTTTGACCTCGGGCTCCACCCACTTGAAGGCCCCGTCCTCCAGGAGCTTTTCCATGGCCCGGTTGCCGGCCTCGGGGGCGCCGTCGCTGACGTCGTAGTCCCAGTTGAAGTCGCCGACGTTGACGATGGGCAAGCTCTGCTGGCGAGCCCACTGGTTGAGGTCCTCGGCTTCGCCTTCCCGGGCCTGGCCGTTGCCCCGGCGCAGGTGGTTGACCACGTACATGAACTCTTCGCCGGTCTCCTTGTGGCGGAAGGTGGCCACCAACGGCGAACGGCCCCGGCCGTCGCGGTTTATAAAGTCCAGCTCCTCGGGCTCGCCCAAGAGTTCCAGTTTGTCTTTGTTGTAGGCGATGCCCAGAAAGTCGTTGCCCCGGGAGCCACCGGCAGCGCCAGACCGCCCCAAAATGGATTCAAAGTTGTCGCCGCTGGCGTCGTCTAGGGAGTCGGTGATGTCGTCGAGCCAGCCCTGGCTGTCCACCTCCTGGAAACCGATGATGTCAGTGCCGTAGTCGACGAACGATTTGGCCTGATTCGCCAAAGTGTTGGGGTTGGCCTCCCCGGACTCCAAGTTCCAGGTGACGGCGGTCAAGGTGTTGTCGACGGGAGCACCACCGCCGCCGGTCATCACCCGCGGGGCCGGGCGTTCGTTGCGGGGCGCGGGCTCGGCGGCGTCAAAGCGGGCCGTGGTGGCGGGGGCGTTGCTGGGGACCTCGCCAACCTCGGTGAGGGGACGGTTGGCATCGGTGGGGTTAATAGTGCTCACAGGGCATCCCTCGGCTAGTGTGGGACGTCCTTTTGCGAGGCCAGATGGGAATTCGCCTCGGAAAAGGACGCTCGGGTCCATCACGAAAATGTCAATTTCATGACAAAACGTTGTGGTCGCCATTTAAGAGCAATATGACCCCAATCCCCAGGAACCCACTTCCCCAAAACATGGGTACGAGTTCTCTTGTGGAGGCCCCCGTCGATCCCGTGGGGAAAACTGGGGGCAGGGCAAAAAATCCGGGATCGGGAGGGTCGTCGTTAGCACCTGTCCACAGGGGCAACTAAGATAATATTGAACAACCACCGCTACAGCGGGCGGGGAACGTCCCCATAGACGATCACCAGCCTCGAACCGTTGCAACGACAATCAAAATGATCACCGGGGAGGAAACCGCCATGTTCGACCTGGGGAGGAGTTTCATCGCGGCGGCGGCGCGGATGCCGGCGGCACCGGCCATCAGCGACGGCCCCATCACCTGGGGCTACGCCCAGTGGCTAGACCACACCCGCCGAGTGGCGGGAGGGCTGGAGGCCTTGGGCCTCACAGCCGGTGACCACGTGGTGGCGCTAGTGCAAAACCGCCTGGAGGCGGCAACGCTGCATCTGGCCTGTCAGCTCAGTGGGTTGATCATAACCCCCGTCAACTGGCGGGCGACCCCCGAGGAGTTAGACTACGTCCTCGGCGATGCCGGCGCCAAGGCGCTGGTGTTTGAAACCCTCACCGCCGCCACCGTCGCCGAAGCCCCCACCGCGGCTCCCCTTCCCCGCATCGCCCTAGACGACGGACTGAGCCCCCCGGCCACCCACACCTGGCAGACCCTGGCCAGCCACGCAGCCATAGCCCCAGAATCCCGGGCCCAGGTGGACGCCACCTCCGTCATGCTCTACACCTCCAGCACCACGGGCAAAGGCAAAGGGGTGCCCCGCAGCCACCGGGCCGAGCGGGCGGCCGCCGTGGCCCACGTGGCCCAAAACCAATACGCCCGGGGGGAAGTCACCCTGGGAGTCATGCCCCTCTACCACACCATGGGGGTGCGTTCGCTGCTGGCCTCGATCCTCATCAACGGCCACTTCGTCTGCCAGCGGCGCTTTGACCCCTTTGAAGCTCTCCGGCTCATCCAAATCCACCGGATCACCAATCTCTATCTGGTCCCCACCCTCTACCACGACCTCATCCACTGCGACGCTTTCCAAAGCGCCGCTATCGCCTCGGTGACCAAGCTGGGCTTTGCCGGCCAGGCCATGACCGACGGACTCCTCAAGCACCTCCAGGAAGCTTTTAACCCCCAGCTATTTGTCAACCACTACGGCTCGTCGGAGATCTACACCTTTACGATCGAACCCCATGCTCCCGGCAAACCCGGCTCGGCGGGCAAGGCGGGTCTCAACCAGGAGATTCGGGTGGTGCCCATCGGCGCCAGCGACCCCCATGGGCCCCTCTCCCCGGGGCAGGAGGGCCAGATCATCGCCTCTTTGGCCGGCGACGAGGCCTTCCAGGGCTATTGGCGACGCCCCGACGCCGATGCCAAGGCGCTACACCAGGGCTGGTACTTCACCGGCGATGTGGGCTACTTCGACGCCGAAGGGGATTTATTCGTCACCGGTCGGGTGGACGACATGATGGTCTCCGGGGGGGAAAATATCCTCCCCGCGGAGATCGAGAGCGTGTTGTCCCTCCACGAAGCCGTGGGGGAAGTGGCGGTGGTGGGCCTGCCCCACGAGCGCTGGGGCCAGCAGGTGACGGCTTTTATCACCCGCCGGGCGCCCGTGGCGGCCGAGGAACTCGAGCGCTTTTGTCTGGCCTCGGGCCTGGCCCCCTTTAAGCGCCCCAGGGCGTATGTGTTTGTCAAAGGCATCCCCAAATCCCCCGTGGGTAAGCTCCTCCGCCGGCTGTTGGTGGCTGGAGAATACCAATCCGAATAGCTCGGCCACCAACCCCCAACGCCGACCCCACGCCAGGAACCCACCCCCATGTCCCAGTCTTTCACCGATCGTCGCGCCGCCTTACTCGAGCAACTCGACGGCTTCGAGGTCCACATTGATGCCGCCGCCGAACGAGCCGACATCGTCCTCCACCGCCCGCCCCTCAACATCGTCTCCATGGCGCAGCGGGACCAGCTGCGGCTGGTCTTTGAGGAGCTGGATCGCGATGAACGGGTGCGGGTCATCGTAGTACGGGCCAAGGGGGAGCACTTTTCCTCGGGGGGTAACATCGCGGGTTTTCTCAGTGCCACCCCAGAGCAGGTCTCTCAACTGGCCGACAATATTGCCGCCCCGACCCGCTGTGCCAAGCCGGTGGTGGCCGCCATCCGTGGCTACTGCTTCGGGGTGGGGTTTGAGCTGTCCTTGGCCTGTGACTTTAGGCTCTGCTCCGAAACCACCCTCTTCGCCCTCCCCGAGCAGCGCATCGGCCAGATTCCCGGGTCGGGGGGCTCGGTGCGGCTGCTCCATATGATCGGCATTCAGCGCACCAAGGACATGACCTTCCGTTCGAGGCGAGTGTCGGGGGCCGAGGCCAAGGCCTGGGGGATGGTGTTGGACTGCGTCCTCGACGGGGAATTGGAAACCAGCGTGGACCAGTTGGTGGCGGAGTTGCGGGCCTTTTCCCCCCTGGCCCAGCGCACCATCAAGCGGGTCCTCAACAGCGCCCAAAACACCACCCTAGAGGCGGGTATCGAGCTCGAGGGCCAGGCCTATGGTCGCCTGCGCACCTCGGAGGACTTCCGCGAGGGGGTCGAAGCCTTCCAGCAAAAGCGTCCGGCCCAGTTCAAGGGCCAGTGATTTCCCTTGAGGTAGCAAACCGTGAGCATCCAACGGCAACTGGCCCAGCTTGGCCTCGCCCTTCCCGACCCCCCCAACCCCGCCGGCAGTTACCGAGCTGCGGTGTGCCACAGGGGATTGTTGTGGATCTCGGGGCAGTTTCCCATGGAGAACGGGACCGTGAAATACCGCGGCCGGGTGGGGGCTGAACTCAGCGCCGACCAGGGCTATGAAGCCGCCCGGTTGGCGGGGCTCAACGTCCTGGCCCAAATTCACCGAGCAGTGGGCTTTGAGCGCCTCGAGACCTTACTGCGGGTCGAGGGCCATGTGAGCAGCGCCCCGGGTTTCTCGGGGCAACCCAAGGTGCTGGACGGGGCGTCGGAGCTGTTCACCCAGATCCTAGGGGACAGGGGACGCCACACCCGAACCGCCTTCGCCCCCCAGCAGTTGCCCCTCGACGCCACGGTGGAGTTGGTGGTTACCGCCGGGGTGGTCCCATAGAGCCTTGGGGGCATGCCCACGGCCAACATCAGCCATAAGTGTACTATGGGAGGCAGCTCAGTAAAGCCTATAGAACGCCGTTTCATCCCCTATAGCCCACGGCGCTTTCCCATGGATAGTGCGACTCCACGGGCCAAAGGCCTTCTCGACGCAATGCCATTTTGAAAAAAATCGTCAAAAACAAAACCATACCTCCACCACCAACCGCCCACCAAGTCCTGGCATAGTCTATGCTGGCAAATCAAAAACCAAACAATCAGTAGACGCATCAACCCTACGGATCAATATTGAGGAGAGACACCAATGCGCGGCATCTTCTATCGCAGTGACACACGTGACCCACAAAGCAACAGCATCTTCACCGATGGCTTCAAGAAGCGCGACACTTCTTACGATAATCCAACCATGCGAGCGCCCACGCCCATGGGTAACGGAATCAATAAAGCACCCGATCTCGAGTCGTCCTCGGGAGTTTGCGTCACACGAGATTTTTTCGCAGCACCCATTTTTCCCGTCGGTGATAGCACTAAGCAAAATTGTTCCACCTGGGTCTATATCGTCGACCTCGATGTAAGCAAAATCTTTAACACCCAGGCGGTGCAGTGGGAGTTTGTCAAATCCCAAGTGGGTACCACCGCTAGCGATGTCAAAGAGGCCCTGTGGCCCATGTATGGTCAGGAGCGAGCCGTCAATGCCATCGCCGCTTCAGATATCGTAGGTGCCGTGTACGTAGAGCGCAGTTTTCCCGGCAATTTTTGCCAGGGTGGCCAATTTGTCTGCACCGAGTACAAAGCCAATGCCAAGTACACCGGTGGTCAAGCCACCGCCGTCGCCTCAGTCATGAACGGCTATGTGGCTCAATTTAACCAGGCGCCGTGGATGAAGCCCCACAAGACACCAACTCAAGCTAAGGGAGTTGTCAAAAGCCAGAAAAAATGACCGAAATAACACCGAGCCGACCCCATGGGAGTCGGCCCATTGTATTAATAGCTATGGTGTATTAACAGTTATTGATCACCCCAGATGGTCCCCAGGGAAGACAACGCCGGGGGCCATTTCGCGCTATAGTGGTCGCCATATTTTACTACAACTCCAATAAACGAGCTCACCAAAGGAGCATCGACCACCATGAGTTCTACCCACCCCACCCCGCCGCGCTCGTCCCTGCTGGGCTTTCGCAACACCGTCACCGTCACCCTCCCCTACGAGTCCCTCGACCCCTTGACCATCGGTTCCTGTGACGACCCTTCAAAGGTCTACCGGGAAGAGATTGGCGTCGAGGTGCCCCGCAAAAACCTCTGGGCCTGGATCAAACCCCATGAGCCTCCGGCCATCCGCGACGTCACCGCCGCCGCCGCCGCCGCCCTGGAGCGTCCCCACTCGGGACCGCGGTTTTCACAGCTCATCGGCCCCGATAAATCCCTGTGCATCGTCATCGACAACCAATTTCGCCCCACCCCGGCCGCCAAGCTGTTGCCGGCACTGTTTGCCGCCGTCGAACGGGTGGGGGTCAAAGACGCCCGGGTGATCTGCGCCAACGGCAAGGTGTTTCCCATGTCCGAAGCCGATACCGAACTCAAGATCGGCCGAGCCAACCTGGAGCGCATGGCGCGCCTCAACATCCCATTCTTTCAAAACGACCCCCGCAACCCAAAGATGTACGTCTTCAAGGGCATCAGTTCTCGGGGCACCCCGGTGTGGCTCCACCGGGAAGTGGCCAACAGCGACGTCACCATCACCCTGGGTCAAGCCCAGGCCAACCACTGGGGGTATGGCGGGGGGGGCAAGCTGATTTTGCCCGGGGTGGTGTCCGACGAAACCATCGAATCCAACCACGCCGCCTTCGTCATGTCCCCCAAGACCCACTACGGCGCCATGGCCGGCCCCATGCGGGCCGACATCGACGAAGTGGCGAGCCTGTGCGACCTCACCTGCACCCTCAATTCGGTGTTGGATACCAAGGGGGCGGTGTGCTATCTCAACTTCGGTGCCCACCCCGACGCCCACCGGGAGGCGGTGCGGACTTTTAACAACATCTATGCCTACCGGCGCCCCCACGGCGGCCCGGCGGATATCGCCCTCTGTGGGGTCTTTGCCCCCACCGATCACTTGTTCTTCCACACCGGCTGGGGCTGTATGTCGGCAGATCTGGTCCTCAAGGACGGGGGGGATATGATCTACTGCTCCCCGAGCCCGGGGGTGAAGACGGCCCACCTGGGGGAATTTCCCGGCTTTGCCCTGTTCGACCTGATGAAGCCCTATATGCCCCCCTCCCCCGAAAACCTAGAAAGGCTCTACCGGGACGTCCACGGCCGCAAAGTGGAGATGTGGGCGGGGTGCATCTGGATCCCCATCTACGAGGTCATGGCCCGCAAGCACCTCACGGTGGTGACCTTGGAGGAAAACCTGGCCATGGGCCGAGACATCGGTATTCCGGTGGCTACTTCGTTGCAGCACGCCTTCGACCAGGCCCTAGCCCGCCAAGGGCCCGCTGCCAAGGTGGTGGTGTTGCCCTTTGCCCGCTACCAAATGCCCAGCGACGCCATCCGCATGCCCGGCCGCAGTGGCCTGGGGCGCGAGACCGCCCTGTGAAGCACGGGGGTCGCGGCGAGCCCATCGGTTGGGCCGGTGACCTGTTGTGGCCCCCGCCACAACGAACCCCTAGCCTGAGCTCAAGGGGGGCGTCAAGGAATTCGATCAAATCGGCAGATCGAGGCGTGGCTTCCAGAAGGGACGGAACAGCTCAATCTTCGGACAGCGATCCATCACCACCTTCAATCCGGCATCTTCAGCCAGCTTGGCGGCGCGGGCGTCGTAGACGCCGATCTGCCCCCACAGCACTTTGGCTCCGATGGCGATGGCTTTTTCCGCTATGCTGTAGAACTCTTCCTTGGGGCGAAACACATCGACCATGTCCACCGGGCGATCGATCTCCTCCAGGGAGTGATAAACCTTGAGGCCACGGATTTCCGTCAGGTTGGGGTTTGGATTCACCGGTAGTATCTCATACCCCGTTTCGTGCAGCACCCGCAAAACGCCATAGCTGAACTTGGTCTTGTCGCCGCTGGCGCCAACCATGGCTATGGTTTTGACCCAACGCAGGATTTCCGCCAGGTATTCCGGCGCGTAGTCGTAGAGCCGGTCGATATCCGCTGCGGGCATTTACGCCTCCTTGGGGGTGGCGATGTCCGCTTTTAGCTCGTGGGGCTCAAGCGGATCGAGAAACGGGTTTCGGTAGAGTTTGTCGTGGCTTTCAACACCGACTTCGAGAGTGCAGTTCGACAGGGGTCGAGCAACGCACAGCACGACATAGCCATTGTTGAGTTGCCGGTTGTTCAGCGCCACTTGCCGACGTTGGTCGACTTCGCCGGCAATCAGTTTGGCCGCACAGGTGATACAGCCGCCATATTTACAACCGTAGGGCAAGTCTACGCCTTGCTCCCGCAAGGAGTAGAGCAAGGCACGGCTGGGATCGACAGCATAGGTCGCGCCGCCGCGGTTGGCGATCGTTATGGTCTTGGTGTCGGTCATAGCCAAATATCGCTCGTGCAATCGCCACCGGGATAGCGAGTCTCATGGCAGCGGCTCGGGCCATTGGGCTCCTTGCCAAAATCGACGATGAAATCTTCGTTGATCTTCATGCCGCCGTTTTCGACGTCGCAGTCGATCATCACCATGACGCCGCCCCGAGTGCGAATCTCCGGATAGAACTGGTTGTCCCAAGTCGAAAAGAGCGATGTCGTCACGTACATCCGCTTGCCATCTAGGGATAACTGGAACATCTGCGGTCCCCCTGCGACCTTGACACCGTTGATCTCAGGCGCTTTGCCCAAGAGTCCACCCATCCATACCTGACCCGTCAATTTGGGGTTGTGGGGTTCGGTGATATCGTACTGCCGCATATCGCCGTGGAGCCAGTTGTTCAGGTACAAATACTTGTCGTCCATGGACACGAGGATCGCCGACATCACGCCAGGCACGGGGATGGGCCATTGGGGATGGGGCTCATTTTCCACGTCAATGATCTTCTCCCATTCCCACTTGCCCGCCTCGGACTTCCAGAAGTGGATCACATTGGCGCTGAGGGCCGCGCCACAAAATCCGTGGGTGCTGTCGGGATTGTGGTGGAATTTGACCTCCAAGGGGATCAATCCGTCTTCGCCGAGGTACATACTCTCCACCGGTATCCGTTTCTCGAAGTCCCAAATATGGAGCCGGCGGCCGTATTTCAGGTGACCGACCTCCTCCAAGTCAAAACCTGGCATAAATGTGTTTGGCGCAGCCCATTCCGAACTGACCATGACATTGTGGCGGGGCTGATACCAGAAATCATAGCCGAAGGGAATATCGCCCATGGAGTTTTCCCAGCGACCCACGATCTCAAAGTCCTTGTTGAGATGCAGATAGCCGCCCGCTGCTTCGCCCCTGGCGTCGCCCAGGAACGAGATGATGATTTCGGATCCGAGGCAGTGAACCGTGTGGGGGCCCGATAGGTTGGTCTTTGATTTGATCTCGGCGCCTTCGATTAGCTTGTGCAAGCGCGGGGCGCGGGGGTTGGTGGCTGTGTCGACGACGTGGATGTTGTTGGATCGCACGCCAGGCACCAGTAAATACCTACGGGACATAGACGGGTCCCCATGGCAAGAAGAACAGGCGTTCCAACCCATGTGGTGCAACTCGTCACCAATCCCCGGCATCTCCAATCGGTGGATCACTTGGGAGTAAGTTGGACTCTCTGGATCCGCATCCACCGTCGCCAGGTAGTCCGGCTTCTGGATCCCGGTCCCGGTATAGATTGCGATTGTATAAAGCAGCTTCTCCCGTGGTGCTTTGATCGCCTCCGCCGGACTCCCATAGCCGGGCCCACAACATGCTCCGTCCATCTCAAGGCACCTCCTTTGATGGTTTTAGCTTCATCGTATGTCGATACACTTAGTATCACAATAGGAGGGCACAGGCCCCTCGAGCCTCTGATATTGACCCTGGCGATCGTCGGCCAGAAGGGCGAAAGAACGGTCGCTGACATTTGCGCCCAGAGACCGTCTGATCAATTTGCATCAGAAGCCATGGTTCTATCAGGCCCTGGCGATCCCCTCGGGCCGTTGGGGAGCGAGGAAATTGGCCAGGGTCCCCAAGGGGTCGCTCAAGGCGTCTAAGGCCGCATCGGCCATGGCGGGGAAGTTGATGCTGCCGGCGACGCTAAACCCCATACCGGCCTTCACCGCGGCGCCGCCGCCGATGCTAAACTGCAGCTCGCCGTCCTTGAAGCCTATGTTGATCAATCCCTCGGCCCCAGCCCCCGCCCAGGCCTCGGCCTTGCCGGTGATGCTGGCAAAATCGCCGATGCCCACGGTGCCCTCGATCCCGGCCCGGGCCCCGGCAAAGGCCGAGCCGCCGATTTCCGCCGCCGCGGCGGGGGGGTTGAGGGTGAGGTCGACATTGGCCTCCCCCTCGGCCTTGGCGCCGATAAACGCCTCCCCCTGGACGTGGCCATTGACATCGACGGTGTGGTCGCCGATGGCAACTCCAGGGGTGCGAAAATCCCCCTGGAACTCCGCCGCCGCCAGGGTGGCCCCCACTTCGCCGTGGGCCGTGGCCTGGAGGCCGTTGCCGTTGAGGGTGGCCTGCCCAGAGGCTTCGCCCAGAACCTCTACGCCCGCTTGCAGGCGATAGTCGGCCCCTCCCCAGGGATTTTGATACTGCCCAGTGGTGATTAAACTATTGCCAGCACTAAAACCCATATCGCCCCGGGCGGTCAGGCCATCGGCCCCCAAGGTCAAAGCCCCCCGCCCCCGGTAATCCCCGTAGACGCCCATCTGGGTGGTGTTGGTGTGGCTTCCCAGCAGGCCCATATCCAGCTGGTGCTGGAGGCCGAGGCCATAGCACCCCCCGCCGCCCACGCTGCCCTCGGCCAGGGTCAAAGGGCCACCCAAAAGACCTGTGGCCCCCCCCACCCCTTCGGCAACACCCCCCAGTTGGCCGAGGCCGGCGATGAGCTGCTGCCAAAGGGGCACCAGCCCGGGCTGGTGGCTGGCGTCGAAACTGCCGGCGTGGCTCAAGGTAGAGCCGGCGAAGGTTTGTTCCCCTCCGCCGAGGCTGAAGGCAGGGCCAGGGCCCAGGTGGTCTGCCCATGGGGGCCCTAGGGCCTCGCCAGAAGCCTGTGTCAACAGTTGATCGATGGAACCCATCATGGTGTCACCCTCCGAAGCTGGGGTTTGAAGCGAAACCTATCGCCCCTTAGGACGCGAGAGAGCACCTGGTGAAAGTCGACCTAGGTCACCCCATTTTGGCGGCCCATGACACCTGACAGGACCTCCTCGGGGGGCAGCGCACCCCCAGGGCCCTGGGGCGCTGGGGTTCTCGGTAAAATGGCAATCCCCAAACCCACGGCGACAAAGCGGCGAGAGCTTGTTATCTTGAAGATCCGCTGGACTGGGAGTTGCGCCATGCACCTGCACCTCGACCCCCTGGGTGGTATCGCCGGAGATATGTTCTGCGCCGCCCTTCTAGACGCCTGGCCCGCGTGGGAACCCGAGCTGTTGGCGGTGCTCCAGGCCGCCGAGGTGGATCGCCTGGTGTCCGTGGCCCGGGTAGACCACCGGGACCACACCTTTTGGGGGTCGCGCTTTGTGGTGCGCCCCGTCACACCCGCCGCCCACCACCACCGAAGCTTTGCCGACCTGCGCCGCTGGCTCGAGGTCGCCCTGCCCGAGACCCTGGCGGCCAGAGCCCTGGCCATCTTCACCGTCTTGGCCGAAGCCGAGGCCCAAGTCCACGGGGTGGACGTCGATCAAGTCCACTTCCACGAGGTGGGAGCCTGGGATTCCATCGCCGACATCGTAGCCGCCGCCTGGCGCATCGAGCGCCTCGACGCCAGCTGGTCTTGTGCTTCCATTCCCCTGGGTCGAGGCCAGATAGACACCGCCCACGGCCCCTTGCCCCTGCCGGCCCCCGCCACCGTCAAACTCCTAGAGGGCTTCCCGGTCCACCAAGACCATCTGGTGGGGGAGCGGGTCACCCCCACGGGGGCCGCCATCCTCCGCCACCTCAACCCCTGCTTTGAACCCCTGGGGAGACCTTGGCGGCTCAACAAGAGCGGGGTGGGTTTTGGCACCAAGGCCTTCCCCGGCCTCAGCAATTGCCTGCGGGTGCTGGCCTTCGACCCGGTCCCCGAGCTGGCCGCTCCGGGGCTTTTGGAGGATACCGTCGCCGTGTGCCAGTTTGAGATCGACGACCAAACCCCTGAGGACTTGGCGGTGGGGTTGGATCGCCTCCGCGCCCTAGAGGGGGTCCTGGACGTCAGCCAAGGGACGGTGGTGGGGAAAAAGGGTCGGGTGGGGATCCAAGTACAGCTACTGGCTCGCCCAAAAGCCCTGACTCAAACCCTGACCCAAGCGCTGCTGGAGACCAGTACCTTGGGGGTGCGCTGGCAACTGGTCCAGCGGGCCATCGTGCCCCGGGAGGCGGCGGTCCACGCCGCGACGGTCGGGGAGGTTCGCCTCAAACGCGCCCACCGCCCCGACGGCGGCGTCACCGTCAAGGCGGAGATGGACGATATCGCCCAAACCCCCGGGGGTCGGCGGGAACGAGAAGCCCAGCGCTACCGGGCGGAGAGAAATGCAGATGACGATAGCTAGCCCAGGCACACCCCCCCTCGCCGCCCTGGGGGATCAGCTCCGGGCCCTGGGACGGGTGACCGTGGCGGTGAGCGGCGGCGTGGACAGCATGACCCTGGCGGCGGTGGCCCACCAGACCCTGGGGGAGCAGGCCACCATGGTCCACGCCGTCTCCCCGGCGGTGCCGCCCGAAGCCACGGCGCGGGTGCGGCGCCATGGCGCAGCTAGCGGTTGGGCCCTCAGGGAAATCGACGCCGGGGAATTCCAAGATCCCCGCTACCGGGCCAACCCCGTCAACCGCTGCTTTTTCTGCAAGACTAACCTCTACGCCGCCATGGCCGCCGTGGCCGTGGGCCAATTGATATCCGGCACCAACTGCGACGATCTGGGGGACTACCGCCCCGGTCTCCAGGCCGCCGCCCACCACCACGTGCGCCACCCTTACGTCGACGCCGGCATCGACAAGGCCGGGGTGCGGGCCATCGCCCGCCACTTGGGGCTCACCGACCTCGCCGAGCTGCCCGCCGCCCCCTGCCTCTCCAGCAGGGTGGAAACGGGTATCGCCATCGAAGCCGCTCCCCTGGCGGCCATCGACCAGGTGGAACAGCGCCTGCGCCAGGACCTCACCCCCCACACGGTGCGCTGTCGGTTGCGCCGGGGCCAAATCGCCGTGGAACTGGACTCCGCCACCCTGGCCACCTTGGGGGAATCCCAGCGCTCGATCTATGGCCAGTGGATCGCCCAACGCTTTGCCGCGGCGGGGGTGGAGCGACCGGTGACCTTTGAGCCCTACCGCCGGGGCAGCGCCTTTGTGGGGGTCAAAGTTCCTTGAGCGCCAACGAATTTGTCCTGGATCGCGACCGCCCGCGGCGGTTGGGGTTTGGCGAGGCGATTTTTTGCCTCGACAAAAGTCCATCCCAGATCCAAGCCATCGCCCAATCGGCCCACGAGCGGGGGGAGGCGTTGCTGTTGACCCGCCTCGCCCCCCAGCAAGTCACCGAACTGGCGCCCCCGGTGCGAGACGCCTTGGACTACGACCCCGTTTCCCGCACGGCTCACTTGGGTCAGCCCCCACCACCGGGGCCGGCGCGGGTCGCCGTGGTGAGCGCCGGCACCTCCGATGTCCCCGTGGCCAAGGAGGCGGTGCGCACCCTTTTGTTCAACGGCCACAGCTGCGACGAGCACTACGACGTGGGGGTGGCCGGGCTGTGGCGACTACTGGAGCGCCTCGACGCCATAAAGGGCTTTGAGGTGGTCATCGCCGTGGCCGGCATGGACGCCGCCCTGCCCAGCGTCTTGGGGGGCCTGTTGGCGTCCCCCATCATCGCCGTGCCCACCTCCACGGGCTACGGCGCCACCCACCGAGGCCATACCGCCCTCCACGCCATCCTCGCCAGCTGTGCTCCGGGGCTGTTGACGGTCAACATCGACAACGGCTACGGCGCCGCCTGCGGGGCGTTGCGGATTTTGCAAGGGGCCCACCGCCGGGACTCCGCCCTCAAAACATAAACCGCCGCGACGCCCACCCCTCCCGGGCGAGGAGGGTTTTGTAGTTGGGCATGTAGTGGGTGGTGGGGAAGGTCCACGCCCCGCCCTTGGTCATGGAGATGACCTGCCCCACGTGGGCCTGCCCCACCCAGGTCACCATGTCGCCCCAGGCGGTGAAGTTCACCGCCGACGCCGGGGGGTTGGCGGTGATCAAGGGCAACAGATGCTTGGATCCCGGGGCACCAAAGGTGACAAAGGGCAACCCTTGGTTGGCCCCCACCAGCTGGGCCAAGGCTCCCCCTAAGGAGTGCCCCGTCAGGGACAAGCGCTGGTTGGCGGTGAGGAGGGAGGCCACGGCGCGGGTGTATTCCACGGCGGGAAAGATCTGGTTGGGAATGAGGCCGAGGCCGATGTCTAGGTCGTTCACCAAGTCGGACCAACCCTTGCCCCAGTCGTTTTCGGTGTTGGTGCCGCAAAAGGCGACGATGACCTCCAGGCCCGATTCGTATTTGCCAAACTGGACGCCGTAGCCTTGGGGGTCGAAACGCGACCCCTTGCGCATCTCCCGCAGGGCGAAGTTATTCACTTGCAGCCACCGGCTGATTTGCTCAGGGGGGAGCTCGGTGAAATCCGTGTGATACACCTGATGGGCAATCTCGGCGTACTCCATGTAGGTCGCCATAGTCGTTGTCTCCTCGAAACCACCTAGTCCATGATGGATTAAAGCCAATATACAACCCCGGGAGACACCTGCCATGCCCCGTTTTGAACGCCGTGCCTTGTTGGAAAAATTCCACGCCCAGGTCGAGCGCCGCGAGCCCATCATCGGCGGTGGCGCCGGCACCGGTTTATCCGCCAAGTGCGAGGAGGCCGGGGGCATCGATTTGATCGTGATCTACAACTCCGGGCGCTACCGCATGGCGGGCCGGGGGTCCCTGGCGGGGTTGCTGGCCTATGGCAACGCCAACGACATCGTGGTGGAGATGGCCAGGGAAGTCTTGCCGGTGGTCAAGCACACCCCGGTGTTGGCGGGGGTCAATGGCACCGACCCCTTTATGCTCACCGACAGCTTTTTGGACCAACTCAAAACCCTGGGCTTTTCCGGGGTGCAGAACTTCCCCACCGTGGGCCTCATCGATGGCAAGTTCCGGGCTAACCTGGAAGAGACCGGGATGGGCTTCGCCCTGGAGGTGGAGATGATCCGCGCCGCCCGGGCCAAGGAGCTCCTCACCACCCCCTATGTGTTCAGCGCCGAGGACGCCGTGGCCATGGCCGAGGCCGGCGCCGATATCCTGGTGGCCCACTTGGGTCTCACCGCCGGCGGCAGCATCGGCGCCGCAACCAAGGTCACCCTGGAAGAGAGCGTCGCCCTGGTGGACCAGTGGGCCGAGGCGGCCCTGGCGGTGCGGGATGACATTGTCGTCTTGTGCCATGGCGGCCCCGTTGCCACCCCCAGTGATGCGGCCTTTGTGCTGCAAAACTGCCGCCATTGCCACGGTTTCTACGGGGCATCCAGCATGGAACGGCTGCCGGCGGAACAGGCCCTGACGGAGCAAACCCGGCGTTTTAAGGCCATCGCCTTTTAGCCCATGCCCCCCTAGGTGGCCATCCGCCCCGCCCGGACCCATGAGGCCGACGCCTTGTGGCCGCCACCCGGGGGGATTGGCGAGATCACCATCGACGCCGACCCCTGGGCCCCGGGGTTTTATCTGACCTGCAGCGCCGTGGAGGTGGGGAGCGTTCCGGCTCCCATCCCCGTCAACCCCAGGGCCGGCGACCACAATGGTGCCTTTCGACGGCGACGAGCGCCTCCCATTCCCTCAAGGGGGGGGCGTCTCCAGGCCCGCGGTGAAGATCACCGACGCCGGACGACCGCTTTGGGGGTGACAAGGCTCCTCCAAGGCCGCCAGTGTCAGCCCCGCCACCGTGAGCGTTTCAACCCAGCTCCCCAGGGTGCGAAAGTACCAGGGCGCGGGGGCGCCAAACCCCTCCCCCAGACCCGCCCAGGAACCCTCCCGCCAGCCGTCGCGGTAGGGGAAGTCGCCACAGGTTTCCAGGGGATGGAGGGTTTGGATGATCAGTTTGCCCGGGGCGTTGAGGAGCCGCGGCATCGCTGTCACCACCTCCACCACCGAGGTCTTCCCCAGGAGGGAAAAGTTGCACACCACGGCGTCGAAGGTCTGGCCCAGCTGGCCGCGGGCCAGTTCGCCAAAGCTCAACACCCGAAAATCCCCATCACCCGAGGAGCGGGCGACGTCGATGAGGGGCGCGACGGCGTCGATGCCCGTCACCTGACAACCCTGGGGAGCGAGGCTGCGGGCCAGCCAACCCTCGCCACAGCCCACGTCCAACACCGTGCGGGGCTGGTGTTTTATCACGGCGGCGACCACCGCGGCGTCGGTGACCGCCCGACGGCTCTCGATGGCCCGGCTGCGCACGGCCACAATCCACGGCCCGGCGTTGGCGACCCACGCCGAGATAATGTCATCCTCTGGAGATGCTCCACTGGTCACAACCTACCTCCCGTTGGCGGCACAGGGTCACTACGCCCCCCAACTACGGGACATCAACTTGTTCTGGGGTGCGAAATCGCCTAACCTAGTGTCCCTTTTTCCACACTCTATCCAAGGTCATAGACCTTTGCCCGTTCGAGGGCGGTGCTGGTAGAAGCGTGCGTCTTTCGAGGAACACACTATGGCAACGGGTGGGTCCGTGGCCAGGATTTTGCCGACACTACTCATCCTGGCACAACCTGGGTTTGCCACAGAGCACCTGTATCGCGACCCCGTTACGGGTACCGTCGTCGAGTGGCGGGGCACCGATTTGGACGGTCGCTGCGGCGCCACAGACCACCTACAACGCGCCCTGACCTTTATCGACGCCCATCACCGCACCTTTCTCCTCCGCCACCCCCGCCGCGAACTGGCGTTGAGCCGCCAAAGCCGCGACGATTTGGGTCACACCCGCCTGCGCTTTGCCCAAACCTACCGCCATCTACCCGTCTGGGGGGCGGAGCTTTCGGTACACTTCGACGCCCAAGACTGTCTCATTCGCCTCGCCGGGCGCTATGCCCCAACGCCCAGGAACCTGGGCCTAGAACCCGCCATCGACGCCGCCACAGCCCGCCGGGTGGCGGGTTGTGGGGCCGCCAGGGCTTGTCAAGAGACCCTGGTCGTTTACCCTGCCAAAGGGGGCGCGGCACACTTGGTCTACCAAGTGGAGGTCACGGCAAGCCTGGCATCTCGCCAGGTGTTGGTGGACGCTGTCAGCGGTGGCGTAGTGGTGACGATTCCCCGAGTTTACGATGGTGCGGGTTCCCCCACGCCAGGACCGATCCCCGTCCCGCCACCTCCGGCCAAGTTTCCTTGAGGGTCAAAGCTGGGTCGTCCCGCGCCCCGGTTTTTGGGGCTGTCTTTTGCGAGTCGTCGTCTACTGAGGAGTCACCATGGTCGCATTACTACTCGCCATCGGTCTGCTGTTGGCGTCGTCGAGTTGGGCTCTAGAACCCGGCGTCGACGGTTTCCCCGGCCAAGACGCCATTCAAGTTTTACCCATACCCCAGGCGGTGGCCGTCCGGGGTACACCTTTGGTGGCTAGCCCCAAGAGCACCGCCCTCAACACCGTGGCCCAGCGGCTCGCAGCTGGGTTAGAGGCGGTGCGGGCCCAGGGGACTGGGGCCGCCCCCCCGAGCCCGGGGCTACCCCGGACCCCGTTTCCCCAGACCCTGTTGCCAACTGTAAAATCCAAGGCCCAGACCATCACCCCCAAAAGCACTGGGGGGTTGTCATCGGCCCTGGGAGCCGAGGCCCCGGCCTTGGCCTGGCGCCTCACCTCCCGGGGTACCCCGCGGCACCTGGCGGCCCGCGACGGCGGCCCTCTTGCGGCCGCCCCGCCCTTGGTCCTCAAGGCCGCCCAGCGGGAACCAGCCGCCGCCAGGGCCTTTTTCAGTGCCTACCACCACCATCTGGGACTGGCCGATCCCGTGGGGGAGCTACGCCTGGCCAAGCGCATCGAGGACCCCGTCACCGGGGGGGTCACCCTGCGCTACGACCAAGTCTACGGGGATTTGCCGGTGTGGCCCGCCCAGCTCAACCTCCATCTAGATGCCGCCGGGGCGGTACAGCTCCTCAACGGCGTCTACGCCCCGACGCCGATCCTCGACACCACACCGACCCTCGATGCCGACCGAGCCGTGGATGCTGCGCGCACCCACCTGCGGGCCAAGGGGCGGACCTTTTTGCCCGCCGAAGCCCTGGAGGTACTGGAGGAACCCCGCTTGATCGTCTACGCCCCCCTCCAGCCCACGCCGCCCCGCCTGGCTTGGCAGCTTTTGATCCAAACCGGTTTTAGCCAGCGTTGGCTGGTGGCGGTGGACGCCGTCGACGGGGCGGTGTTGAGTGCCTTTAACACCGTGCCCACCCAGACCCAGACGGGTTCGGGCACGGATTTACAGGGCCTTACTCGAAGCTTTGGCACCTGGGGGGAAAACGGGGTGTTCTATTTGATCGACACCACCAAGCCCATGTTTGACCCCAGCTCCGATCCCCCCCAGCCCAACACCACCCGGGGGGCGATCTTCGTCCTAGACGCCCGTAATCAGCCCCCCACCGACAACGTCCGGTTCACCCCCCAGGCGTTTTTTGTCACCGCCCCAGCCCCCACCGGCCCCTGGCTGCCCGACGCCGTCAGCGCCGTGGCCCACTTTTCCGCCACCTACGACTATTTTCTCCAGCGCCACGGCAGAAATTCCATCGACGATGGGGGGCTCAGCATCCAGGCGGTGGTGCGGGTGGGGCAGAACTTCTTCAACGCCTTTTGGCTCGCCGACCAAGCCACCATGTACTTTGGCGACGCCGCTCCCTTCGCCGATGCCCTCGATGTTCTCGCCCATGAACTGACCCACGGCGTCACCACTTACAGCGCCAATTTGATCTACCAGGATCAGTCGGGGGCCCTCAACGAGAGCTTTTCCGATGTCTTTGGGGAAATGGTGGAAGCCCGTACCACGGGGGCCACGGACTGGTTAGTGGGCAGCGTCCTTGGCGAGGATCACCTGCGCAACATGCGCGACCCCAACGCCCGGGCCATCGGCAACACGGGCCGGGTCTACCCCGCCCACATGGACGAGTTCTTCCCCCCCACCGACCCCATCGCCGCCAACGACAACGGGGGCGTCCACATCAACTCCAGCATCATCAACCGGGCCTTTTACCTCTTGGCCGAGGGCCTGCCCAACGCCGTGGGCCTCGCCGATGCCGAGGGGATCTTCTATCGGATGTTGACGGTTCACCTGACCCAGAACAGCCAATTCATCGACGCCCGCCTAGCGGCCCTCCAGTCGGCTCGGGAGTTGTTTGGTGACAACGCCCCCCAGGTGGCGGCGGTGGACGCCGCCTTTGCCCAGGTGGGCCTGGCAGATGACATCGCCCCCAGTCCCGATCCCCTGCCCTTGCCCACCATCGACGGGGAAGACGCCGTCATGTTTTCCTACAGCGGGGGCGGCGGCCTCAACCTCGGCCGCCGGGAACCGGCTTTGGGGGATGGAAACTTTGGGGTCGACCCCTTTGGCAGCACCGTGGGGGTCAGGCCAGCCCGGATCGGCGTCACCGGCGATGGCCAGGCGGGCATCTTTGTCGCCCCCGACAACGACCTGTGTGTCTTTTCCACCAACGGTGCCTTTTTGGACTGTCTGGGCTTACCGGGTCTGGCGAGCTCCGTGGCCATCTCCCGGGACGGTACCCGGGTGGGCTATGTGCCCTTGGTCAACGGCACCCCCATCAACGCCATCGCGGTGTTGGACATCGACGGCGACAGCAACGATCAGACCAATCAATACACCCTGGTGGCCCCCACCTTCACCGAGGGGTTGACGGTGAACAGCATCGTCCGGGCCGACGACTTGGACTTTTCCAACGACAAGCGGTTATTGGTCTACGACGCCCTCAATGAGTTGACCCTAGAAGACGGCAGCCGCACCCAGGTGTGGAGTATCTACGCCATCGACTTGAACACCGGCAACACCTTGACCTTGATCCCCCCCGTGGCGGGTTTGGATATCGGCTACCCCGCCATGGGCCAAACCCGAGATGACCTCATGGCCTTTGACGCCGTCGATCCGGCGACGGGAGTCACCCGGGTGTACGTGGCCAATTTTTCCACGGGGTCCCTGGCGCCTTTGGCCGAGTTCGACGGCCGCTTCAGCGTGCCGAGCTTCAGCGGTGACGACCGGGCGCTGATCTTCTCTGGCCCAGACGCCGCTACGGCCACGGGGACATCCCTGATTCGGGTGGCGTTGAGCGAGGACCGCCTGAGCCGCGTCGGCGAGTTTGTGACCTGGCTTGCCGACGCCGACTTTGGCACCGTCTACCGGCGGGCCGACTTCGACAGCCCCGATGCGCTGTTCAATCTGTCCACCAACGGCTTTGTCAGTGGCACCGAGGGGCTGGTGGCGGGATTGATCGTCAAGGGGGCCCCCCAGCGCTTTGTGATCTACGGCGAAAACGCCATCCCCGGGGCCAGCAGTGGCTTGCAAGATCCGGTGCTGCGCCTCACCGACGCCTTCAGCGGGGCCTTGGTGGAGGCCAACGACGACTGGCGCACCCACCCCACGGCCTCGGAAGTGGTGGCCTCCACCGGTCGCGGCCCCACGTCCATCCTGGATGCCGCCTTTGCCGTCACCCTACCCCAGGGGGTTTATCTAGCTCAGCTCACCGACTTTAGCAGCCGCAGCGGCCAGGGGTTGCTGAGTATCCAAAAGAACCAGACGGGTGCCTCGGGTCTGATCAATAATTCCACCAATGGCTTTGTGGGTCCCCAGGGGATGGTGGCGGGGTTTATCGTCAATCCCGGCCCCTCCCAGCGCTATGGGATTGTCGCCGAGACGGTGGGAAGCGGCGGCGTGGGGGATCCGGTGCTGGTGCTGGGCCGGGTGGTGGATGAAAATGGCAATGCCGTCGATGAGGTGGTCGACGTCAACGACGACTGGCCCAACCACCCCAGCGCCTCTGAGCTGGTGACGGCCCTCCAGCGCCAGCCGGGGAGCAATTTGGATGCGGGCTTTTTGGTGAGCCTTCCTCCCGGGGTTTACTTGGCGGAGGTGACGGGTTTCAACGGCGCCCAGGGCTTTGGCGTAGTGGCGGTCAACGCCGTCGACGAATTTTAATTCTCTTCGGTTTTGACCCCCGCCCCCAAGGGCCAGGTGTGGCGCCTGGCCTGGCCCTTAATCCTCTCCAACCTCACGGTGCCGTTGCTGGGCCTAGTGGACACCGCCGTGGTGGGACACCTCCCCGACCCTGTGGCCTTGGGGGCCGTGGGCCTGGGGGCGGCCACTTTTGCCGCGTTGTATCTGGCCTTTGGCGCCCTGCGCATGGGCACCACTGCCCTCACCGCCCAGGCGGTGGGAGCCGAGGACGCCGCCGAGGCCAAGGCCTGCCTGCTGCGCCCTTTGGGGATTGCCTTGGGGCTGGGGGTGCTGTTGCTGTGGGCAACGCCGGGCATCGTCGCCCTGGCCCAGGTGGGCTTTGGCGCCAGCCCCGCCGTCCATGAGGCCTTGGCGACTTACATCGGTTGGCGGTTGTGGGGGGCACCGGCGGCCTTGGCCAACGTGGTGGTGTTGGGCTGGCTGTTGGGCCACCACCACAGCCGCAGCCAGTTGGTGGTATTGGTGACCACCAATGGCCTCAACGCCCTGTTGGATGTGTACCTGGTCTTTGGTCTCGAGTGGGGTGTGGCGGGGGTAGCCATGGCCACGGCCCTGGCCAATTGGGTGGGCCTCGCCGTGGGGTTGGGCTATTGCCAGCGGATATGGCGGCGCCTGGACGCCCCATTGACCTGGGAGCGCTTTGGCCAACCGGCGCGTTTTGTCCAGCTGTTCCAGGTCAACGGCGACCTATTGCTGCGCTCCTTGGCCTTGGAGGGGGCTTTTTTGCTGTTTGCCGGCCTCAGCGCCCGCCAGGGGGAAATCATCCTGGCGGCCAATGCGGTATTGGAGAATTTTCTCCTGCTCCAGGCCTACGCCTTGGATGGCTTTGCCTTTGCCGCCGAGGCGTTGGTGGGAAGCGCCGTGGGGCGGCGGGATGCCAAGGCCCTGGAAGCCGCCACGGCGGCGGCGGGGAAATGGTTGGTGGGCTTCGCCCTGGTCATAGCCGTCGGCTATGGGCTCTTGGGCTCAGGCCTCATCGCTCTACTCACCAGCCAAGGGGCGGTACAGGCCACGGCGGTGGCGTTTTTGCCCTATTTAGTGTTATCGCCCCCCATCGCCGCCGGGGCCTACCTGTTCGACGGAGTGTTCGCCGGCGCCACCCAAACCAAAGAGCTGCGCAACGGTACCTTGCTGGCCAGCGGGGTGTTTTGCCCAGCCGCCTTGGGGTTGGTGACCCTCCATGGCAACCACGGCCTATGGCTGGCGTTGCTGTTGTTGTTGGCCCTCCGCAGCGGCTGGTTTGGCTGGCGCTATTGGGTGCTGGCGACCCGGGGGCAATTCATCCCGGCATCGGGGTCCGTCTGCCACTGTTGATAAGGTCATGACCGAAGAGACCTGGGGGGTGTTTTCTGCCATGGGGCGTCGAATCTGGGGAGGTGTAAATGGGATTGTATCCCAGGAATAACCTATCCCACCCAAGGGGCCTAGGGCCCGTCGAGTTCGGGGTAGTGGCGGAAAATACCCATCTCGTTGAAAGGGATGCGCCGGGGCGAGGCCAGGTAGGCGGCGATGGGGGGGTGGTTGTCCACGCGGTGGGCCAAGGCCACAAGCCCCGGGATGGACGTCGTCTGGCGCTCCATGGCGTTGGGAAAGCCATAGCGCAGCCCCGCCAACAGCTGGAATATCCCCAGATCCACGTAGCTCAACCTATCCCCCACCAGGTGACCCCTGGAGTTGGCGGCCAAGACGTCTTCGAAGTAGTGGAGATAAAACGGCAAGCGCTCGGCCAAAAAGGCCCGGGTGGCTTGCTTGGCCGCCTCCCGCTGCTCCTCGAAGTAGAACTTCTTACCCAAGGGGTGGTGGGCGTTGTGGACCTCGTCGAGGCAATCCACCAGGGTGAGATAGAGCTGGTTGGCGGCCAGCTGGGCTTCTTCGTCGTCGGGCACTAGGGCATGGCGCCTGGCCAAGTAGAGGGCGATGTGACCCAGCTGGGCCAAGGTGCGCTGGCCATGGCGCAAGATGGGCGGTGCCAGGGGCCGCAACCCCGATTGGCCACCCTCTAGGGCCTGGAACAGGGCGTCGATCCCATCGCGGCGGGCCACATCCAGGTAGGGCACTTGGGCCGCCTCCAAGATCAAGCGGACAAATTCCCCCCGGCCCGGCAGATCGGGCCAGTAAATCAAGCGATATTCCCAGTCTGAGGCCATATTGCTGCTACCTTGTTGCAGACGATGATCGTTTCGATTCGACACCCAAGGGGAGCTTTTTTGCCATGGCCGACACCTACCTCGTCATCCGCCGCGGTCGCCTGTTGGACCTCACCTTGGGCAATGCCCCCCCAGGCGACGTTTTGATTTGCAACGACATCATCGAGGCCGTCGGCCCCCCGGGGCTCGACACCCCCCCCGACACCCGGGAAATAGATGCCCAGGGCCTGCTGCTCCATCCGGGACTCATCAACGGCCACACCCACGGCCACGGCAACCTGGCCAAGGGGTTGGGGGACCGCTGGTCGTTGGAGCTTTTGTTGACCGCCGGGCCCTGGACTGGGGGCGGACGGGAGCTGGAGGACAAATACCTCACCACCTTGATCGGCGCCTGTGAGATGCTCCTCAAGGGCTGTACCGCCTGCTACGACCTGACTTATGAATTCCCCGTCCCCACGGTGGAGGGCATGGCGGCCTGTGCCAAGGCCTACAAGGATGCCGGCATGCGGGCGGTGCTGGCCCCCATGGTGGCGGATATCGCCTTTTTCGACGCCATCCCGGGGCTGTTGGACGCCCTGCCCCCCCACCTGCAAACTGAAGTCGCCCACACCCGGCTGGCGCCGGCCGAGACCACCTTGGAACGCCTCAAGGCCATTTTGGAACAGTGGGCCGTGGATCGGGATTGGGTCAAGCCCGCCCTGGCCCCCACGATTCCCCACCACTGTAGCGACGGCTTTTTGACCGGCTGCCGGGATTTGGCTAAGGATTTTCAGGTGGGCCTCCACAGCCACGTGGCCGAAAGCAAGGTCCAGGCCGTGGTGGGGCGCAAGCGCTATGGCACCACCTTGTTGCAGCACATGGCGGCCTTGGGGCTGGTGGACGAGCACTTTGTGGTGGCCCACGGGGTGTGGCTGGACGACGAAGATATGCGTTACCTGGGGGATACGGGGGCATCGGTGTCCCACAACCCCGGCAGCAACGCCCTGCTGGGCAGCGGCATCGCCGACGCCCGGCGGATGCTGGAGTTGGGGGTTAATCTCGGCATCGGCACCGACGGGGCCAATTGCTCCGACAACCAGAATATGTACGAGGCCATGCGGTCCGCCGTCTACATGAGCCATGTCCGGGGCCCAGACCTCGGTCGGTGGTTGTCCACCACCGAGGTGTTGCGGGCCGCCACCCAAGGCAGCGCCAGGGCGTTGGGGTTTGACCGCCTGGGGGAGCTCAAACCGGGCCATTGGGCCGATATTGTGTTTTTGGACACCAACCGCATCAATTGGATACCGTTTAACCAACCGGTGAACCAGTTGGTGCAAACCGAGGACGGTACCTCGGTCCATTCGGTGATGGTGGGGGGGCGTTTTGTCGTCCGGGAGGGCAACCTCACCCAGGTGGATTTGGCCAAGCTCAGCCGGGATGCCGAGGCCGCCCGGGGGCGATTGGAGGCCTTGAACCGGGACCGCCGAGCGCTATTTGACAAACTCGTCCCCGTGGTGGGGTCGTTTTGCCCGGCCTTGGCCCACACGCCGTACCACGTCCACCGCTATGGGGCACCGTTGAACTAGGGAGTCCAAGGACCTGGGATCGGGTTTGCCCTCGCCCGCAGAGGGGCGGGGGAGAACACTGAGACTATTTTACGCCCTCACCCTGGACACCCGCCAATTTTGGTGAAACATGCGGATGCATTTTTAGCCCGTTAGCGTTGGCATCGCCCACGGGTTGGCCCAGTTCGACCACGCGGCGCTGCAGCGCACCACCAACCGAGGCACCCCCGGTGGCACCAGACCTTGACACAACGCTAAACGCCCGATTTCATTGATGGTATTCATGGCCGGGAGATTTTCATGAGCGCAGCAACGACCACCCTCTTCCAGGGCGACACCCACCAGGGCCTCCAGGCCCTAGAGCAACGCCTCCACCACGACTTGGCCTGCCTGTGCTACCCCCCGACCAACTGGGTGCCCGCCACCCACCACCACGGCCAGCGGGTGTTGGACGTGGCGGTGATCGGGGGCGGCATGTGCGGCCTCGTGGCGAGCTTTGCCCTCAAGCGCGCCGGGATCACCCACCTGCGCATCCTCGACAAAAGCCCCAAAGGCTTCGAGGGCCCCTGGGTCACCTATGCCCGGATGGAAACCCTGCGCTCCCCCAAACACCTAGTGGGCCCCGCCATGGGTATGGGGGCGCTGACCTTTAGGGCCTGGTACGAGGCCCAGTACGGCGCTGCCGCCTGGGAAGCCCTGGACAAGATCCCCCGCCCTCAGTGGATGGACTACCTGCGCTGGTACCGCCAGGTACTGGACCTGCCGGTGGAAAACGATATCGAAGTGCGGCGCATCGTCCCCCAAGACCACCTGTTACAACTGGAGCTCGCGGGCCCCGGGACGTCTGCATCCACCCTGTTGGCCCGCAACGTGGTGCTGGCCACGGGTCGGGAGGGAATGGGGGCACCGGCCATCCCCGCCTTTGTAGCGGACCTACCCCGGGAACGCTGGGCCCACTCCTCGGATCCCATGGACTTTGCCGCCCTCAAAGGCCGTCGGGTGGTGGTGGTGGGCATCGGCGCTTCGGCGGTGGACAACGCCGCCGAAGCCCTGGAAGCCGGTGCGTCGGAGGTGCGGATGTTGATCCGCCGCAGCGAAATGCCGCAGATCAATAAAATGATGGGCATCGGCAGCTATGGCTTCACCGCCGGCTTCCCCAACCTGGACGATGACTGGCGCTGGCGGTTTATGCACTACTCTTTCACCACCCAGACCCCGGCCCCCCGGGGCTCCACCCTGCGGGTTAGCCGCCACCCCAACGCCTACTTTCACTTTGGCGCCGGCGTCGAACGGATCGCGGTCCAGGGTCCAGAGGTGGTGATCGACACGCGAGATGGTCGGCGCTTTGGGACGGATTTTGTCATCCTCGGCACCGGCTTTACCGTCGATCCCCCCACCCGCCCGGAGCTGGCCGCCTACGCCGACCAGATCCTCCTCTGGCGCCACTGCTATACCCCCCCCAAAGCCCTGGCCCACCGGGAGCTGGGGCAATTTCCCTACTTGAGTCCGGACTTTGCCTTCCGGGAACGAGAGCCGGGCCGGGCTCCATGGCTGGGGAATATCCACTGCTTCAACTACGGCGCCACCTTGAGCCTGGGCAAGGTGAGCGGCGACATCCCGGCGGTGAGCGATGGCGCCCAGTTCCTGGCCCAATCCCTGGCGGCGGGTTTCTACCGCGCCGACATCGAGCGCCACTGGCAAAACCTGTTGGACTACGCCAAACCCGAACTCCTGGGGGACGAGTGGCGGGCCAGTTAATGGGCCATGCCCACGGCCCCCCTTGCAAAGCCCCCAGGGTGGGCTATGACTATAGCCATGAACGCTTCCCACCACCCCTGGCCACGGTTGTGCGCGTCGCCATCCTAGGCGCCGGCGCCATCGCCCTGGGCGCCGCGGCGTTGTTGGCACAAAACGGCCATCGGCCCTCCCTGTGGTCGCCGTCGGGGCGCCGCACCCAACCCCTCGCCGAGGGTCGACCCCTGGTGGCCCGCGGCGCCGTCGAGGACGCCTTCCATCCCGGCGTGGCCCCCGATCCCGAGACCGCCCTGGCCGAGGCCGACACGGTGCTCTTGGCGTTGCCCGCCAACGGCCACAAGGCCGTCATGGACGCCATGGCCCCCTATGTTCGGGCCGACCACACGGTCATCATCAGCTCCCACGCCTCCTTTGGCGCCCTGTACCTGTCCCGCTGCCTGGCCACCCGGGGGCTCCATCCCCCCATCGTCGCCTGGGGCACCACGGCGACCAGCGGCCGAAGCCCGAGCCCCACCGAAGTCCAAGTGTCCACGGTGCGGGCCAAAATCGACCTGGCGACCCTCCCCGAGGCCCGCCATCCCGAGGGCCTAGCCCGCTGTGAGGTGTTGTTTGGCGAGCGCTTTGTCAGCCGCGAGGGGCTGCTGGCCATCACCTTGAGCAATTTGAATCCCCAAAACCACCTGGGGATCGCCCTTTGCAACCTCACCCGCATGGAGCTGGGAGAGACCTGGAGCCAAGCCCGCCACGTCACCCCCACCGTGGGGCGCCTGCTGGAAGCCCTCGACGGGGAACGCCTGGCCATCGCCCGGACCTTGGGGCTCTCGGTGCGGACCATCTTTGAGCACTTTGCCCTGTCGTTCCACGTACCCCAGGCATCGGTGTCGGCCATGAATCAGGCCATGCACCAAGCGGGGCGCGGAGGCACCGGACCCGACCGGGTGGACAGCCGCTACGTCACGGAAGACGTCCCCTTTGGCCTGGTGGTCACCGCTCTGTTGGGGCGCCTCACCGGTTGCACCGCCACCCTCCACGAAGCGGGCATCGCTTTGTTTTCCGCCCTCTACGGGCGGGACTTCCCCCGGGAAAACGACCTCATCAAAGCCCTGGACCTGGAAAACATCCCCCTGGTCCAACTCCAGGCCCTGGCACGCCACGGTTACTCTTGAATTCTCCTCGGTCCATCCAGAGGTTATCTCGCCATGACCCAGATTCCCCTCAGCCGACGTCGCTTTTTGCAATCCACCGCTTTGGGTGCCGCAGCCATCGGCGCCCCGGCCATCATCATCCCCCGCAGGGCCAAGGCCCAAGGGGTGGTCAACGTTTGGACCTACGCCAACTTTATTCCCGAAGACTTCCAGGCGGCCTTTGAGCGGGACACCGGCATCGAAATCCGCCAGCGCCTAGTGGACGACCAGGGCAAGCAGTTCAATCTGTTGTCCGCCGAGGCCCCCGAACCCACCGCCGACCTGGTCACTGTGGCCGGGCACCGCTACCGCCAGTTCATCGACTCGGCGTTGTTGGCGCCCCTGGAGGTCGACCGGCTCAAGAACTGGGCCACGGTGAATCGAGTGTATGCCGACGCCGACTGGACGGTGGGCAACGGCGAGAAGTGGGGGGCGCCCATCCTCTCCGGAGCCGAGGTGTTGGCCTACAACACCGAGGAAGTCCCCGAGGGGGACGTGGAAAGCTGGTCCATCATGTTCGACCCCAAATACCGGGGCCAGACCGCCTACATCATCCAGGACATGTTCTCCATTGCCATGCTCTACTTGGGCTACGACGGCAATATGGTGGAATACCTCGACGACCCCGCCAAAGCCGCCCAGATCGTCCAAGAGGCCCGGGATCTGCTCATCGAGCACAAGCCCATGGTGCGCAAGTTCTACGAGGCCGGGGCCGAGGTCCAGCAGATGTTTATCAACCAGGACATCATCCTGGCCCACGCCTGGTCGGGGCCCATTTCCAAGCTCATCATGGAGGGCTTCCCGGTGGATATGACCATCCCCAAGGAGGGGAGCTACGGGTTTGTCTACAACTTCAACCTGGTCAACAACGCCCCCAACGCCGACAACGCCTACAAACTCCTGGATGCCCTGTTGGCCAGCCCCGAAATCGGCGCCAACATGACCAAAGCCTCGGGGTTTATCTCCACCTTCAAGGGGTCGGATCAGTACCTGTCGGAGTTGGAGCAGCGGGCGGCGGCGTTTAGCGAACCGGAACTAGAGCGGTTGCAGTTCTTCCGCGCGGAGGCCAACGAGATGAAATACGACTTGGTGGATCCGGCGGTGGAGGAGGTCAAGGCGGCGTGAGGGGCGACCCCACCCTCACCCAGGGCTATGGCTTTTGGGCGCGGCTGGTGGGAAACCCCGGCTACCGCGCCCTGTCCCTGGGGCTTTTGACCGGCGAGCGGCGACGGTTTTGGCTATTGGCCAGTTTCCCCTTGGCCTGGGTGTGTCTCGCCCACCTAGGGCCGGTGCTGCAGATGGTACGGATCAGCTTTTTGGACGCCTACCCCCCCACGGCGGGGGAGGTGAGCCAATGGACCGTTGCACACTGGCAGGCGTTTTTTCACCAGCCCATCTATTTGGCCACCTTTGGCCGCACGCTGTTATTCGCCGCTAGCCTGACTCTGATTACCTTGTTTCTCACCTACCCCATCGCCTACTACCTGGCCCGCCATGTGCGCCCCAGCCGGCAATTGTTGCTGTTGTTGATTTTGTTGGTGCCCTTTTGGGTGGGGGAGATCGTCCGCACCTACGCCATCATGATCTTGTTGGGCAATAGGGGATTTATCAATCTGGTCTTGGACTGGCTGGGGCTCATCGAGCGACCCATTCCCTTTATGTACACCAACTTTTCCCTGGGGATGGGGATGATCTACCTCACCTCGTTGTACATGCTGTTGCCCCTCTATTCGGCCTTGGAAAAAATTCCCCCCAATTACCGCGAGGCGGCCATCGACTTGGGCGCTGGCCCCTGGACCCGATTTTGGCGCATCACCCTACCGTTGTCCCGGGAGGGCATCGCCTCGGGGGCGAGCCTGGTGTTTTTGATCTCCATCGGCTACTACGCCACCCCGGTGTTGCTGGGGGGGCCTAGTACCACGGTGTTCGCCGAGACCGTGGCGGGGTTTTTCGCCGTGGCAGGAGACCGCTGGCCCACAGGGGCGGCCTTTGCCACCATCATGCTGCTGACAGCCCTCGCCCTCACGGCGGTGTTCCTCAAGCTCATGGGGCGCCGCGGCGCCAGCCTGCTGCCGTGAACCGCGTCCATTGGCTCCCGAGCCCGAGGCTGTGGCTGTCCATGGGCTACTGGGCTTTTGTGGTGTACCTATTCGTGCCCCTGATCCTGGTGGTGGTCATGGGTTTCAAAGACTCCCGCTTCATCGGCTTTCCCATTGGGGATTGGACCTTGCAGTGGTACACCGATGTCTTGACCGACGGCGAGGTGTTGGGGGTCTTTGGCTATTCTTTGGCCATCGCCATGATCAGCACGGCCCTGTCGCTGTTGATCGGGGTGTGGGTGGCCCACTTTTTGAGCCAAACCCGCTTTCCCGGCAAGGTGTTGGTATTCGCCTTGGCCTGTTTGCCGGCGGTGATCCCCGGAGTGATCTCCGCCGTGGCGCTGCGGATCTCCGCTCGGGTCATTGGCCTTGAACCGGGGATGCTGGCCATCGTCTTGGGCCACACCATCCACAACGTGCCCTTTGTGGTACTGGTGGTGCTGGCACGCCTCGCCACCTTGCCCACCAGCCAACTGGAGGCGGCCCGGGATCTGGGAGCCGACAGTTGGGTGGCCTTTGGCCGGGTCACCCTCCCCTACCTGCGGCCGGCCCTCATCGGCGCCGGAGTGTTTTGTCTATTGTTGAGCTTCGACGATTTTATCCGCTCGTTTTTCCTCGGCGGCTACCAGCCCACCCTGCCGGTGTTGATCTTTGCCAAATTGCGCTCGGGGATGTCCCCGGAGATCAACGCCATCTCCAGTGTGGCCCTGGTGCTCACCGCCGCCATTGGGCTTTGGGCCGAGGGGGCCATGCGCCGCCGGGGGCAGCGCTGATGACCGGATCGACCGAAACCCGTGCCGGAGCCGTGGTGGTTCTGGAGAACATCACCAAGGCCTTTGGGGCGGTGGTGGCGGTGGACGACCTGAGCCTCGCCATCGCCCCTGGGCAATTTGTCACTTTGTTGGGGCCGTCGGGGTGTGGCAAATCCACCACGCTGCGGCTGCTGGGGGGCTTTGAAACCCCGGACCGGGGGCGGATTTTACTCGCCGGCGGGGATGTCACCGCCCTGCCCCCCAACCGGCGCCAGGTCAACATGGTGTTCCAGGACTACGCCCTGTTTCCCCACCTGTCGGTGGCGCAAAACGTCGCCTTTGGCCTGGAGCTCAAGGGCCAAAGCCGGGCCGAGATCCGCCGCCGCAGCGGTGAGCTGTTCGAGTTTTTGCAACTCACGGGCTTGGAAAAGCGCCTGCCCCACGAGTTATCCGGCGGCCAGCGCCAGCGGGTGGCGTTGGCTCGGGCGCTGGCCCCCGATCCTGCCGTGTTGTTGCTCGACGAACCCTTGGGGGCCTTGGATGCCAAGCTGCGAACCCAAGTCCAAGGGGAACTCAACGCCATCCAGCAACGCACCGGCAAGACCTTTGTGTTTGTCACCCACGACCAGCAAGAGGCCCTGACCATGTCCGACCGCATCGTGGTCATGGACCAGGGGCGGGTGATGCAAGACGGCAGCCCCGAAGAGCTCTACCACCATCCCGCCAACCGCTTTGTGGCGGATTTTATCGGCGAGACCAACTTCCTCACCGCTAAGGTGCAAGGGGAAGCCCACGGCATCGTCCATTTGGATTGGTGGGGTCAGCCCCTCCAGGTCCAGCGCCATGGAACCGGGGAGCCGTTGGTCCCGGGCACAACGGTGGAGGTGGCCCTGCGGCCGGAGAGCATCGCCTGCCACACCACGCCCCCGGGGGGAGAAGCCGTCAACCGCTATCGGGGCAAGGTGACCCAGCGGCTGTTCCAGGGCAGTCGAGTGCGGTTGACGGTGGTGGTGGAGGGGATGGGGGAAGGGGCAACTCTCCAGGCGACCCTGGACCCCGCCGTCGCCGGAGGACTGACGGGGGAGTCTTTATGGCTGGCTTGGTCGCCCCAGCGGGGGACTATCTTGGCCGAGGACCCCTGATCAAAAGCCGCCCCGCCCCACCCACTCCATTGACCATTGACCATTGACCCGTCCCATGGGGTGGCGTCACTGGGAAGTAGGCGCCACAGATACAAAAGCCGCTCCCGGTCGATGGAACCGCGAACTGGGCAGCGGGCATTGGGACGACGGCCACCGCCGATGACCTGTTTTTCCGCCAGGACCGCCAGGGACAACCCATGGGGCTGAAACGTCCGCAAGGAAGCGCCACAAAAGGGGCACTGGTGGCGCCTGCCGTAGTAGAGGTCTCCATAGAGCCAACGCTTCAGAGGCGCCACGACTCCCTGGACCATTGGGCAAAGCTCCTGTCGACAGGGAGTACACGAGGTATCACGGGTTTTGGGTGCGCCACACCACCAGGCCCGCCCGCAACGTTGTCAGGGCCGCGGCGGCCACGGGGCGCGGCTGACTGCGGGCCACCAAGCCACCGGCCTGGGCCAATAACGCCGCCAGCGCCCCTCCCCCGGCCCCCTCCCGGCGGACCGCTGCCGGCGCCACCCCCCGGGTCAAAAAACCCAGGTCCAAGGGTGGCGTCCCGGGGGTGGACGCGGCGGCGATCAACAGCAGTCGCTCCCGGCCCCCCCGCTCACTGGGGGCGATACCGCCGGTGAGGACCCGGCGCTCCTGGGGTTGCAGCCGACTGGATTGACCGGGGCGGGGGGACAACAGAGTCAGCTGGTAGTCTTTGTCCAACAACAGCAAGTGGGTATCCCACGGTCGATGGCCGCTGTTGACGACGGTCAACTGGAGCTTGTCTCCGGGTACCAAGGTCGCCAGCGCCCCCGGCTCCAGGGGGGTGACCGGCTGGCCACAGCGGTCGAAATCCACCTCGCCACAGCCGCCCTTGACCCCCACGGTCAACTGGAGGTCATCCCCGAGGGGGGGCAGGCGCTCCACCGCCGCCAGCAGGCCACGACCGCGCCGCAGGGCGGTGAGTTGTCGCGCCAAGGCGGCTTCCCCACCTGCCGCGTCGACCCGGGCCATGGGGACCCCGGTCCCCGGGGCACCGGCGGGCCACACGGCTATGGCGTTCCCCGCCGCCTCCAGCCACACCTGGGCCGGCTCCCCCGGGGCCACCCAGGTCCATCCCGCCGCCGGGCGGGCCGCCAACCGCTCCAACAATGCGGCGGCGCGCCCGCGGCCCCCGGACAAACGCCCCACCCGCAGCACAAAGTCAAAGGCCGGGCGCTCCAGCCGGGCCCGGGGGGCTGTGGCCAGGGTCGCCTCTGTGGGCGCCGGACGACCGGCGAAGGCTATGGGGTCCACAGCGCTGGTCAAAGGCCCCCCCTCGCCCACTTCCAGATACCCCACAGCCGTCGCGCCGTCCCGCCCCACCAAGGCCAGCAGGCTGCCCGCCGCCAGTTGATGAAGGCCCCCCGCCGCCACGGTCCACGTCCCAGCCTCCTCCGCCGTCACGGGCCACAGGGAGACGCCCGGGGGCCCTTGGGTCAGCACTGGGGTATCCAGGGCGGTACCCTCCAGCAGGGGCACTGGTGCGGCCCGCAGGGCGGCTTCGTAGTGGGCGAGGACCTCGGCCATGACCTGGCGGTAGCTGGCGTTGGGCCGCTTGCCCAGGGCCTTGAGGAGGGTGTAGGTGAATAAGCCGTGGGGCTTGCGCCGGGCCGACCCCAGCGGCAGGGCCAGCTCGGGGGTGGTCTGGTGGGGCTGGGCGGCGTAGAACGCCACGTAGTCCCCCCACACCGGCCGCGAATCGAGGCCGAGCCAAGGCTCCCCAGCGACAAAGCTTCCCCTGACGGTGGGGGGAGTACCGGGTACCCCCAACTCCCCGGGGGATACCCAGCGCTGGCGCTCCAAAGCATCCCCACGGCGCAGCAAATCCCCGGAGTGGCAACTGTCGAACACCGCCCAGACAAAGGCCCCCCGGCGGCGCAGGGCGTCGATGGCAGCGCCCATCTCGTCGTCGGTGAGGGCCCCCTCGACGCCTCCCACACTGCCCCGCCAGGCCTTGACGTCCACGGGCAAAAACAGCTCATCCCAGCCGTCGGGCTCCCCGGCCGCCGCCGGCTGTTGGGAACCGTGGCCGGAGAAGTGCAAGTAAACCAAATCCCCCTCCGTCACTCGGTTTGCCAAATCCCCCAGGGCGTCGAGGATGGCGGCTTTGGTGGGGCGGGTGCTAAACCACCCGTCCTCCAGCACGGTGATGCGTCTCGAGGGAAATCCCCGGCTCAGCAACCAATCCCGCACCAGGTCGGCGTCGTTGGCGGGTCCCGCCAGTTGGAGGCGCGGGGACAAATGGGGATAGTCACCGGCGGCGACGATGAGGGCGTAGCGCTCGGCGGCCACCGCCCCCCCGGTACCCACTGTGGCCAACACCAACAGCAACATTCGCAACACGGCTTTAGCCCCCCTTGGGTGGTTGGTCGGCGCCTCAGCGCCAGCTACCCATCAGTAGAAATGGCGCCCAGTAAAACGGATGGACATCTCCGGCAATCCCTATCCCCCGTTCCCCCGGGGCGGGGGGCTCCCCCGGCGCGGGGTCGAGGACAAAGCCCCGGGGCAGCGTCCCTTCGGCTTCGCCCTGCAGCAGTGCCAACTGGGCGGTCCGGAGGGCTTCCCCTCGGGACTGGCCCGCCTTGAGTTGGCGGTAGAAAACCGCCATGAGGGCCGCCGTGGCCTGGTCTTCCACCGCCCACAACGAAGCCACCACGCTCTGGGCGCCGGCGGCCAGGGCGATCCCCGCCAGCCCCAAGGGGGCCCGGTCATCCCCCCGGGCCGTCTCACAGGCGCTCAGGGTCAACAGGGCCACGGGGTCGCGCCGCACCCGGTTGGGGGCCAGCAGGCGGCGCAATGCCCCCAGGGTGAGCCGCTCATTGTAGGCCAGGACAAAGGCCTCATTGGTGCTGGCGCCAAACTGGGCGTGGGAGGCAATGTGGATAATGTCAAAGGGAATCTGGGTGGCGGTGCGGGCGAAGCGGGACGGGTTAAAGGCGTCGTTGACCAAGGTCCGGGTGCGGCGGGGAAATAGCTCGGTCAACAAGCTCACTTCGGTTTCCGTGGCGGGCAACGCCGCAAAGGCCACAGCCCGGGTGCCGGGGGTGGCAGCGGCCAGGGTGATGGGTTCGCTGATGGCGTTGACCAGCACCCGGGGATCGGGGGGCAAGGGGCGATTGGCGGGCAACAACCCCGGCCCCGGGCTGTAGGCCAACGCCAAACGCTCGATGAGATACGCCTCGCCGTCGTAAAGGGCGCCCCAGGGGATCAGCCGCAACTCGCCGCTGGGGATGATCACCAAGGTCTCCGTGTTGGCCAGGTGCTCCAAGGCCGGGGCCACCAGCCAGCGGTAGAGCTCACGGGCCGAGGTCTGGGGCTGGGAGGCAGGGGTTTCCAAGGTGGCGCGCC
>JBHJHK010000344.1:0-2111 GCA_050330975.1 Candidatus Competibacterales bacterium | reverse complement strand
CTCCCCCCGGGCCAAACGCTGGGCCACGGCTTCCACGGCGGCGTTGAGGTCGTCCAGGATGGGATCTTCGTCGCTGCCGTGGCGCTCATAGGCGATGAATTGATCCACTAGGTGGTCGATGTCGTCGATGTCCGCCACCATCCCCCCCTTCAACGCCCCCTGGAGGGGGTTCTCTTCGTCCAAGTATTCCACGGCGATCCGCAACCGGGCCAGGGGGGTGCGCAGGTCATGGGATACCCCGGCCAGCATGAGCTCCCGCTCCCGGCGCTGGTGGGCCAAGGCTTCTGCGGCGGACCGCAGCGCCCCCCCCACGGCGCGTATTTCCCGCGGACCGCGGGAGAGGGCGGGGGGAATGTCCCCACGGACCAGGGCCGCGGCGGCTTGGTGAAGGTCCCGCAAGGGGCGCTGGAGATAGCGGGCCACCCCCAGGGCCACCACACCCACTAACACGCTGACCAACAACAACCAGCCACCGGCGAACTGGAGGCCACGACGCGCCAGGGGGGGGATGGGTTGTCCCAGCCACAAGGGTGGATCGCCAGTGGCCAAGAGCTCGATCCACAGCACACCCTCTGGAGGTGTTTGCGGCAAAGAGGGGCGACGGGCCACCCCCAGGCGCATTTCCCCGATCAAAGGCGAGCCGGCCAGTTCGGCGCTGAGTATGGCAAAGAAGGGCAGCCCCGGGAGGGGGCCGGCGGTGGCTGGCGGTTTTGAAGACAAATGGAACCCAAACGGGGCCACGAGGGTTTCTAGATGGACATCGCCGGAGGCGGGATGGATCCGGGGTTGGGGCGCGGCGCCAGCCCCCCCCGGGCGGGCCCGGAGTTCTGCCAGCAGCTTGGCCTGGAGGGACAGGGCCTGGGCCACCTGTTCGGCCAGGGGCGCAGAGGTGAATTGGCGCAGCAATAAGATGGAGATCAGCTGGCTGATCAACAACACGGCGACGATCAACAACGCCGTCTGGCCCCAGACACTCTGGGGCCACAGCCAAAGGCGCAGCCAGGACTTCATGGCTTTGACGGTTGGGGGGCACCGTCTTCGGAGGCCACGTCGGGGACAAACACATACCCCACCCCCCACACGGTCTGGATATAACGGGGCTGCCCCGACTCCGCCTCTAGAAGCCGCCGCAACCGGGAGATTTGCACGTCGATACTGCGGTCAAAGGCGCCGTGCTCCCGTCCCCGGGCAAGGGTCATCAATTTGTCCCGACTCAGGGGTTGGTGGGGATGGGTCACCAGGACCGATAGCACCGCGAACTCGCCGGTGGTGATGGAACGGGGCGACCCTTCAAAGCACAGCTGTCGGGTGGCCAGATCCAACGACCAGGGGCCAAAAGTCACCACCTGGGGGGCTTTGGAGGGGGCACCGGGGACGGCGGGGGTATGCCGGCGCAACACGGCGCGGATCCGGGACTCCAACTCCCGGGGGTTGCAGGGCTTGGGTAGGTAGTCGTCGGCGCCGATTTCCAAGCCCACGATCCGGTCGACGTCGTCGCCTTTGGCGGTGAGGATCACCACCGGGGTTGCATCCCCCTGGGAGCGCAGCCGCCGGCACCAGTCGAGGCCATCGCCGTCGGGCAACGACAGGTCGAGGACGATGAGATCCACCACCTGGCGTTCCAAGGTCTGGGTCAGGGTCTTGAGGCTGGCCACCCCCGTGACGGCGAAGTCGTGGTCGGTCAAAAACCGCTCCAATAGGGTGCGCAGGCGGTAGTCGTCTTCCACTAGCAGCAGGCGGGGTGTGACCTTGGTGGGCGGGCTCGTGGTGGACATGGCTGGCCTGTCAGGGGGCGGTGAGGGTCAGGGTAAAGTGGGTGGCGCCCCGCTGTAGCACCGCCCCCCCGGGGGTAATGCGGGCAACGCGACTGCCGTCTTGCAACTGCTCTCCCTCCCGGTAGCGCTGGCCGTTGATGGAGACAAAGCGCCGAGTGGCGATAGGGCTGTAGACGTGGATGTCCAAGCGCAGGTCGGGGGGGGCGGGGACCTCGGTGAGCCCCTGGGGCCGCCGCGGTGGCGGCGCTGGTGGCGTCGGGGCCGGGGGGCTGGCGGCCCGGCGGGGGGGGGGTGCTGCCGGGTAGACCGGGGGTAGGGGGGGCGCGGGAGAGGGCG
>JBHJHK010000343.1:0-6812 GCA_050330975.1 Candidatus Competibacterales bacterium | reverse complement strand
CCCCCCCGCCCCCCCCGGCCCGCCGCCCCGCCCCCCCCCCCCCCCCGCGGCGCCGGGCGGGCGCGGCGGACAACAGGCCAGCGGCGCCGACGGGGAGGCCCACCGCCCCCCCCGCGGGGGCCGTGGGATAGCCCTGGAGATCAAAGCCAAAGCGCCAGTGGCTGAGGTCCTGCCAGCCGGCGAGGCGGCGGTAGACCGACAGGCGCTGGAGGGCAAACCCCACCACCGCCAGCCGCGGTGGCGCCTCCCCCGCCTCGCCCCCCTCCAACCCCGCTGCCACCACCGTCGCCCCGTCCCCCGTGGGCCTGGCCGCGGCCGCAGCCTGGGCGCCAGGGGGCTGGGGGTTGCCTTCGGACGCCGCGCCCCCCCCCAATCCCCACTGGTCATCGGCTCGCTCCATCGCCTTGGAGACCAGGGTCTATTGCCACTGGACGCCGTCGGCGGCCACGGTGTAGTGGGCCTCGTCCAGGGCTTTGATGGTCAAACTGTCCTCGGGGTCGGCGCTCACCTCGACGCCAGCATCGCCGCGCACCACCAATATCCCCCGCTCGCCAAAGGGCCAGTGGGGCACCTCCCAGGTGACCAGGCCACTGCCCAACAACGCCAGGCGCTGGTGGCGGTAGAGGCCGGGCCCGGGGGTGGGGGTATCGCGGTTGGGTCCCTCGGTGGGGAGGGGTGGGGCGCCGTCGGCCTCGCCGTCGGCGGGGCCAGCCTCTCCCCCAGCAGAGGGCCCCAAGGCGATCTCCAGGGCCACCGGCTCTTGGGGCGCCGGCAAATAGATGGCGTGGCCAAAGACAAATTGCACTTGGTCGGCGGGCAGGGTGGGGTCGCCCACCACCCGATAGCGGGGGGTCAGGCCCGGCGGCAGATAGTCGCCCAGTTCTTGGCCGTGGAGGGCACACAAGTCCTCGATGAGTTCCCGGCGCTGGACACCGCCGTGAAAGCGCTCGTCGTCCACCACCGCCTGGCGGGGCAGCCGGAGGATGACGTGGCAAAAAAGGCGCTCTTTGTGGCGTCGGGTGGCGGGGGTGTGGGGGTGACGGGTCAACGCCTCCCGCAGATGGCTGCCGCCGCCCCGCAGGCGATTGCGATGCCACAGGTATTCGACGTTAAACACCTGGGTGGGGGGTGCGCCGGCGCGGGTGGCACACACCACAAAGCGCCCACGGCTCATGGCCGTCCCTGGATTAGGCCGTTTGATC
Organism: Candidatus Competibacterales bacterium; assembly: GCA_050330975.1. GTDB lineage: Bacteria > Pseudomonadota > Gammaproteobacteria > Competibacterales > Competibacteraceae > JBHJHK01. The sequence goes on along the minus strand of JBHJHK010000343.1, from coordinate 5,610 downwards.
ATCGAGTCCCTCCTCCACCAAAAGTCCCAGTCCCACCAGGGGTAGCACGAAAAGGGCCCAATGGCTACCCGCCGCCGACAGCAACGGCATGGGTTGTCCCATGACGGGCAGTAGCCCCAAATTGGTGCCCCATGCCACCCAAAAGTGCCCCACTAACAGGCCCATTCCCCCCACCAGGGCAAAATGGGCAAAGCGGCCCCGCTCTTGGAGGCGGTAGTTGGGGCGCCGGGTCAAGTATAAGGCCCGATGGGCCGTGGCCAAAAAGACCAGTAGCCAACCCACCTGGAGGGCGGCGAGGATCAACCCCGCCCCACCGCCAAAGCGGTGGAGGAAAAACGCCGGGGCAAAGTCGTCTTCCACGGCGGGGACCGCCATGACCCGGCCATTGCGCCCCGGCCAGTCGCTGAGGGGCACCGGGCTGTGGAGGGCCCCCCACCAGCCGCCACTTCTGATGGCGTCCACGGCCAGGTGGTACTGGTAGCCCCCGTGGGGATGGCGCCCGGGGTCTGCCCACACGGCGATGCGTTCGCTCTGGAGGTGGCTTGGGAACAGCTCGGGATGGGCCTGGAGGACGTCGAGACCCACCAGGGTCAACGCCGTCACACCCGAAAAGCCCAACCATCCCAACCATCGGCGATGGCGCCTGGGATGGTGGCTCAAATAGGCCAACACGAGCACGGCGCTGCCCACGAAAAGTAGCACCAACGGGGAAAAGTCCCGGAGGAACAACAGGGCAAAGGCCACCAGGATCGACAACAACACCAGGGGAAACAATGGTCGCCACCAGCGGGTCACGGGGTCGAGGGTGGCGTCCCAGCCGTGGCGCTGGCTGCGCTCTCCCAGGGCCTGGGCCGCCACGGCCACCAGGGCCAACTTGGCCAGTTCCACCGGCTGAAACCCCGCAAAGCCCCCCTCGTTGCCCAAGAACGCCTGGAGGAGCAGCAACCCCAGGGCCAGGCCGGCGAACCACGGCAACCCCCGGTCCAGCATCGGGCTGAACAACAGGGGCTGGGCTCTGGCGTTGACCAGTGCCCAAAGCCCCCACCAAAAGGCCGCCGCCAAGGCGGCGCTGGCGTTGACAAACCGCAGCCAGGTGGATTCCTCGGCGCCGAGGCCCAGTTGCAGCAGGGTCAATAGGCCCACGGCGGTGAGGCCGTTGGTGAGGGCGAACAGCCCCAAGGCCCCGGGGGCTCGGCGGTCCAGGCGGCGGTGCCACACCCCGAGGGCCAGCCCCAAGAGCAGCAAGGGCGCCAGCGGGCTGGCGGCCGCGGCCTGGAAGTAATAGCCCAGGCTCGCCCCGGCCAAGGCGGCGCCAAACCAGGTCCGCCAGGGGGGAGGGGCCTTGGAGTGGAGCCCCCCGGGGCTTGAGGCTCCAAACCCGGTGAAGACCAGGCCGAGCAGGGCCCCTAGGGCGGCCAAAGCGGCGGCCCCCAAGGCCACCCTCAAGGCGGGCCGCGCCCCCGGCGACCGGGAGATAAAGGCGATTTCCATTCCCGGTGGGGTGGGGGGAGTACCTGCGGCGTGGGGCCAGCGGCGAGCCCGGTGTTCCACCGCCAGGGTCAACGCCCCATCCGCCGCCACCACCCGGTAGCGAGTGTAGCCGACGATGAGGCCCGTGCCCGGGGTCAAGGGGGCTTCCCGTTGGTGCAGGGATTGCCAGTTGCCGTCTCGACGGCGCAGTTGGACGGGGAGGGGATCCCCCGCCCCCCGGGTTTCCCCAGGGCCGAGGCTCAGGGTAAAGCCCTCGCCGTCAAAGGCGACCACCAAGGCGTCCGCCGCCACCTGGGGCAGCCCCAAGCGCCGGCGGCAGTGAACGCCACCCCCCAGGGTCAAGGCGTCGGTGGCGGCGAACCCCAGTCCCCGGGCGAGCCCCTCCAGGGTCGAGGGGGGATCACAGGGGGGCAAAGGGCCGCTGGCGTCGGCCAGTTGGCCGCCCCGGAAGCGCCACACTCCGCCGCGGTCCTCCTCCAGGGCAAAGCCGTCCCGGTCCACGGCGTTGACCCTCAGGGTGTGGCCGGCGATGCGCCATTGGTCCCCCGCCGCCAGGGGCCAAGTGCGCACCCGCCGCCAAGGGCCCTCGGGGGCGGCCACCAATACCCGTTTGCGGGCGGCGGCGTTGCCCGCCCACCACCGTCCCCGGTCGTCCCGTCGCAGGGCCAGGTGGCGACGATCGGCGGCGGTGGCCCACAATTCATCCGAGCCGGGGTCTTTGCTGTGGCCCACCACCCGACTTTGCCCCGGCTCCAGGGGGATGGCCATGGCGGTGGGCTCCCACCAGGGGGGGGCAAAGCCCAAGGTGGCCCCCAAGAGGAGGCCGGCCACCAGCAAGACCCCAGCGCTGATTCGGGCCCACGGCAAACCCTTCATGGCCGAAGCGCCCCGGCGGCGGCACCCCCCGAGGGATCGAGGCCCGTGAGGGTCGGCGCCGGAGTCTCGGACTCGGGGGTCGGGGCCAGGAGCGCCCGGAGTAGGGCGGCCACCACCGGGCCACAGCGTTGCCCACCGGTGCCCGTCACATGGCTGATGACACAGGCAAACCCCAGGCGACGGGGCAGGGGCACAGGGGTTTTGAGGGCCGGGGCGCCTCGGGTCTCCAGCCAACCCACCAGCCAGGCGTTGTTGACCCCCGCCTCCCCCGCCAGGTCCCCGGTGCCGGTCTTGGCGTAGAGCCTGGGGCGCAGGGGGGCAAAGAAGGGGTCGGCAAAGGCTTTGCTCGCGGTGCCATCCTCCACCACCCGCTTCATCCCCCGCCGCAGACGGCTGGTTTCCACGGTCAGCGGTCGACTGCGACGGGCCGCCGGGCGACCGTTGAGGTCCAACAACAATCGCGGGGCGACCCGCTCCCCCCCGGCCACGGCCGCCGCCACCAGGGCCATGCGCAACGGCGTGGTCTGGAGGCGAAAGCCCAGGGCGGCTTGGCGCACTTGGTTGCGCCCCGTCAAGGGGTCGAGGCGCGAAGCTCGGGTCAGCAACACATCCCCCGGGCGCAGCACCTGGGGCGGCAACAGCCCCCCGTCCAGGGGGTGATCCCGGCCAAAGCCCAACTGGAGGGCCATGGCGTGGAGGGGGCGCAGCCCCTCCAGGGCCGCCGGCACTAGGGGGGCAGCGTGGGGAATGCCGGGGATTTTGGGGTCGTCCAGCAAGGTGCGGTCGCTGGTTTCCGCCAGCCAGGCGAACCAGGTGTTGAGGGAATCCCGCACCGCCTGTTCCAGGCCGTACTGGCGCTCGTCGTAGGCCCGCAGCAGACTCGCCGGGGTCTCAAAGCGGCTGTAATTGTGGATTGCCCCCCGGCCCGGCCAATCGTAGCGCACCCCTTTCACCCGGCGGTTGGGGCGGCAACCCCGGGAGCGGGCGGGGTAACAGCTGGCATCGACGTCGAAGCCATAGCGTCGGGCCAAGGGGGAGCGGCTGATGTCGGGGAGGGCCATCCCCGCCAACAGGGGGGCCAAGGCCGGATTCTCCACGGCTTCTCCCTCCAGGGCCAGGGCCGTCACCAGCTTAAACGTCGAGCCGGCGATGTGGCGACCGCTGCCGTCGTGGTGCCAGCCCCAGGGCACCAGGGGGCTGTGGCGGGTGTTGGCGGCGTGGAAAGCCCATAGGTCGCCCCAGGCCACGGGGGCCTTGAGGGCGGGGAGCCCGGCGCTGGCCAGGATGTCGCCGTCGTCGACGTCGATGAGGATGAGACTGGCAAAGCGCTCGCTCCCAAAGCCATCCGAGGCCCCTTCCCGGGGGGCCGTGGCAGCGGCAAAGCCCGCCTCTAGGGCGGTGACGGCGGCTTGTTGCAGGGTCAAGTCGACGGTGAGGGTGGCGGTGACATCGGCAAATCCCAAGCCGCCCAGCCGGCTCAAGGTATCCAACATCGAGCCCTCTTGGCGGGGGTGGACCCCCAGCAAAGCCGCGAGGCCCGCCTCCCACGCCGGGGCCACGGGGCCGGCCTCGCCGTCGGCCAAGGGGCGTCCCCGGCGGTCCACCAGGGCGACTTGGGCCCTTTGACGGCGCGTGCCAAGGCCGGATGTTCGCCAGACCAAGGCGTCGTCGACGACGGCGATGGAGAGGGGGTCGTAGCGGTACAGCCCCCCCAGGTCGCCGTGGGTGCGGGGGCTCATGGCCACGGTCAAGGTTTTGGCCCCCGGGGCGAAGGCCAGGGTCAACCAACGGGCTTCTCCCAAGCCGTTGCAGGGGTTGGCCTCCAGACAGCGGGGGCGGCTGGACAACACCGTGGCCCCCTCGATGGCCAAGTGGCGGCCGATGACCAGCAGCGTCGCCCGCTCTCCCCCCCGGGCGGGGCGGGCGAGGGGCAGGGCGAAGGTCAGCCGGCTGGCGTCGTCGGCGGGGTGGGGCCAGCGGGCCACCCGCTGCCAGGGTAGCCAACCTCGGGGTAGCGTGGGGAACAGCCGGCCCGCCATGAGGGGCATGGCGTTATCCACCGCCAAGGGGGCCTGGGTCGGCCCCGTCGCCAGGGTGACCCGCCAGGGGGTGGCGGGGTCGGCCAAGGTGCGCCCTGGGAAGCGCAGTCGCACGGCCGCGGTGAGGCGGCGTTGGTTGAAGGCCGCCACCTGGGCCCGGAGGTGGGCGCCGGCGGCGCTGTGTTGGAGGCGGCGCTGGAGGTCGGCCGTGGGGCCGCCCGCCACGTCTGGCCACGGCTCACCCCGGATGGTCTCCAAAGGGGTCACCAGGTGTTGGGGGTGGCGGCGGGCCATGGCCTGGCGCCGGGCCAGGTCGATGGGGGCCAGGGTTATCCGGGGGCCCGGCTCCAGACGGATGAGCCCGGCGGCCACGGCCCGTTGGAACAGGGCTGCGTCTTCTGGCCCCGGTTCCTGGGTGTCGGGAAAAGTATGGCGCCCCGGGGGCAGTCCGACGCTGGTGGCGTCACCCCCTCCGGGCCCCGGGTAGAGGTAGAGCCTCGCCCCGGCGGATTCCCCTGGCTTCGCCGCATCCCGAGAGGGGCCGTAGACCGTCGCCAGCAACGACCCCGCGCCGCAGCCTCGTCTGGGGCGACGCTGGAGGCGCAGGGCGAAGGGCCAGCCCTGGGAGGGGGAGTCCTGGGCCCCTAGGTCGGCGCTGGAATGCCACAGTATCCAGGCATCCCGCTGAAAGGCCAACGGTTCCCCAACCGCCAACGGGCGGCGGCCCGCCCTGTCCGACAACCCGAGGGCCGGGCGGTCCTCCACTAGGGTGATGCCCAAAGCGCCGTCGCCGCCGCGGTCCGGGGTTTCCTCCAGGGGGGGCAGGGGCGCCCCCCGGGGGTAGGTGTCCAGCCGCAGGGCGGGCACGTCTTCTGCACCTGCACCGGCGGCGCCGCCATCGACTAGGGGGTTTTTCAAGCCGTAGTGGGCCGGGCGGTCGCGGCTGCGGTTGGCGGCGGCGGCGGCTTCCACCTGGGACCAGGACCAGCCGATCCACAGCGGCACCAGGGGGCTGTTCGCCCGGCCGGGGTCCCGGCGCTGGTGGCACAGCGAGACCTCCTGGCGCCCCACCACGTCCTGTCCCACCTGGGCCCCGGCGTCGCCCGTGGGCAGGGATAACAAGTGAAACCCCGGCGCCGGGGGAATGGTCAAGCGGGCGCCCGCTAGGGCGGCGGGGCGCGGCGGGGAGGATACGGGGGGGGTG
>JBHJHK010000342.1:0-8952 GCA_050330975.1 Candidatus Competibacterales bacterium | reverse complement strand
TACGGTTCGCGGCGGGGCAACCACGAGGTGATGATGCGGGGCACCTTTGCCAACATCCGCCTGCGCAACGAGTTGGCCCCGGGCACCGAAGGGGGCTGGACCCGTTATCAGCCCTCCAACGAGCAGATGTTCATCTACGACGCCGCCATGCAGTACCAAGCCGAGGGCACCCCCTTGCTGATTATCGCCGGCAAGGAGTACGGCACTGGCTCCAGCCGCGACTGGGCCGCCAAGGGCACTAGGCTGTTGGGGGTGCGGGCGGTGATTGCCGAGAGCTTTGAGCGCATCCACCGTTCTAACCTAGTGGGTATGGGTGTGCTGCCCCTCCAGTTCCGCGAGGGGGAGAGCCACCAAAGCTTGGGGCTCAGCGGCAAAGAGGCCTTTGATGTGGAAGACCTGGTGACTGGCACCAAGCTCGTCACCATCAAAGCCACCGATCACCAGGGCAAGGTCACTACCTTCCAGGTCAAAGTGCGCATCGATACCCCCAAAGAATGGGAGTACTACCAGCACGGCGGCATCCTCCACTATGTGCTGCGTCAGTTGGCGGCGTGACGGGTAATCACTAACCCTTGACGTTGGCCCCGCACCGGGGCGCATTTTCCCGTCTCTCCCCCGGAGACAACGCCTCGGGGCGTCACCCCGGAGACCCAGGTCTCCGGGGCCCTGCCCTTCCGTACTACCCTGTTCCAGGCCCAGCCTGGGTCACTCGCCAAACGGCCAACACCCCTACCGCGGACGGGAGAGCTTGTCCATGGCCCCTGTTGAGAGCGATGTCCCTCCAACCCAAGTCCCCACCTCGACGCTGTTGCTCAACGTCCTCGCAGTCCACCCCAATACCCCATTGACCCTGGGGGAGTTGGCCGAGCGGCTGGGGGACCGCGTTTACGGGGTATTGTTGTTGCTATTGGCCTTGCCCAACATGGTGCCAGTGGGGGCGATCCCCGGCGTCTGCACCACCATGGGCATTCTCATCGCCGGCTTGAGCGGGCAATTGGCTGCAGGCCGCCACCCCCCATGGATACCCGGTTTTATTCGCCGCTATCGGCTGCCCCAACGACGCCTCATGGGGGTGGTGACCCGTACGATGCCTTGGCTCAAACGCATCGAGGAGGGTTTGCGACCCCGCTGGCCCAAAGTGGCAGGCCGGTGGGGCACCCAGGGTTTGGGGGTATTGCTCGTCGTCTTGGCCCTGGTCATCGCCCTGCCCTTACCCGCTTCCACGGGGTTTCCCGCTTCCACCGTGGCCATGATCGCCCTGGGGCTCTTGGAGCGGGATGGCGTGGTCATGGCTTGGGGCGGGTTATTGGGACTGGTGTCGTTGGGGGTAGCAGTAGCGGTCAACGGGGTGCTCATCATCACTCTATTTCAAACCTTTGGAGGGTGAAGACCGCCAGAGGCGGCCTATACTTGTCGGCCAACCCCCCTTTTATTTTGAGGAGCTTGCATGAGGGTCGCTTTACTCAACCAGCTGCCCTACGCCCCACGCTGGCGACGGGCGTTGGCCCAACATTGTCCCGAGGCACAACTGGTGGTGTGGCCGGACATCGACGATCCGGCAACGGTGGACGTGGTCCTCACCTGGCGGCCCCCCCCCAAAGCTTGGGAGCTTTTCACCGGCATCAAGCTCATCGCCTGTATGGGGGCGGGGGTCGATAACTTGCTGTTCGACCCCCAGCGTCCATCGGTCCCCGTGGTGCGGTTGGTGGATCCCACCTTGAGCGACCAAATGGTCGAGTACGTCTGCCACGAGGTGTTGCACCACCACCGCAACATGGCCGACTATGCCCGCCTCCAGGGAGAGGGCCGCTGGGAGCGGCTGCCCCAGGTACCCACCGCCGAGCGCACGGTGGGTATGCTGGGCCTAGGTGCCATCGGCGGCGCCTGCGCTACCCGGTTGGCCCAGTTTGGTTTTCCGGTGGTGGGCTGGAGCCGCACACCCAAAACCCTACCAGGTGTGAACACCCACCATGGGGCAGGGGGTTTTGACGTCGTTCTGGCCAAAAGTCAGATTTTGATCTGTCTGCTGCCGTTGACCCCCGCCACCCAGGGGATCATCAATGCCGACACCCTCGCCAAGCTCCCCATGGGAGCCTATTTGATCAACGTCGGGCGAGGTGGGCACGTCAAAGACGGGGATCTGCTCGCAGCCCTCGACGGCGGTGGCATCGCTGGGGCCACCTTAGATGTGTTCACCGAGGAGCCCCTGCCCTCGGAACACCCCTACTGGCGCCATCCCAAAGTACGCCTCACGCCCCACATTGCCTCTGAACCTCAACCGGAGTTTGCCACTCCCCAGATAGCCGATAATCTGCGGCGCTTCATCAATAAACAGCCACTGATGAATCTGGTGGACTTTGGCCAAGGTTACTGACTGGTCAGGGCCGATGGATCGTCGAGCTCTTTAGCCGCTTTCCATCTACCCCATCTCGTCAATCATTTTTTCCGATCGATGGTGAGCATAGATCCCACCGTGTAGCCAAATTCTTCCTCGTTATTGGATATTCGTCGAGCGATTCTGAGCAACTTCAAAATCTCAAAGAAGATAATAGATGTCACAACGGCAAACACAAACGCAACCACAATGCCCAGCAATTGTACTTGGACGCTTTCCAGTCTCACCTCGGCAAAGTTAAACGCACCAGGAGTGCCAAAAACGGCTACTGCAAAAGTTCCCCACACTCCACAGAACCCATGGACGGGAATAGCTCCAATGGCATCATCAAATCGTCTACCCATGAAAGCAAATCCGCGCAAAAAGCGATAGGAATAGTTGTGAACAAACCCGGCGACGATGCCAATGACAATGGCTTCAGAGGGGGTGACCACGTCACAGCAGGCGGTGATGGCCACCAGACCTCCGATGGCACCACCGATGAGCATGTGATAACAGAAGCGCTTGTCCACAGCCAAGGCGTTAAAAAATGCCACTAGAGCGGCGGCGGCCCCCGAGAGGTTGGTATTCATTATGATGGATGAAACCTGGGGCTGAAACTCAAATAAGCTGCCACCATTAAATCCCCACCAGGAAAACCACAGAATAAAAACTCCCAATACGGCATAACCCAGGTTGCTAGGCTTGTAGTATTCATCGTTGATCTCTCCGTCGGGCTTCAACCAAAAATTGCGCGGTTTGATATACCACAGAGCCACAAGGGCTACCCAGGCACCCATGGAGTGGACTATCGTGCTGCCGGCGAAGTCGTGAAAACCCAGTTCTGCCAACCACCCTTCGTTACCCGTGAGCAAGTATCCACTCCAAGTCCAGTGACCAAAAACGGGATAGAGAAACATCGAAACAAAGATGGATATAAACACGTAGGTAACCAATGGCAAACGTTCTGATGTGGCTCCGGAAATAATGGTCACTGCCGTAGTTGCAAAAGCCAACTGATAAAGAAAAAACTCAAAACCCAAATTATGGCTAGTATTGGGAATTATCGTTTCAAAGAATTCAGCAGTTGGCATAAAGAATTGTGGATTCCAACCAAAAAAGCCCCAGCTGTCACCAAACATCAAAGCGAAACCAAAGGTATAATAGCACAGACACACCACCAACCAGTCGGTGAGGTTCTTCATGCCCACGGTATTACCATGAACTTGGCGCACCATCCCAACCTCGAGCACTTTAAAGCCAGCCTGCATAAAAAAGACCAAGAAAGCCGCAATAAGCACCCAAAAGCGATTGATATTAAAGATATTGCTCCCTGCGCGCTCGTTAATCTCTTCTACCTTTTTTTCAATCTCCACCTGGATGGTGTTTAGGTAAGCTTGCTCGGGAGGAGCCACCTTTTGCAATTCGCCATTAAGATAGCGTATCCAGCGGGCATGAATCTGCAAGGTCTCGGCGTTTTGCGATTCCTGAGAGGCAATTTCTCTCACCATTTCGCTGAGCTCTGCCCTGTCAATATAAATAGGAACGTCGATTTCCCCTAAAAGCACCGGGCCTGAGCTTGCTTTATCAACGGATGAGCTACTTTGTTGGTTAGTTATGCCGAGATCACCAATTCCCTGTGCGATAGCGTTGCTTTGCATTCCAAAAAAAAACAAAAAATTTAGCAAACACAACAGAACACAACAAGACAAACTCGTATGCTTTTCCACAAGCAAATACCTCCCGATAGGGTACGTTCCATTTAGAGGCCACCAAAAATATTTTTTTCAAGTAAATTATTTCTTATGGTGATTGAATGACATAGGCCGAATTCTTTTTTGGTTAGCGCAACAAAAACAAACAGTTGCGCTATGTGCTGCTGCTTATTTCGACATGCTTCAATTCAAGATATTTGGCCAAATTATCCATGGACTGATCGTTATTGCTCCAAAAAGTAAATGGGCTATCAGCGATGGCCTCACAAAACTTGTCCACATCTTGGATGATATCCCTATAAACAGAGATTTCAAAGTTGGCAAACTGAAAAAAATCCTTGCCGGTGGGCCTGGCACCGGAGTTAGCTGCATCGATCTTCTTGATTTGCTCTATGCGTTTTGCTCGCTCGATAATGTTTCTTTTTACTTTAACTGGGTTGAGATTGTCACTGACGATATAGATTATAGATTTACCGTGAGTGATTCTACTATGATTGGGGTTTTCAAAAAATTGCTTGCATACCCAAGCGGGCACAAAGCCCATTTCTGAAACACTCACCATGGTGATATCTGTGGCCTCAACTGAATAGCTGAGAAAGCGAGTAATCCAATTATCGTCGATGGGATGCCCTGAACCCAAGTCATTTGTGACGCTTTTGATGGTTGTTTTTATAACCACGCTAATCAAATCAAAGTAAAGCTCGTCAATTCTATCGATTTGGTTTTCATCGGATTCGTCACAACAAAAAAATGTCTTCATTTTGGCGGCACCCATGAGTATCCGAGGAATGGCCATCGAGTCGCTGGATCCACCGGCAAAAATTTCCTTCAGATTTGGATCACCATCTATGAGCACAGCCTCGTTATTATCATTGATTAGCTCGGAATTTCTAAAAATGTGACGCAACGCATCAAGCGGCAGACTACCTCGCTTTAGCTGCTTTCGATAATCCGATTTTTTTCCCCGAAAGGCCTTTCCCAAATCCTCCGGTTCGGTATACCCTCCCCAAACCTTATGTTTGACATTGTAATTCAGCTTGTCAAGCATGAGAGCACAATAATTAAAGTCGCCCAACTCTAGGGCCTTTTTGTTTCCTACTAGCTTTTTTAGGTTGTTGACTTCTTCTGCTAGGGCGCCATATTCACTAATTCTTTTTTTATTATTTTTATGGAGCAATTTTTCAATGAGAGGCTGAAAGTCTTTGTAATCTGCAGCAAGCTTGGGTATGGGGGAATTTATATGTTGAAACATTACCTCGATGGTGTTATTGCCTTGATAGGGATATCTATATTCCAGCAAATTATACAGAATAACACCCAAGCTATAAAAATCCCAAGCGGGAATTGGGCTGGGATTGCTTTTGACATCAAAGCGCTCGGGCGACATATAAAATCTTGAACCGATGAGCTTGTGAGCCGTATCGCTATTTTTTTCACCCTGGAGGCGCGCAATGCCAAAATCAGCCAATACAATCTCCGTTGTTTGTTCGCGAATCAATATGTTGGATGGCTTGAGATCGCAGTGAATAACACCATAATTATGGGCAAAGGACAAAGCGCTGCCAATGGCTGATATCATCTCGAGCACTTCATCACTTTGCCATCGCTCTTGAGCCTTTTGTTTGATCTTTATTTTATCATGTAACGTTCCGCCTTTGATCAACTCCATGGCGTAGTAGCACATACTTTCCTGTATGCCTATTTCAAATATTTTGATAATGTGTTTATGTTCGGGAAGCTTTAATGTTAATGTATCTATCTCTTTGATAAAGTTTCTCTGATCGACCTCGCTGTGGGACACCTTGAGAGCCACTTCCTTCGAAGTGGCAATGTGGTGAGCACGGTAGACTGTCGCCATGCCCCCTCGACCCAATTCGTTGAGGATGTGATAGCCATCGATATCAATGGCATTGCGCTTGAAGGCCATTCGCTTTACCGTCCCTTGCTTCTGGGGTCTGCTCCCTACCTTGTGGCATGGGGCATCGCCTCGCATTCCATTGACAAATCCATCACCCCTTTGAAGACGAAATGGAAATTTGAGGTGGATGGGTCTAGGTGGAGCGAGTTCTCCGCCTTCGGGGCTGTTGGAGACTGTTGCGCAACACGGCTATGCTTGAAGGCATCCGCCTGCGATCCCAAAGCATTCCCCAATTCCCCATTGCCTTTCCTGGGACATGCTCGGGCGACATGTAGCGTAATCGATAAGCGCGAGTAGGTTAAGCAACTTTTCGTTCCACCCCTCTCTTCGATGGGCGCCCAACGGCCCATACGGCCGCCATGGGAGTCGTCGGCCTTCGGGAGGTACGGCTCCGGGAACCTAGTAGACCGAGACCCTAGGGTCTAGACTCAAGAACGACCCATCACCGTCGGTTACCCCTTTGTCGGAGCGCTGCCATGACCAAGCCCACTACCCCGCCCCCCGGTGTCGATGCCCACGAGTGGGCATTGCGCATGGATTTGGCGGCATGCTACCGCCTCATCGCCCTCTACGGTATGGATGACACCATCTACACCCACATCTCGGCGCGCTTGCCGGGGGACGAACACCATTTCTTGATTAATCCCTACGGCATGTTATTCGAGGAGATCACCGCATCGAGCCTGGTGGTCATCGATCTCAACGGCGAAAAAGTCCGCGACAGCCAGTGGGATGTCAATCCGGCGGGGTTTACCATCCACAGCGCCATCCACGGTGCCCGCGAAGACGCCCTGTGCGTCCTCCACACCCACACCCTGGCGGGCATGGCCGTGGCGGCCCAGGAGGAGGGCTTGTTGCCCCTCAACCAGATGTCATTGGAGTTCTACCGGGATCTGGCCTACCACGACTACGAGGGCATCGCCTTGGAATTGGACGAGCGGGCACGGCTCGTGGCAGACCTGGGGGCTCGTGGGGCGATGATCCTCCGCCACCACGGCCTGCTCACCGTCGGCCGCAGTATCGCCCAGGCCTTCTATCGGATGTACTACCTAGAGATGGCCTGTCGCATCCAGGTGGCTACCCGCTCCACCGGCCAACCGCTGATCATTCCCAGCAAAAAGGTGTGTGACCACACCTTCCAGCAGTTTCAGCGGGGGGATGGCCCCAAGGGGGAGCGATTGTGGCCGGCCTTGCTGCGCAAGTTGGATCGGGTGAGCCCCGACTTTCGCCGTTGATAGCTTTGAGCCACGCCCCCGAGGCCGGGGGTACCTCAACCCGCCACCGCCGCGGCGATGGCATCACCGCAGGGCACCGTGTCAGCCTCGCCTCCCAAATCCCGGGTCACCGCGCTGCGAGCCACCAAAACCGTCTCGATGGCCGCTTCCAGGGCATTGGCGGCGGCCTTTTCCCCCAGGTGATCCAACATCAACGCCGCGCTCCACACTGCGGCGATGGGGTTGGCGATGCCCTTTCCGGCGATATCGGGGGCGGAGCCGTGGACTGGCTCGAACATGGACGGATACACGCCCTCGGGGTTGATATTGGCCGAAGGCGCAATGCCAATGGAGCCAGCGATGGCCGGACCCAAGTCCGACAAGATATCGCCAAATAAATTGGACCCCACCACCACGTCGAACCAGTCGGGGTGCTGGACGAAGTGGGCGGTGAGAATATCGATGTGGAACTGTTGGGTAGTCACCTCGGGGTACCGGGCCCCCATGACCTTAAACCGCTCGTCCCAATAGGGCATGGTGTGGACGATGCCGTTGGACTTGGTGGCCGATGTCACTTGTTTGCGGGGGCGGGTCATGGCGAGTTCAAAGGCGTAGCGCAGGATGCGGTCGACGCCTTTGCGGGTGAAGACCGCCTGCTGGCAGACCATTTCTTGCTCGGTGCCCCCGTAGAGGCGACCGCCGATTTCGGAGTATTCCCCCTCGACGTTTTCCCGCACTACGATAAAGTCGATGTCCTTGGAGTCCCTCCCCACCAGGGGCGACTGGGTGCCCTTCAGGAGCCGCACTGGGCGCAGGTTGACGTATTGATCCAGCTCCCGGCGCAGGGGAATCAACAACCCCCACAGGGAAATGTGATCGGGGACGGTGGGCCAACCCACGGCGCCCAGGTAAATGGCATCAAACCCCTTGACTTGTTCGATGCCATCTTCGGGCATCAGTCTTCCCGTCTCCAGATAGCGCTGGCACGACCAGTCGAAGACTTGCCAGTGGACGGCAAAACCGAAGTGCCGCGCCGCGGCTTCAACGGCCTTCTGGCCTTCGGGAATCACTTCGGTACCGATGCCGTCGCCGGGGATCACGGCAATGCAATAGCTGCGCTGGCTCATGGTGAAGGTGGCCTTTGGGTGGAGATAGTGAAGGGCAAACGAGGGCGAGCAAAGACCGCCAGTATCCACAAATGTTATCGTTTTCGGCAATCACCCCTCGATCCAGGGAAACGGCAGGATCAGCCGTACTTCAAGGCCCAGTAGCGCCGTACGTGTATCTGCCCGACGCCAACGAGCACCAAGGCCCCACCGGCCAATTGATAGAGCGTGGGCACAAAGCCCAACGCCGAGCTGATCAATACCCCGAACAAAGGCGCCAAATTGAAATACATGGCCGAGCGCACCAACCCCAGCCGACGGGTGCCCCCGTGCCACAACACCACCCCCATACAGGTACTGGTGAGTACCAACCAAAGCAACAACCCATTGATCTCCCAAGTCGGCCAAGGGTTGGGCAATGCCGCCAGGGAAAATTGACTCATGACGGCGAACAACAACCACACCGCAACAAGTGCGCCCGTCATGGTCCAGGCGGTGATATGGAACGTATTAAAACCCACCAGCCAGCGCTGACATTGAAGGGTGTACCACGACCAGCACACGCTGGCCAAGACGAGCAACGCCTCCCCCCCCCGAAAGCCCGGCTCCCCCACTTCCGCCGACC
>JBHJHK010000341.1:0-9346 GCA_050330975.1 Candidatus Competibacterales bacterium | reverse complement strand
GGCACTGTGGCGCGGTCCGGGCCTCGCGGCTCAAGCGACCCTTGAGACGGCGATAGGCGTGCATGACCAGGCGATCTTGGGTGGCATTGCCCGTGACCGGAGGTAGGGGCAAGGGTATATGCAAGGGGTGAGCAGAACCGGAACGCTGTAGGATCACGGTGGGTTCTAACGCGGCTGGGCTGTACATGGCCTCTCTCCTCGAATTCTGTGGGCTCATGGAATCTGGCATCTCGACTGACAGTATGGGTAGTCGCTCTCTGGCAGCCGTTACCAATATGTCTATAGGGTGTGGCTCCGTCGAGGGACTTGCGTCTCCAAAATCACGAGATCCATTATTGGCTAACCGTAATTCCTCGAGTAGAAAAGCATCAGCCATGGATCATGTGCCCTAAGACGTGAACCCGATGACAACGTCAGGGCACTCAGCCCCGTTGCAGTGCTAACTCCATTATTCCCTCGCTGTCTGCCCCACACCCTTTGGCTAGCCCATCTACCATGGGAATAAAGTCTCATTGTTCGCGAGTCATTGGCCTCTTTTCATGGGCCACTTGTTGGCCTTGGAGCCCTATTTCCCTCAATAACTAGATTTTTACCCTGTCCTGGAGGCGTCTACCACTTGTCAAGGGCACAAAATCCCCCAGGGAGTAGGGCATAGATTTTCCATGGCTCGCATACTGGTACTCACTTAAAACCTGATCGTATTTACCAAACTTCGTCAGTAGTTGGGAGCACTTAAGGGCAACGACACCGCAGCGGCGGTACTTTGCACGGCGAATTTCGACAACTGACGAGGAGATTGATGGCCATGTACACGACAACGACTTCCATGGACTCATCCTTCAACCCAACTCTCATCGCTGGCTGTGGTAACTTTGCCGCCAGTGGTGAGCTCCAACCCTCCCACGCCTCGCCCCACCGTGAAGGGCTGGCCGACGATCTGCGCCGCGCTCTCCAAGAGGACGGCCTCCATCTCCACTACCAACCCATCGTCTGCGCCCAAAGTGGCAAACTCGTCAGCGTCGAAGCCCTGGTGCGCTGGACCCATCCTCGGTGGGGCGACTTGTCGCCGGGGGAGTTTATTCCCGTTGCCGAAGCAGCTGGGTTGATGGTAGACCTGGGTCAGTGGGTGCTGACCGAGGCCTGCCAGCGGCGCCGCCGCTGGGGGGAAGCAGGCTTGGTGGATGACACCTTTACCATCAGTGTCAACGTCGCCGGTGAGCAGCTGGATCGACCGGAGTTTGTGGCCGAGGTCCAGGCGACTTTGCTCGCCGCGGGCCTCGCCCCCACCGCCCTGCGGCTGGAGATCACCGAAACCGCCGTGGCGACGGCCATGGACGTCATCGCCGCCCGCCTGGACACCCTCAAAGCCCTGGGGATTGGTTTGTCCATGGACGATTTTGGCACTGGCCATTCGTCCTTGGCGCGGTTGCACCAGCTCCCCGTGGATACTCTGAAGGTCGATCGCGCCTTTTTGAAATTGCTGAACCACAGAGCCGATCGCCATCGCTTCCTCAAAAGCGTAATCGCCATGGCCCAGGCGTTGGATCTCAAGGTAGTGGTGGAAGGCGTGGAGTCGGTGGAGCAGCATCAGTTGTTGAGGGAGTTGGGTTGTCTTTGCCAGGGCTTTTACTATGCCCGACCCACGCCAGAACCCGATTTTAGTGGCTTTGGGGGCTTTGCCCGGGCAAGAACGCTACAGTAGAGCCCGCACCGCCGGCGTGGCAAAGGGATTTGCCCGTGAGCAGTTCAGGCGAGGGCTTGGCCCACGGTCGAGGGTTGTTTGTACTGAAACACCTACCGAGCAAAAACCATACAGCGGCCATCAAATGTCCGAAAATGCAATGAAAAATATCGTGATCGATGAAAATCTCCTATCTGATCTATCCCGTGACGACCGGAGCTTTCGGCTCACAAAAGCCATTGAACACTACCGAGAAAAGATCCCAGAGCTACTTGGATCGTTACAAAAAAATCTAGCAACACTTCCAATAGTAGATGAACAGCTGGCCAGGAACTGTGGAGAAGTTTACAATGCTGGCCTAGACATGTATCACGAACCATTCCATTCGCCGGAAATACTGTCAAGCCGTGATATCATCAAGCTTTTGTGCACAAAGATACTGTCCTTCACCAACAGCTATGAAAAAGCACCGCCAAAATTCGTCGAGCGCCTAAAACAAAAGTACCCCAGCATCAAATACGACGAGATCCGCAATGATGGGCTCGACGTCATCTACTTCTTCGCCCACGAAATACAAAATCGATCGACCGATTTTACCCAACCAAAAACTAGCGACAGCATTCTCACCATATCTCCAGCGGCAGCTTATCGGCATTTCTGTTTTGTTCGCATCGACGACGATGCTTATCTTGAATATGACACGACCATGTACATCAGAGGGGGTGGAGGAGAGTCAGACATACCGACCATCCCCAAAGCCAAAATGCTTGGAATTTGCTTCAACATCAAAGCACTTGGAGATGGAAACTACGGCCAACAAGCGTGGCAGCTATTCTGGCAGATCTTAAAACCAAAAGACCTCAGATGCACACATCTTTTTCATGGCGATACAGATTGGACACTCAAAGGCCTAGAAAGTATTTATGTCATTGCGATTGAGAACGAAGACTATGACACGATCAGGAATGTGCAAAGAACATTTAGCACTAGCGAACAATTCCAAAGGGTCAGCGGCAGCCCAATGTTCAAATCCGGCACCAACCTGGACAAAGATCCTTTGATGAAAGAAGGTTGGATAGATGAAAATGGACACTTAGAGGGGGGAAAGGGGGTCGCGCGACGCGCATTAAAGTCAGAAAACTGAACAATCACACAGGCGCGAACGGTAGTGCCGCGCCGCGAATAGTGAAGTCATTCCAAGGGGTGTCAACTGGCACGGAGGTCAACGTTCCCCTTGGGGCACTACCCAACAGATTCCATCGCCGATTGTGAGCTACGGCACCGTCTACTGTCCCTGCACCTGGGTGAGGAAATAGCGATGGAAACGCATATCCTCGGTGAGTTCCGGGTGAAACGCCGTCACCAAGTGGCGACCCTGCTGGGCGGCGACGGCGCTGCCGTCGTCGAGTCTGGCGAGGATTTCCACCTCGGGGGACGCCGCGGTGAGCTTGGGGGCGCGGATAAATACCCCGGGGAAGGGACCACCCTCCAGGGCCGCTACGTCCAGGGGACGCTCAAAGCTGTCCACCTGGCGGCCAAAGGCATTGCGCTCCACGGTGATATCCATGATCTCCAGCAACGGCTGGGGGCGGTCGGCGGCCTTGGCCAGCAAGATCATCCCAGCACAAGTCCCCCAAAGGGGCACAGTGGCGGCCAGGGCCCGCAGGGGTTCCACGAGCCCGGCGTTCACCATCAACTTGCCGATAGTGGTGCTCTCACCGCCGGGAATGATCAAGCCATCCAGGGCCGCCAAATCCGAGGGCAAGCGCACTTCGACGGTGGCTGCCCCCAGGCTCTGGAGGTGATGGCGATGTTCGATAAAGGCCCCCTGGAGGGCCAAGACGCCGATGGTGGGAACGGTGGCCACGAAGCGCCTCACCAACCCCGCTTGGCCATCTGCTCAGTCGTGGGCAAGGTATCGACGTTGATGCCCACCATGGCCTCCCCGAGATTTTGGCTCACCTCGGCGATGAGCTCGGGGTTTTGGTAGTGGGTGGTGGCCTCGACGATGGCCCGGGCCCGGCGCTTGGGATCGCCGCTCTTGAAGATCCCCGAGCCCACAAACACCCCGTCCACCCCCAGTTGCATGAGAAGCGCCGCGTCAGCGGGGGTAGCGATGCCGCCGGCGGCGAAGTTCACCACCGGTAACCGACCCAGGGAGCGGGTTTCCTGGACCAGTTCCAGAGGGGCGCCGAGGTGCTTGGCAAAGGTCATGAGTTCATCCATGGGCATGTTCTGGAGGGTGCGAATCTCCCCCAAGACGGTGCGGGCGTGGCGCACGGCTTCCACCACGTCGCCGGTGCCGGGCTCGCCCTTGGTGCGGATCATGGCCGCCCCTTCGCCAATGCGCCGCAAGGCCTCACCCAAGTTGCGACAGCCGCAGACAAAGGGCACCTTAAAATCGTGCTTCCAGATGTGGTATTGGTCGTCGGCGGGGGTGAGGACCTCGCTTTCGTCGATGTAGTCCACTCCCACGGCCTGGAGGACTTGGGCTTCGACGAAGTGGCCAATGCGGGCCTTGGCCATGACGGGGATAGATACCGCCGCCATGATCTCGCGGATCATCCCGGGGTCGGACATCCGCGCCACCCCCCCCTGGGCGCGGATATCGGCGGGCACCCGCTCCAACGCCATCACCGCCACGGCGCCGGCTTCCTCGGCGATAACGGCCTGTTCGGGGTTGGCCACATCCATGATGACCCCGCCCTTGAGCATCTGGGCCAGGCCAGCTTTGACCTTGAAGCTGCCCTGTTGGGCCTCGAGGCTCGACGCCGGGTTGGGGTGGGTATCACTAGAGGGGTTATTGTTCATGGCACTTGTCTCAATGTTGTATAACTAACAAGCACCTAGGCTAGGGCAGGGCATGGCCCCCTAAAAGAGCCATCTCTAGGCATTTTTATGGGGCCATACCCTTGTGGAGCGGGGTCGACTCAAAGCCCGGGGCGGCGAAAACCTCGGCGAGGCGGGCGGCGACGGTGGGCGCGACATCGACGGTCAAGCCGCCAAAGCCGACGATCAACGCCCGGGCCAGGGCGGCGGAAGTCGCGTCCCCCCGGGGCTCAAAACTGCAGCTGGCCTGGACCAGGGGAGACAACTCAATACCCGCGTCGGCCGCCGCGGCGGCAAACCCTTCGGGGCCATGGCCCGTCGCCCGGGGATCGAGACAAAAGTGCATCCCCCCCTCGTGGCCAAAGACGGACTCGGCGCCGAACAGCGTCTGGCAGGCGTTCACCAGGATATCCCGCACCTCTTTGTGGTGGCGGCGCAGGCGCCGCACGTGGCGGGCGTAGGCCCCCGACGTCAGCAGGTGGGCCAAGGCCCGTTGCTCCAGGCCGGGCAAGGGGTCGACGGCGGCGCATCCCAAGGGGTCCCGGGGTTGAAGCGCCGGGGGCAACACGCAGTAGGCGAGGCGCAGCCCCGGCCCCAGGGTTTTGGAGAACGTGCCGCAGTAGATCACCGTGCCCTTGGTCCCATCGAGCCCGGCCAGGGCCGTCAAAGGGCGGCGGTCGTAGCGAAAGTCGCTGTCGAAGTCGTCTTCAATCACCCGCGCACCCGTCCCTTTGGCCCAGGCCAGGAGGGCGGCGCGGCGCTCCATGGGCAAGGTGGCCCCGGTGGGAAATTGGTGGGAGGGGGTGACGATGACCACATCCAGCGCGTGACGCTTGAGTTCGGCCACCTGGAGACCCCACCGATCCACGGCAATCCGCACCACCGCGTCCCCCCGCTCCCGCAACACCCTCAGCGCCGGGGCGTAGCAAGGGTTCTCCACGGCGACCCGCAGGGGTTGGGGGGACAGGCACGTGAGCAAAAGCCCCAAGGACGCTTGGAACCCGGAGGTGATGACGATATTCCCGGGGTCGGCCACCAGGCCCCGGGCCACCAACACCCGCTGGGCGATGGCGGCGCGCAGGGCCCCATCCCCCAGGGGGTCGGGGTCACGGCTGTAATCACCGCGACACTTCAAGAGGGCCTCGCGCACGGCGGTGTGCCAGGCCACGGCGGGAAAGTGGGCCGGTGCATAGGCGCCGTACCACAGTTTAAAGGGCTCGACCCCCGGGGGTGGAACGCCACGGCTCCGGGGGTTGGCGCTGCCCGGGGGATCCCGGGGGCGCGGAGGGGCCGAAACGGGTCCAGGGGCACGGGGCCTGGCCACGGGTACGGCCGATGAGACGTAGGTGCCCTTGGGTCCCTGGCTCTCCAGGTAACCCTCGGCCATGAGCTGCTCGTAGACCGCTAAAACCGTGTTGCGGGAGATGGCCAGGTGGGCGGCCAAGTGGCGCGACGACGGCAAGCGGTCATGGGGAGCCAGGCGACCCGAGAGGATGCCCTGGCGCAGGTCGTTGAAGAGCTTGGCCTGGAGGGTGTCCCCCGCGGCGGCGTCGAGGTTGGGGAGGTATTCGAGCATAGCGCGCGGGAAGATATCGCCCCGTCAGGGGCGCAGGGTGGTGTCGCTGCGTCAGGGGCGCAGGGTGGTGTCGAGGAAGCGACTAAACGCCGCCCAGGACTGTTGATCGGCCTCTTCCCGGTAGCGGTCGGAGCCGAACACCGTAAAGGCGTGGGGGGCGCCGCCGTAGGTGATCATCTCGTGGTCGAGGCCCGCCTGTTCCAGGGCCACGGCCAGATCGGCAAAGTCTTCCATGGGGACCACCCGGTCGGCGGTGCCGTGGAGGACCAAATAGCGCCCTTGGGCCCGGCTATAGTCCTGGCCCTCGGGGGTGGATAGGCCGCCGTGGAAGGGGGCAAAGCCCTTGAGGTCGGCCCCGGAGCGGGCCAGCTCCAACACCGCTGCCCCGCCAAAGCAATAGCCCATGGCCACGGCGTTGTCGACGTTGGCCCCCTGGGCTTCGGCGGTGGCTAAAGCTTGGTTCATCAGGGCGCGCATCTTGGCGCGGTCGCCGTACAGCGCCCTGGTGAGGCGCTGCTTGTCGGCGGTGGCGGTGGGTCGCACCCCGGCGCCAAACAGGTCGGCGACAAAGGCGGCGTAGCCCATCTCCGCCAGCATATCGGCCCGCTGGATCTCGTAGTCGGTGAGGCCGTCCCAATCGTGGATGATCAACACCAACGGCGCATCGTCCCCAGGGCTTGCGTAGTAGCCCTCGTAGTCTTGGCCGTCCATGGCGTAGGTGATGCTTTCCCCACTGGCCGCCCAAGTGGTCAAAGGCGCGATAATGGCGAATAAAGCGATTAGCTGGCCCATGGAACAGTATCCTCTCTCGACGGTGGATAGATCGAAGCCTTGTTCCACCGGGACATCGCCCGAGATCAATTGTTCAAGTCTCAATCGGCAGGCGGCGAGGCCACCTAGCGGGCATTGACAGCGACTCCCGAGGGTTGGATTCCCCGAGTTGGCCATGGCGCCGCCGCCGACCCCACCACCGTTGGGACCCGGGGCTGTGGTGTAATGGTGCCTCACCTCTTGCCAACCGAAGGGCTAATTTTCGTTATGAGTCGCTGGATCCACAAAACCCAATCCCTACCCAAGCGCTTCCTGGGGTGTTGCCGCACTCTGGGTGATGAGGTCCAGGCACAAAGATGTGCGGGAAATCTCATATCACCCGCCATGCGGCACCACCGAAAAACACTATCATTTTCGAAGAAACTTGAGAATCACATTGGTGTTATTTGGTTATGGGTTCACCACCACAACGAAGAAATGCGAATCTTTAATGGCGCCAACAGCAGAAAAGTTGCATAAATAAATTACGCCACTCGGCGTGCGGCACCACCGGCCCGACCATGCAAGGCATATTTAAAAAAGGACGAAACGAACTAAGCGGTGAGCGTATGAGAGCTAACGTATTGATTCTTCGTAGCCCTGTCAAGCTAGCGGGAATTGCTGTCATCATTTGGGTAAGGACACTCAGACGCCACTCGCCATGCTCTGCGCCAGCATCCATCCGTTTGTTGCCGAAGAGGAGGCCATTGGGTTGTGATAATAGCGTTTGCATCCCAATTCGTCATCATCATCGCCTCCCATTTGGTATTTGGTATCCATCCTCGAGCCTACGCCCGCTCCACTTAGCGAACAAAACTGTCCTTAACTGAGTGCTTATAAAAATAAAGCATTTAAGAAGGTTTGGCGCGAGCAATGAGTCTCAAATCATTCTCAGGTTCCTCGTAATGAATTAAACCGAACTTGCGAAATTCGACCATTACCCCTTTTCCTAAATAACTCCATTGTTCCTTCGGGTGTTCTTCAGAATATTCTTCTGTATCTATCGAGCAAACAACAATTCCTTCTTCATTCCCTAATCTTACTCTATCACCAATATGCGCTAGATCACCGTTTGGATATTTCACGAGTCATCTCCTGCTTCAGGTTGATTTTAGTTAGCAAATGGCTCAATGGGAATTGCCCCTGGTGGCAATTCACCTGGTGGAACAGCACCAATAGATTGCCAGAAACACTTGCATGGCCTGGGTGAGTTTCTTGGTGCCTGATTTGCTCGATAAATATTGTAATGAGGACCAAGAATGCCGTGCTCTATTCTTCCTGGTGGAGGTGTGTCCAAAGGTCTATGCGCAATGGTTCCAAGCGGAACTATCCTACCGCTAACTGTCTTACAAGGCGGGCAAGGTTTCTGAGAATCTTCGTTGTCTGTGGAGTTAGAGAAAATAAGAAGCCCTATTAATAACACAGTGCCTGCAACTCTAGATCCGGGAACTGGCAAGCACATAAGTCCACTTGTGACTCCTCCCAACACAGCTATAGCGCTTTCACCTCTTGGGTCAACGGACTTAATGGGATTTCCTTCCACATAAGCATAACGATTTAAGGTCTTCGGAGCATCCACACTATCCCTCAAAATATCCCGATAGACAAACCGCCTCACCTCCGGATGATAATACCGCGCCCGCATGTGGTAAAGCCCGTTGGCCTCCCGCATCACTCCATCGCGACCGTTGTACAAAAACGGCGTCGCCCGACCGCTGACGTTGTACACCTCCGCCACCTGGCCATACGGCGCATAGGGGTGGTGCCGCACGCTGGGTGATGAAGTCTAGGCACGACGACGTGCGGGAAAGCTCATATCACCCGCCATGCGGCACCACCCACATCCTCACTCAAGGTCCCGCACTGATCGTTAATGGTGGAGGTACTCACGGGCGCCCCGAGCAGCTGCTGCAGGCTTTGCTGACGATAGCAAGGCACCCCGCCGTGGAACTTGATGATCCCCATCAAGGCCCGGGCGCTGTAACCGTACTGCTGATCCAGGGGGCCATCGTCGGTAACGGTCTCAGGAACGGGGGCGTTGAAGTAGGCCCCGCAAGCGTTGCATCGGAGCCGATCAACGGTGTGTTGAGTGGTCTGCAGGGGCGACTGGCCGCT
This sequence comes from Candidatus Competibacterales bacterium, assembly GCA_050330975.1. Taxonomy (GTDB): domain Bacteria; phylum Pseudomonadota; class Gammaproteobacteria; order Competibacterales; family Competibacteraceae; genus JBHJHK01. The sequence continues at coordinate 335 of JBHJHK010000341.1, read as the reverse complement.
GACCCGGAGGCGCACCACCGGTGGGTATTTGTAGAGCGTGCCCTGGCCACACTCAGGTCAGCGATCCCCTTTGTTCAGGGACGCATGGTGATGATGGCAGCGTTCGTCGATGGCCGGTGGCGGCGAGGGTTTGCGCTGGGATCGCTTTTTGTCGGGGTCCGGTTGGGTTTTAGCCGGGGCCTTGTCCGATGATGCTTTTGATGGCTCATCGGACGGGACCTCGGCATCCCCCACGAGGTCTTTCAAGGCTTCTGACTGGCTCATTAACCCAGCGAGTTTGCGCAACTTGGCCAGGGTCATCCTCTGATCGGCCAACCGTTCATGAAGGGCGGCAA
>JBHJHK010000340.1:0-8349 GCA_050330975.1 Candidatus Competibacterales bacterium | reverse complement strand
CACATCGCGACCCCCCCAATCCACCCCGGACGAGGCCGCCATCTTTACCCCCAGGGGTGATTGGGATAACTGCCTCCCCACGGGTCAAGGGGGGCTGGCGGATGATATCCTCGCGGAGCCAAAGCGCTTATCTTCCAAGCTCTGACTCCTCCCGACTCCGAGGCGTTGGGTTCCCCGGTGGGCTGGGGAGAACCCGGACAATGCCGTAGGCCTTGGGGGCCATGTCAAACCGGTGCCGCCGCTGAGGATTATCATGTCTTTGCTGTTGTTGGGAATCACCGTGTTGGCCTGGGGCCTGTCTTGGTATGCCATGCGCCTCCAGGTGGGGCCCGTGGCGGTGGAGGTGTCCATCGCCTATCGCTTTTTGTTGGCCACGGCGTTATTGGGGTTGGGTCTCTGGTTGTCCGGGCGCTGGCGCCCCGTGCCCTGGCGAACCCACGGGGTACTGGCGTCCCTGGGGTTGTGTCTATTTGGCCTCAACTATCTTTGTATGTACCACGCCACCTCGTTGGTCACCAGCGGGGTGGCCTCGGTGGTGTTTACCACGGCCACCCTGTTTGGCGCCTTCAACCAGTGGTTGTTCTTCGCCCGCCGTCCCGAGGCGGCCGTGATGGCGGGGGCGCTGTTGGGCACCACGGGGATCGTTGGTTTGTTCTACGAAAGCGTCGTCGAGTTGCGGGGCGACGGGGTGGTGGTGGGGTTGGCCTTGGCCTTGGTGGGGACCTATGTCTTTTCCTTGGGCAACGTGCTGTCGGTCCACATCAGCCGCTCGGTGGATTTGCCCAACGCCGTGGTCCGGGCCATGGCTTGGGGTGCCCTGGGGTGCGGGGGGGTGGCTTTGCTTCGAGGACAGGCGTGGACCTTGCCCCTGGAGTTCACCTACCTGGCCGCCCTGGGATATTTGGTGGTCATCGGCTCTGTGGTGGCCTTTTTGGCCTATTTGAATTTGGTGAACCGCATGGGCGCCGCCAAGGCCGCCTATGCCACGGTGTTGTTTCCCGTGGTGGCCTTGACGGTGTCGACCCTAGCGGGGGAATACCGCTGGACAACCGTGGCGTTTACCGGTTTGGCGTTGATCCTGTTGGGGTCGGCGCTGGTGTTTGTCCCGGGGCTTCGCCGGGGGCAGGTGTCCCTACCCAAGGCCCCCTAGGCCGCCATTGCGGTTCGACGCCGCGCGATCTTCTGTCGAGGGTGTTTTATTGGATGGGCGTGGCTTGAATGGGCACTAATCCTCAAATCCCCAGGGGAGTTTGACAGGCCAAGCCCATCGAGGTAGTACAGTGCTTCACAGCAAATGCCCAACTGTTAAACTGCCGATGGTGGACCATACAGATGGTGGACAATACAGAGTCCTTTCGCTAGTTTTGATGCTCGTCCCCGGGAAAAGTCCTACGGAAATCCACAGGGAGACCCCGCGATATGCATGAATGGCCTTCCTCGAAGCAATATGGCAGCGCCGTTATCGCCCTGGTTTATTTGGCTTTTGCCCTGGCGGCGACAGCTGGCCGGGCCGAGGGTATTATCTCTGCGGGAAATGGCCACACCTGTGCCCTCCTCGCCAATGGCTCGGTGCGCTGTTGGGGCAACAATGAGTTCGGTCAGGCCGATCCCCCCCTGGGGGCGTTTACCCAACTCAGCGCCGGCGCCAACCACACCTGTGGCCTGCTCAGCGATGGCACCGTGCGCTGTTGGGGCAACGACATCAACGGCCAAGCCAGCCCACCGGAGGGCACCTTTGTGCACATCGCCGCCGCCAGGGGCCATACCTGTGGTGTGGGCAGCGATGGGCGGGTCATTTGTTGGGGACGGGATTGGGCCGGGGAGGGGCGTCCCCCCGAGGGCTCTTTCACTGCGGTGAGCCTGGGTTATCTCCACAGTTGTGGCCTGGGCAGGGATGGCCAGGTGGTGTGTTGGGGGGACACTGGCAATGGCCAGGGAAGTCCCCCCGACGGGGACTTTGTCGCCCTCGACAGCGGGTTTTTTCACACCTGTGGCCTGACTAGAGCTGGCGATGTGCGCTGCTGGGGCGACGACAGCGAGGGTCAAGCCAGCCCGCCGGCGGGGGCCTTTCGCCAGATCAGCGCCGGTGACGGACACACCTGTGGGATCCAGGTCGACGGCACGGCGGTTTGTTGGGGGGACCGCTACGCCGGGGGGACACCTCCCCCCCAAGGGGGCCTCTACGCCCAGATCAGCGCCGGCAACAGCCATTCCTGTGGGGTGCAAACCGACGGCGCGGTGCACTGCTGGGGCTTTGACGTGGCCGGTCGCGCCGATCCGCCGGCGGGCAGCTTCGGCCAGGTGAGTGTCCACTTCACCCACAGCTGTGGGCTCGCCGTCGATGGCGCCATCCGCTGCTGGGGCAGCGATTCCAGTGGCCAAGCCAGCCCGCCGGCGGGGGCGTTTCTCCAGGTGAGCACCGGCTATTCCTACACCTGTGGCATCGACTCGGCCAGGGCCATCCAGTGTTGGGGCAATACCCCGGGGGGCGCGCCCGTACCCCCGGGCGCCTTCGAGCAAATCAGCACCAGCATTCAACACGCCTGCGGCCGCCAGACGGACGGCGGCGTGCGTTGCTGGGGTGAAGACGAATTCGGTGCCACCCAGACCCCCCCGGGTCGCTTTACCGACATCAGCACCCAAATCAGTGCCTATCCCTCCCAGAGGTGTGGCGTGCGCGACGATGGGGCGTTGTTGTGCTGGGGTGTGGCTTGGGACGGGGTGGTCAGCCCCCTGGTTGGGCAATTTGGCGACGTCGACATCGGGGGGGGGCACGGCTGCGCCGTGGGCGTCGACGGCACCGTCGCCTGTGTGGGGGACGATGACTACGGCCAAGCCAGCCCCCCCGAGGGGGCGTTTACCCAGGTGGCGGCGGGGGCTTTGCACACCTGCGGCCTGCGGACCGACAACACCGTCTCCTGCTGGGGGCGCGACGACCTGGGCCAGGCCACCCCGCCGGCGGGGGCGTTTGCCCAACTCAGCGCCGGCTGGCGCCACACCTGTGGGGTCCGCCTCGACGGCAACGCGGAGTGCTGGGGCTTCGACGGCTATGGCCCCATAGCCCCCCCAGGGGACCTGCGAGCCCTCACCGACCCCAGTCGGCTGGAAATCGATCCCACTCGCCTGTTCAACATTTCCACCAATGGCCCCGTGGTGGGGGCTGGCTTGCAAGCCGGCTTTATCGTCAACGGCCCCGGCCGGCGCTTTGCCGTGATGGGGGAAGCCGCCGACGGTCGCCTCGACGCCCAGCTGACCCTGGCGGGCTTTCCCGATGGAGAAGTGATCGCCAACAACGCCACCTGGAGCGACCATCCCACGGCGGGGGAAATCGAAACCATCCTGCGGGCCCCCGCCTCGGCCACCGACGCCGCCTTTGCCGTCACCTTGGGGGAAGGGGCCTACGTGGCGACCTTGGGCGCCCAGGATGGCGTTTCTGCCCCGGGCATCGTCTCGGTGACGGCGTTGGATGACCAAGGCGAGACCTACCCCCTCAACATTTCCACCCAGGGCAGCGGCGCCATGATCGCCGGCTTTATCGTCACTGGCAGCGAGACCCGTTGCTATATCGTCAAGGCAGAAGGGGTGGGCACGCCTGCCATGGCCGATCCCGCCCTGGTGGTGGGGGACCTCCAGGGGGTTATCGTCGACGCCAACGACCAATGGCGCGATCATCCCAGCGCCCCGTTGGTGGAGGCCGCCGGCTTTGCGCCACCCCGGGACAGCGAAGCGGCCTTGGCGTTGCGCCTGAGCCAGGGGGTGTACCTGGCCGAACTCTTCAGCATGGGGCACAGCGGCAACGGCGATCGGGCCATTATCGCCGCCACGGAAGTTCCCGCCACCGTCGCCGCCCAGTACGACTGTGAAGCCAGCACCCCCTACCGTCCCATTCCCGTCGACGATACCCCGGTGACCCTGGCCATCACCGCCCCCCGGGCCCGCTGTGTCGAGCGGGGCGCCGACGATCACTGCACCCATTACCAGGCCAGGACCAACATCGCCGTCGACCAGTGGGTTCGCCTGGGCGCCCAGGGGCGAGGGACCGATCCCGACGAGATTCTGAGCTATACCTGGTTCGTGGACGCCACCGCTCAACCCTACTCCCGGGTCGACGAGGAGGACGGCATTCGGCTTCGTTTTCAAGAGCCGGGCAACAAAGACGTCAGGGTGACCATGGCGTCCCCCTCGGGGAGCGCCATCAGCAGCACCATTCGCCTCAAGGTCTTAGCTGCTGGCCAGTTGGATGATCAAGACGGCGGGCGCTGACGGCGCGCCGACCGTGGGCGCAAAGGGGGCGTGTGCTGCATCCACCGGCGCCCATGGAGCGTAACCGTTGAAGAATCTTGGCGAGTTCAAGATTCCACCGCCACGACGAGATTGTCGACGTTTAACACCGCTAAGTGAGAAAGATGCCATGTCTACTCAGACCAAAACGATGACCGCCGCCATGGTAGTGGGTGCCGTTGCCGCTGCTCTCTCCACCACTGCCGTTGTCAACACCGCCCAGGCTGCTGGCAAGGAGAAGTGCTATGGCATTTCCCTGGCTGGACAGAACGACTGCGCCGCTGGCCCCGGTACCACCTGCGCTGGGACCTCCAAGGTGGATTATCAGGGCAACGCTTGGACGCTAGTGCCCCGGGGTGATTGTGAGAAGTACGGTGTTGCGGAGAGCGACGAGCAGTTTGTCCTGCCCGGCGATCGCGTCGGCTCCCTGAAGCCCCTTGAGCGCGATCTGCCCACCTCTTGAGTTGTTGTACCCATAGCTCAATAGGGCTCATTGGTAAATTTCACAGCATCGAAGCTGAGTTCAATGATGTATTCCTAGCCCTCAATAGGGCTCATTGGTAAACTTCACCCCTGCTGTGGGCACACAGCGGGGTGGATTTTACTGGACTCTCGCCCTGGAGCAATCCATTCAAGGGGTGAAAACCCAGACTCCCATGGGAAAGGGGAAGATCCACATGCCGTCTCCAGGTGCCATTCCACCCCGTGCTGGCGCGGGTCTCAAGCTACAGCACGCCCCAGAGATTCTCGAGAGTCAAGCCGATATTGGTTGGTTTGAGGTCCACGCCGAGAACTTCATGGGCGACGGTGGCCCACCCCATCACTACCTCGGCCGGATCCGCGAGCGCTACCCCCTGTCGCTCCACGGTGTTGGCCTCTCCATCGGCGCCAATCGAGCCCTGGATGAGGCCCACCTCGCCCGGCTCAAGGGGGTTAACGACCGCTACCGGCCCGGACTCTTTAGCGAGCATCTGGCCTGGTCCAGCCACGACGATATCTACCTCAACGATTTGTTGCCGGTGCCCTACACCGGGGAAACGCTGCAGCGGGTCTGTGACCACATTGATCGCGTCCAAGAGGTGATGGGGCGCACCATGCTGTTGGAGAATCCCTCCAGCTATGTGGATTTTTCCCACAGCACCCTGTCGGAGCTGGAGTTTTTACAGGCGGTGGTGGCCCGCACTGGCTGTGGTCTGCTGCTGGATGTCAACAACGTGTTCGTCTCGGCCAATAACCAAGGGTACTCCCCCGAGGCCTACATCGACGCCTTTCCCCTGGGGCACGTTGGCGAGATTCACTTAGGGGGGCATGCCGAAGACAGGGATGACAGTGGTGAAAAGCTGCTCATCGACGCCCACGACCGGGAGGTGGACGATGCCGTCTGGCGTCTCTATCGTCATACCCTTGCCCTGACGGGAGCGCTACCCACCCTCATCGAATGGGATAACGATCTTCCCAGCTGGCAGACGTTGTTGGCCGAAGTCGAGCGGGCAGAGGCTGCCCTGGCCGCCGTGGTGCACGGGAGGTGCGGCGGGTTGTCGGAGGGCATTGGCGTCACCGGGAGGCGCGCTGATGCCGTCCCTGGGTGAGCTACAGCAGGCCTTTGCCGACGCCCTGTGGGATCCCCAACGGCCCACCCCCGTGGTATCGGCTCGGACCGTGGCCACGACCCGCCGCTTTAACGTCTATCGCAACAATGTGATGGTGAGTTTGTGCGAGGCCCTGGGTGCGACCTTTCCCGCAGTCAAGGCGCTGGTGGGGGAAGCGTTTTTTGGGGCCGTTGCCAAACTCTATATCGCTGAGGAGCCGCCGCGCTCTCCCTTGTTGATGCGCTACGGTCAGGGCTTTGGCGCTTTCCTCGACCGCTTTCCCCCGGCGCAAACGGTCCCCTACCTGGGGGATGTGGCGCGGCTGGAGTGGAGCTATCTGCAGTCTTACCACGCTGCCGATGCCGAGCCCTTGACCCTTGATGCCCTGGCGGGCCTGGACCCCAATGAATTGCCCCACCTGGGTTTTCGGCTCCACCCATCCCTGGCGCTCCTGACGTCTCCCTACCCCGTGGTCTCCCTTTGGTCGGCCTCCCTGGGACATAGCCCGAGGGAGGCTGTGGATATGAAGCGTCGGGAGAATGCCATTGTTGTCCGCCCCGCATTGACAGTGACGGTTTACCCGGTCACCGACGGGGCTAGCTGGCACTTTTTCCAACAATTGGCGACCGGTGGGTCCCTACAGAGGGCTGCCGAGGCGGGGATGGCTGCAGAGCAGGACTTCGACTTGGCCGCCCAGCTTCAACGCCTCTTCGCGTGGGGCTGTGTGGCGGGTTTGCAACAGCCCCGCTGAGTTGGTGAGTTTTGTCGGCGGCTCTTGGCTGGGGTTGGGGTGACCGTCTCGACCAGGATTGATTCCACAGCGCTTTGGGAGAATACTAATGATAGGTGGTTTGAATGGTCTTTATAACAGTTTTTTTGGTGTCATAGAACAACTGTTGGGAGACTGGTTTCTCGGTCTATCTGCGCGACTGGTTTTTGCCGGTGTGCTGTTTTTTTACTACTTCAATTCTGCCTTGACCAAGGTCGGCGAGGGTGTGGCGGGATTTTTCGTCGTTCAAGATGGGGCGTACTTTCAAATTGTTCCACCCATCGTCGAGGCCTTTGATTACGATGCCACCCAGGTACCGTTTATTCCCTATGGCTTGATTGTCTATCTCGGCACCTATTCGGAGTTTGTGTTGCCTGTTTTGGTGGTTGTCGGTTTGTTTACCCGGGTGGCAGCAGCTGGGATGATCGGGTTTATCGTGGTCCAAAGCTATGTCGACATGGCCTACCACGGCGTTGATACCGAAACCATCGTCACTTGGTTCGACCGTGTCTCCGATGCGGCAATTTTCGACCAGCGCGCCTTTTGGGTTTTCTTGCTGCTCTATTTGGTTCTTAAGGGCCCAGGGATAATCTCACTGGATGGGCTTTTGGGTCGTCGTCGCGACTCAGTCGAGGATGTCGCCTGAAGGATTTGTAGGTGTATTTGATTTCACTGTATTTGGTTGCATGTGTCTAAACGCGTTTATTCTAATCACATTTATGGGAGATGTGCAATGAACCGTTGCGCTATTGTGCTGATGAGCTTTTTGGTCGCCCAGGTGGCCACCGCTGGCCAGCAGTACGTCGACGAGAGTGGCTTTGCCGCCAGTGGATACGATGTGGTGGCGTTTTTTGGTCTGCAACAGCACTCCGTGGGTGAGGCGCAGCCGGAGGCCGTCCCCGGCAAAAAAACCATTGTGGCTGAATACAACGGCGCCAAGTGGGCCTTCGCCAGTGAGGAAAACAAAGTTGCCTTCTTGGCCGACCCCGAGCGCTATCTACCCGCCTACGATGGCCACTGCGCCTATGGCGTTGCCAAGGGGGGTAAAGTACCCGGCAATCCCAACCTTTGGCGAATTGTCGACGATACCCTCTATTTCAATATTACCCCCAACGTCGTGAGCTTTTGGGAGGAGGACATCTCAGGGTTTATTGTGACAGCTGAAGAAAACTGGACCGGCGGCGTCGAAACCGAGCCCGCCTCTGAGCGCAGCTGGAAAGCCATCAATGCCAATGACGCCACTTATTCCAAGGTGGCGCCGGTGGAGTGACCCCATTGCCGGCATAGTTTTCCCGGGATAGTTTTCCCGGGTTTAGGGGTTGGTTTGGGCCGGTTCCCCCAGGGGCGTTAAGGCGATGCGACGAAAGGCCAGGTTGCTCCAGGGATCGTGGCCCTGGAGGGCGATAAAGCCCTGTCCCGGGGCCACAGTGCCCCGGGCGGTGGTGGTGTCGTCGAGGCGAATTTCCAAGGTCTCCCCCTGGAGGATGACCGTCAGGGTATACCACCGGTCGGCGGGGGCCAGGCCTGGGGGGGCGGGGAGGCGGCCGTAGAGGCTGCCGGTGGGGTAGGGGTCGCCGTCGCCGTGGATCTGGGCTTCGAGACCCACGGGGTAGGGGCGCAAGCCCCGGGGGTGGCGGGCCCGGACAAACGCCCGGCCCGGGGGCGCCGGGGGGGCGGGGGGGGGGGGCGGCGGGGGGGACGGCGGCAGGG
>JBHJHK010000339.1:0-5231 GCA_050330975.1 Candidatus Competibacterales bacterium | reverse complement strand
GCCGAGTCCTCGTGGTGTCCAGGCCCGTGGGGGCCCCGGGCGGCGGCCCGCGACCCCCCCGGGGCGCCCCCCTGCCGGCCGACGCCCCCCGCCGGCGACGACGCCACCCCGTCGGCCATCCCGGCCGAACCGGAGCAGCCGGCCTCGGCGGCGACGGCGGAGGTCGATCCACCGGCCCCCGCCGCCGAGGCGACCCGCACCGCCCCCGACGGGGAAGGGTCGGGGGACGAGGCCGTCGGCACCGCAACCCCGGATACTCATCCCCCGGCCAGCGCCGCTGACGGCGGCGCTGAAATCCAGCCGGTGACTGGAGCGGCTCAGGGGACCCCCCCGCCCTCGGCCCAGGCGTCGACGTCCCACCAAGACAGCCCAACGCCGCCTACCAACACCCCCTGAGACCCTCGAACAGTTGGGCTACCCCGTCGAAGCCCAGCGCCCCCATGGGGGGTTTCAGTGGCACCTCCAACGACCCTGGCCGTGAAGCTCACCTACAGCGCCGACGACCTTCTCAAGTTATTTTCTCCGGCCACCCTGGCGCGGGGTCGGCGCTATCAACAGGAAGGACGCGTCATGGGTCTCAAAGTGGTCCGCGATGGGCGGCGCTTGGTGGCCCGGGTGAAGGGTTCGGCCACCTATCCCTACTACGTGGCCATCCAACTCCCCGCCCAGGGCGATGCCACGGCCATCGAGACCGCCTGCACGTGCCCCATGGCCTGCCGATGCAAACACGCCGCCGCCGTCATGATTCAGGCCCTGGTGGAGGCGGGGGCGCGGTCATGGCCGACGGCCGACCCCGAGAGCCTGGATACCCCAGGCGATGACGCCCACCCCGGCCACGGCCTCTCCCGCGAGGCGCAACAGTGGATTGAACGCCTCCAACAGGCCTTGATCCCGGGGGACAAGGCCGACGACGCCCCCCGGCACTTGCTGTACCTCCTCCAGCCTCGCCCCCAACATCCCTGGACCCTGGGGGTCGGGGTGGTGACGGCGAAACTCACCCCCGACGGCAGTTACGGCCATCCCCGGATCTTTCCCTGGCACCGGCCCCAAAGCGCAGGCGAAAAGCCCCCGGAGGCCGACCAGGGGTTGTTGGCAGAGCTGCGCCAACTGTCCCGGGATCCCCACCTGGGGAGCTTGGAGGGTCCGGCGGGCCTATCGCTGTTGACCCGCCTCCTCGCCACGGGCCGCTGCCACTGGCAAACCGTCGATACCCCACCCCTGACCCTGGGGGGTACCCGTTCCGCCCGGGTGACCTGGCACAGCGATGACGACGGCCACAGCCGCCTACAACTGGCCCTGGGGGACGAGGCCTCCACGGACGCTGAAACCGGGGTGGACCCACCGGGGGAAGAGACCACCGTCGCCGGGGAGGCGACGGGGGTACGGGTCTTCGCCCTGTTCCACCCTTGGTATGTCGACCTCAACCACCATCGCTGTGGTCCCGTGGACGCCGGCCTCTCGCCGCCTCTGGCGGCGGCCTTGGCTTCTTCGCCCTCGCTGGGCCCCGAAGAACTGCCCCAGGTTCAGGCCTGGCTGCGCACCCACCTGGCCGACGTCGACCTACCGCCGCCACCGGAGGTCGCCGTCGAAGAGGTCGACGACGTCGAACCCCAGCCCGTGCTGGTGTTGTATTCCCTCGCCCCCCATGGGACAGGTCACAGCCGGGGACCTGCCCTGGAGGCCGCCCGCCTGAACTTCGACTACCAGGGCCACACCGTGGCCTGGAACGACGACGGCGAGGCGGTGGTGCAGCGCCTGGACAAGGGCCTGCGCCGCCTCAAGCGCCATGGAGCCTTCGAGCAGAGCTGCCACCGGCGGCTCACTCGCTGGGGCCTGCGCCGCCTGGTCAACTTCTCTTCCCCCGCCGACCTACCCCCGGAGAGCGACGGCGACTTCGGCTTCCCCGACCCCGCCAATTGGATCCCCTTCCTCCTCCACAGGGTCCCCACCCTGGAGGCCGCCGGTTGGCGGTTGGAGCGGGAGGCGACCTTTCGCCTGGAGCTGCTGGAACCCGACGGCTGGGCTCTGGATGTGGAGTCCAGCGGCATCGACTGGTTTGGCCTGGCCTTGGGGGTGGAGATCGACGGCCAAACCGTCAATATCTTGCCCCTGTTGGTGGACTATCTGACCAAACTGCCCACCGACGACCCCAAGGCCTGGCTGACCAACCTCGACGACGACCGCCCCTTGGCCTTGCCCTTGGGCGACGGCCGGCTGTTGGCCATCCCCGCCAAACGCCTCAAGGCGGTGCTGGAAGTCTTGATCGAGCTGTTCGACCACGCCCCCCTCAACGCCGACGGCCGCCTGGCCCTCCCCGACTTCCAGGCGGGGCGCCTGTTGGAACTCGACGCCGGCCTCGACGGGCTGGGGTTCAAGGGGGATCGCCGCTGGTGGGCCCGGGCCGAGCAGTTGGGGCAATTGAAAACCCCACAGCCCGTCCCCCCCCCGGACAACCTGCAGGCGGCACTGCGTCCCTACCAATGCCAAGGCCTGACCTGGCTCCAGTTTTTGGCCGGTGGCGACCTCGGCGGGGTGTTGGCCGACGACATGGGCCTGGGCAAAACCCTCCAGACCCTGGCGCACCTGTTGCTGGAAAAAAGCCGCGGGCGGTTGGATCGTCCGGCGTTGGTGATCGCCCCCACCAGTTTGGTGGCCAACTGGCAGCGGGAAGCCGCCCGCTTTGCCCCCGACCTGCGGGTTTTACTCCTCTATGGCCCCAGCCGCCGGAGACACTTCGGGTCCATACCCCACCACGACCTGGTGATCACCAGCTACGCCCTACTGCGCATCGACCATCCTGCCCTCGTCGAGCACCCCTACCACGCGGTGATCCTCGACGAAGCCCAGATGATCAAAAACCCCCGCTCCAAGTCCCGGCAATGGCTCCAAGACCTCACCAGCCGCCATCGGCTGTGCCTCACGGGCACCCCCATGGAAAACCACCTGGGGGAGCTGTGGTCGCTGTTCGACTTCGCCCTGCCAGGGCTGTTGGGGGACGCCCAACAGTTTCAGCGGCTGTTTCGCCGCCCAGTGGAGCGCCACGGCGACGCCGAACGCCTGGAGCACCTGCGCCGGCGGGTACGGCCCTTTTTGCTGCGCCGCACTAAGTCGGAGGTGGCCGGCGATTTGCCGCCGAAGACCGACATCGTCCGCAGCGTGGCCCTCCAGGGGGATCAGCGGGATCTCTACGAGAGCATCCGCGCCGCCATGGAGGCCAAGGTGCGGGCCGCCATCAAGGCCAAGGGCTTATCCCGCAGCCATATCACCATCCTGGAGGCCCTCCTCAAGCTGCGCCAGGTGTGCTGTGACCCCCGCCTGGTCAACCTCCAGGGGGCGCGGCACACCAGGCGCTCCGTCAAATTGACCCTGTTGTTTGAACTGTTGCCAAGCCTTTTGGAAGACGGGCGGCAAGTCCTGCTGTTTTCCCAGTTCACCTCCATGTTGGAACTCATCGAGCGGGAGCTGCGCAAGCGCCGCCAGAACTACCTCAAACTCACCGGCGCCACCCAAAAGCGCCAGCCCCTCATCGATCGCTTCCAAGGGGGGGAGGTGCCGTTGTTTCTCATCAGACTCAAGGCCGGGGGGATGGGCTTAAATCTCACGGCGGCCGATGCCGTGATCCACAACGACCCCTGGTGGAAACCCGCCGTGGAGGACCAGGCCACCGACCGGGCCCACCGCATCGGCCAGGAAAAGCCCGTGTTTGTCTATCGGCTGCTCACCGAGGGGACGGTGGAGACCCGCATCCGCGAACTCCAAGAGCGCAAGCGCAGTCTGTTCCAGGGCTTATTGGAGGGTCAGGAGAACGCCGCTCCCCGCTGGAGTGACGAAGATTTGCGCTTTTTGCTGGCGCCTTTGGATGCCACCCTAGAGGAGTCGTTCTAGCCCTTGGCCCTGGCCTTGGCCTTGGCCTCCCAATAGGGGGGGTCGCCAAAGGCCTCGATGAGGTGGTCGGTGAAGCAGCGCACCTTGGCCGACAGATGGCGGCGATGGGGATAGACGGCGAACACCCCCAAGCTCGGGGGGCGATGGTCGGCCAACAAGGGGCGCAATTCTCCCCGGGCGATGGCGTCGTTGACCACAAAATCCGGCTGGAGGGTGATGCCAGCACCGGCTAGGGCGGCGGTGAGGAGGGCATCGGCGTTGTTGACCCGAAGGCGGCCACTCACCCGCACCGCCAACGGCCCCGTGGGCCCGGCGAAGGGCCATTCATCCCCGCCGGAGAAATAGCTGTAGTTGAGGCACTCGTGGTGCACCAAATCTCCGGGAGTGCGGGGGGTACCGCGCTGGGTCAGGTAGCTGGGGGCGGCACACAGCACCAAGCGCGCCGAGGCCAGGCGGCGGGTGACCAGGGCCGAGTCCATGAGCCGGCCGATGCGGATGGCCACGTCGAACCCCTCTTCCACCAGGTCCACCACCCGATCGTTGAGGGCCACGTCCACCCGAACGTCGGGGTAGCGCTCCAAGAAACTGGTCACCGCCGGGGCCACATGGCGCACCCCAAAGGACATGGGGGCGTTGACCCGTAGCATCCCCTGGGGTACGGCGGTGAGGTTACCCACTACCCGCTCGGTCTCGTCGAGGTCGGCGAGGATCTGCAAACTGCGCTCTAGGTAGATCTGCCCGGCTTCAGTGAGGTTCAACCGCCGGGTGGTGCGGTTCAAAAGCCGCACCCCAAGCCCCTGCTCCAAGGCCATGATATGCTTGGTCACCATGGCTCGCGACATTTCCAAGCGCTCGGCGGCGGCGGCAAAGCTGCCCCGCTCAGCCACTTGAACAAAGACTTGCATACTGGTGAGCCGATCCACGCGTCTTCCTCTATGCCGATCCGAGTGCGAAGTTACCCTAGTCGGTCGAGCCATCCACGGTCAACTGGCCAATCCGGGGGGAAATCCATGACCGAGCCCAAGCTCCACGCCATGCGCCGCGCCGTACAGCTCTCCCTGGAGAATGTCCAACAGCGCCGCGGGGGCCCCTTCGGCGCCGTGGTGGTCAAAGACGGGGTCATCGTCGCCGAGGGCTACAATCGGGTTACGGCAACCTTGGATCCCACCGCCCACGCCGAGGTCGTGGCCATCCGCAACGCCTGCCGGGCCCTGGGTACCTTTAGACTGAGTGACTGCCAGCTCTACACCAGTTGCGAACCCTGTCCCATGTGAATGGGGCCCATCTACTGGGCTCGATTCGCGCTGGTTTTCTATGGCAACAGCCCGAGTCATGCCGCCCACATC
>JBHJHK010000338.1:0-6431 GCA_050330975.1 Candidatus Competibacterales bacterium | reverse complement strand
ATCGCCGCCCTCGGCCCCGGGGTGAGCGACTGGGAAGTGGCTGGGGAGTGCCACCGGGCTATGATCAAAGCCGGCAGCGAATACCCCGGTTTTGGTCCCTTTATTCGTCCCACCTCCCGCCTGGGGGAGGAACACACCACCTGGCGGGGCGACGTGTTCCGGCCGGGGGATGGGGTATTTCTGGAGCTCGCCGCCGCCCATCGCAAATACCAGGCCCCCATGGGGCGGCTGGTGTACGTGGACCACGCCCCAAAGGGGGCCGAGGCCGCCGCCCAGTTGGCCATGGACGGCATGGCGGCCATCTGTGCCGCCCTGGCCCCGGGGGTGGCGGCCGGCGAGGTCTACGCCGCCTGGCGGGACGTGGCCCGGGCCGCGGGCCTCAAAGACTACGGCCGTCAACACTGCGGCTATTTGGTGGGCATTGGTTTTCCCCCCAGCTGGACGGGGGGCAGCATGGTCACGAGCCTCGCCCCCGACGCGACGTGGCCTCTACAGGTGGGGATGACCCTCCACGCCCACTCCTGGTTTACCAACACCGATTGCGTCGACTATTTTATCTCCAACGCCGTGCAGCTGACGGAGACCGGGGCCGAGGTGCTCACCACCGCCCCCCCCGGGACCCTAATCGGGTGGCCCTGCTGCCCATGGTTCGTCTGACGCGTCCCACCCTGGAACACCTCATCCAACAACTGGCCGCCCACCCCTTTGGCGCGGAGGACATCCAGGAGTTGGTGGCTCCCCAGCAGGGGGTGATCACCGGCTTCCAGGACCTCTTGGAGGACCTGGAGGCCCTGCGCCAGCTGGACTTGGGCACCACGGGCCCCGCTCGGGGCGTTCGATCTGGGCGCCCCGAGCCGTAAACCCCCCGCCGTGAACGACCCCTTTGCCTCCACCGAGGCGTTGTCGACGTCCCTGGCGCGCGGGGAGGTGACCAGCCTCGCCCTCACCGAGGGCTATCTGGCGCGCATCGCCGCCCTCAACGCCCACACCCGGGCCTTTATTACCGTCACCGCCGACGCCGCCGTGGCCCAGGCCCGGGCCGCCGACGAACACCCCGGGGCGGATCGCGGGGGGGCGTTGCGGGGTATTCCCTTTGCCTGCAAGGATTTGATCGACATCGCCGGGGTCGTCACCACGGCGGGCTCCCGGGTGTTGGCCGACAACATCGCCACCGACAACGCCCACGTCATCGACCGCCTGGTGGCGGCCGGGGCCGTGTGTTTGGGCAAGACCAACCTCCACGAATTCGCCTATGGCGCCACCGGGAGAAACCCCCGCTACGGCACGCCCATCAACGCCTACGATCCCACCCGATTGGCCGGGGGCTCCAGCAGCGGCTCGGCGGCGGCGGTGGCCTTTGGCCTGGCCCCCGCGGCCCTGGGCACCGACACCGGCGGCTCGGTGCGGGTCCCTGCGGCCCTCAGCGGCCTGGTGGGACTCAAGCCCACCCTGGGGCGGATCTCCACCTTTGGGGTGATTCCCTACTGCTGGACCTTGGACCACGTGGGCTTGTTGACCCGCACGGTGGCCGATGCCGGGCGGTGGCTCCAGGCGGTGGCGGGCTTTGATCCCCGGGACCCCGCTTGCGCCGACCAACCGGTGGACGACTACGCCCGGGCCCTGGCCGCCCCCCCTTCTTTGGCGGGGCTGCGCCTCGGCGTGGTGGGGGGGTTTTACCGCTTGCACTGTGACCCCGCCATCGCCGCCGCCACCGATGCCGTGGCGGATCATTTGGCGGCCTTGGGGGCCGAGGTGCAGATCGTCGCCCTGCCGGCCATGGACTACGCTCGCACCGTGTCCTTGACCCTGCAAATGCCCGAGGCGTTGAGTTTCCACAGCCGTTACTTGGCGACCCGGGGACACCTGTACGGCGCCGACTTGCGCGCCGGGCTGGCCCTGGGTCAGTGTCTGCTGGCGGAGCACTACGTCCGCGCCACTCGGATGCTCACCCGCTATCGTCAAGACACCGACGCCGTGTTCGACCGGGTGGATGTCCTACTCACCCCCGCCACCCCGGTGGTGGCTCCGCCCCTGGGGGCTCGTCACGTGGAGGTGGCGGGTCAGCGGGAGCCGGTGGGCAACGCCATCACCCGCTACACGACTTTTTTCAACCTGACGGGTCACCCCGCCATCGCCGTCCCCGCCGGTCTCCATCCCAGTGGTTTGCCCATGGGGGTCCAGCTGGTGGGCCGCTACTTCGACGAAGCGACGGTATTGCAGGTGGCGGCCGCCGTGGAGGCCGAGGGGCGATTTCGGGTCCCGCCGCCGGGGTTGTCGTTTCCTTGAGTCCAGCCCTGATGGTATCTGTGGTCCAAAGCCCCACGCTCTAGGGCTTCACCCCAACCCCGCCAACCACTCCACCGTCACCCAACGGGTGGCCACATCGAAGTCGGGCCCCGTCCCCCGGTCCAGGGCGACGCTCACCACGTGGCGGGGGGTGGGGTAGTAGAGCTGTAGTTGCCAGTGGGCCGCCTCATCCCCCTCGGGGTCCATGGCCAGGGCTACCTTGGGAGTGAGCTGAACCCCGACGTTCCCCAAGCCAAAGCTAAGCCCCACCCCCCGGGCCTTGACATAGGCTTCCTTGGCGGTCCAGTACTGAAAAAACCGCCGCCGCCGGGCCGTCCCCCAGTGGCAAAACAAATCCCGGCGCTCGGGGGGCGTCAACACCCGACCCGCCAGGGCCGCCACGTCCACCGTGCGCTCCCAACACTCGGCGTCCACCCCGCAGTCCGCGCCGGGACACACCAAGCAAGCCACCAACCCCCGGGTGTGGGTGAGGTTAAAGCGCAGGGGGGGCTCAAACTCCCGGCCTTGAAAGTCAGCGACCTCGGGACGGCCAAAGGCACCAGTGACGAATTGCCAGGTGGCCGGCGCCAACCCCCCGGCCTGGGCCAGGGCCCGCCGCACCAGGGCGTGGGCCGCGAGATAGGTATGGCGGTCCCGGGTAAAGTGGAATCGGGCCGCCTTGGCCAACTCCTCCTTGGACAAGATCGCCTTTAGAGCCTCCTCGAGCCAAGAATCGAGGCCCCCATCGGGGGCGTCGGCCATCCACAACTGAGCCCGGGGGATCATGGCACCACCGCTCCCATAACCGGCCATGGGCTGCCATCCCCGTCCCAAGGGCTCACCAACGGCCGAGAAGGGTTGAGACCCCACACCGGCAACGGCCCCTCCTCCAGGGCGCGGTTGGTCCAACCCCGGGCCTGCTCCCGGGGATAGCCCAGACAGTGAGACACATAGAGCACCCCGTCCAACAGCCGCCGGCGATCCCGGTGCTGATGACCATAGACGTGGAGTAGGGCCCGCCGGCGGCGCAGGGCGGCGTCGAGGAGGGTGGTGCCGGCGACGAGACTAAAGTTGAACCTCGGCCGCGTCCCCCTCCCAGTGGCCCGCGGGGCGGGGGGCCAACCTTGGGTCAACAGTTCGCCGCGGGGCAAAAAGTGGCTGAAGGTGATCACCGGCGCCCCGTCGTCCGGCAGGGGCGGATTGAGGGCCAACAGCCCCTGGGCGGGACACATGTCCCCAGGCCAGTGGATCCGGTGACTATCGCTCCACCAAGCCATGGCCCGGGGGTCTTCCCCCGCCAGGGGGCGGTAGAGGCTGTGGTCATCGACGGCCTTGGCGTACCAGCCCAGCAGGGGAACGATCCACACCGCGTCGTCCCCCCGCCCCAAGCGCTCGGGCTTGACACCTACCCCCAAGCGTCGGCACTCCCGCAACAAGCGCTGGAGTTTGTGCCAAGAATCCGACGACGCTTCGCCGGAGCGGGAATCCCCGGGGGTCAACCACAAATCGTGATTGCCCGGGGTGAAAAACACCCGGGCAAAGCGGCGGGTGAGGCCCTCCAGGACCCTGAGGAGGACGTCGAGGTCGTGGCTTACATCCCCTGCCAGGATTAATACATCCCGTTGGTGATCTTCGGACGACAGGGCCTCCAACCAGGCGCTGTTGGCGGCAAAGTCGCTGTGGATGTCCGCCAGGGCGACGATGCGCACCGTGGGCTTTACCTCTCCGTTATTATTGTCCCAAGTATCATTGTCCCAAGGCCGGTCGGGGATCTATCGCCCCCGGGGATTGTTCCAAAAAAGCGGTGGGGGGGCGTGACCCTCCCCCAAGTGCGAGCGACGACGAGGATACCTCCATGAGCACCCTGGTCAATTTGGCCATTTTCCCCATCGGGCGCGGCGAGAGTGTCAGTGCCTATGTGGCGCGGACCGTGGCCATCATCCGCGACAGCGGCCTCGACTATCAAATGGGCCCCATGGGCACCGCCATCGAGGGGGAGTGGGCCGAGGTCATGGCCGTGGTGGAGCGCTGCCTCCAGGCCCTGGCCGCCGACTGTGACCGCGTCTACGGTATCGTCACCTTTGACTGGCGGCGGGGTCAAGGGGGGCGCCTGACCCAAAAGGTCCAGTCGGTGGCGGATAAACTGGCCTGACCACCCCCAACCTCAGCCAGACAACGGCAGGGGATAGGCACCGGTGGAGACATTGTCCGGGGGCAAGTACTGCCACGGGTTCACCACCACCAACTCGTCGATGCCGTCGAAGTCCCGGACGTTGCGGGTCACCACCGTCAAGCCATGCTCTAAGGCCGTGGCGGCGATGAGACTGTCCCGGTAGGCCCGGGAGTCGGGGACGTGGAGCCCGGCACAGCGCTCGGCGATACAGGGCGTCACCGGCAACAGCCGACTGACGTAGGTGGGCTTGAGCTTTTGTTGGTACCAGGCCAACAGCCTGGCCCCCGCCACCGGGTCGGTCCGGGCCTTGAGGGCGATGCCCCGCCGCAGCTCCAGCAAGGTGATGACGCTCAAGTACTGGTCCCACAGGCAGACGGTGGCCTGCCAAGCGGCGACGGCGGTGGCACAGCGGCGACCGCGGCGCAATTCCGACACCACATTGGTGTCTAGCAGCACGCCCACGGTCAAAACACAGCGGTGCGCACGCCCTCGTCCCAGGCGGGCACATCCAAAACGAGGTCGCAGTCAGGGTCATCGCCATCGTCGTTGTCTGGGGACAATGCCTCCAACGCGGTGATGACGCGCGAGTTCCCCAGAGCCTTGAGGTCACAGGATCCCCAAAGGGAAATGGCCAGCCCCGGCGCGCCCCACGGGATGACCAGCGCGGCATCGGGGTTCGCCGGCGGCCGCATCTGGCAAAGATCGAGGGCTAAGGCGTCACAGGAGAGTTGGATTTCGGTCATGGCAGGGGCCTCGCGGGATGCTCAAGTCAGGTACCTGTGTACCTCACGACAAGTGGGGTTGACAACGGCAGAAGATAATCGATTTGCCCCCAAAGTGGGGCGGGTATGGCCCGGGGATGGGCTTTTGATGGCCTTAGCCCAGCAGCTGGACCAGCAGGGCCTCGTAGACGGCGCTCAGGGCGTCTAGGTCCTCCAGGCTCACCCGCTCGTCCACCTGGTGGATGGTGGCGTTACAGGGGCCAAACTCCACCACCTGGGCCCCCGTGGGGGCGATGAAACGGCCGTCGGAGGTGCCACCGCTGGTGGCCAACACCGGGGTGAGGCCGGTGACGGTCTCGATGGCGCTCTTGAGGGCGTCCACCAAGACCCCGGGGGGGGTGACAAAGGGAACCCCCGACAAGCGCCATTCGAGCTCGACCCCAAAGCGATGGCCACTGCGAACTTCCTCGTTGAGCAGGGCCGTATCCACCAAAGTCTGCACCCGGTCTTGGAGTCGCTCCACCGGAGACTGGGGGGAAAACCTGAAATTAAACCACAATTCCACCTGCTCCGGTACCACATTACTGGCCCCGGTGCCGCCGTGGAGGTTGGTGGCCTGAAACGAAGTGGGGGGAAAGAAATCGTCGCCTTTGTCCCAGTGCTGCGACCCCAAAGCGGCGATGATGGCCCCCACCAGGTGGATGGGGTTGTGGACCTGGTGGGGATAGGCCACGTGTCCCTGGACCCCTTGGACTGTCAAATGACCGTGGAGGGAGCCCCGGCGGCCGTTTTTGACCGTGTCCCCCAGGCGGTGCTCACAGGAGGGCTCCCCCACCAGGCAGTAGTCGATGGTTTCCCCCCGAGCCTGGAGATAATCCACCACCCGCCTGGTGCCATCCACCCCCGGCCCCTCCTCGTCGCTGGTGAGGAGCAAGGCGATGGCGCCCCGATGGCGGGGGTGACGGCTGACAAAGCGCTCGCAGGCGGTGACCATGGCCGCCAGGCTGCCCTTCATATCGGCAGTTCCCCGGCCGTAGAGGATACCGTCCACCACCGCCCCGGCGTAGGGGGGCTGGCTCCAGCGGGCCTCCGACCCCGGGGGGACCACGTCGGTGTGGCCGGCAAAGGCCAGCAACGGCTGGCCCCGACCCCGTCGCGCCCACAGGTTGGTCACCTGGTTAAAGGGCAGGGGGGTCAACGCAAAGCCTGCGGCTGCCAGCCGTTCTCCCAGGAGGGCCTGGCAGCCGCCG
>JBHJHK010000337.1:0-22166 GCA_050330975.1 Candidatus Competibacterales bacterium | reverse complement strand
TTAATACGGCGCTGGAGGGGTTCACCGGTACCCCATGCCCGCCCACTCCCCCCGGGGGCCGCCCCTGGGGCGGACCAATACTGCCCTTGTCCCCACCTGCCCTTACCTCCTCGGAGATTGACCTTGGCCGCTTTGATCTGTGGTTCCTTTGCCTTTGACACCGTCATGCTGTTCAGAGACCGCTTTGGTCAACACATCCTCCCCGACAAAGTGCACATGCTCAACGTATCGTTTCTGGTGCCAGAGATGCGGCGGGAATTCGGCGGCTGCGGCGGCAATGTGGCCTACAACCTCAAGCTGCTCCAGGGGGAGGGCTATGCCTTGGGCACCGTGGGGGAAGACTTTGCCCCCTATGCCAACTGGATGGATCAAAATGCCCTTCCCCGGGACTATCTCCAGGTAATACCCGATACCTACACGGCCCAGGCATTTATCACCACCGACCTCGACGACAACCAGATCACCGCCTTTCACCCCGGTGCCATGGCGTTTTCCGGTCGCCTGGGGATACCTGAGGACCGGTCTTTCCAGGTGGGCCTCATCGCCCCCGACAGCTTTGAGGGCATGGTGCGCCACGGTGAGGAGATGGCGGCGGCGGGATTAAAATTCATCTTCGACCCCGGCCAAGCCATGACCCAGTTCGATGGCCCAGCGCTGTTGGCCATGCTCGACCGGGCTAGCTACTTGGCCGTCAACGACTACGAGTGCGAAATGGTATTGAATCGCACCGGCTTGAGTCGCGATCAACTGGCCGAGCGGGTGGAGGGGTTGATCGTCACCTTGGGGGCCAAGGGGTCGGTGATCTACGCCAAAGGCCAAACCATCGAGATTCCCCCTGCCCGGCCCACAACGGTGGTGGATCCCACGGGTTGTGGCGATGCCTACCGGGCGGGCTTGTTGTTGGGCATCATGACCGACCGGGATTGGCAGACCACGGGGCGGATAGCATCTCTAGCAGGAGCCAGCAAAATCGAATGCCACGGGCCTCAAAACCACACCTTTACCTGGGAAGCGTTCCAAGACCGGTTTGCGGAGAACTTTGGCTTTCGGCCTTGAATTTCGCCGCGTCGAGGTGGGCCATGACCTCTTGGAGGCGTCGGACTTGTAGCCGATCGCGACGGCGTTCGGCGTCTACCAACCCCATGGTCAGGCGTTGTCGCATGAGCGGCAAGCCCCCCGGGACGTCGAGCAAGTAGCAGGCGTATTCCAGGGCGACAATGGTGGGCAAATGCTCTTGATCTGCGATGGTTTCGACGTCGTCTTCTTCGAGGTCGCTCCATCCCAGGCAGTCTTCATAGGATAGCATGGTGATTCTCCTCCACGCAGGGGATCGGTGGTTAAGTGCCCGTGGGCATTGGGAAGATCCTGTGAAATCTGGATCTATTCCAAAAATATATAAGTTTGAATCCCCTTTGGGACTCAAACGGTTCTTTGATGTGTCCTTTGTTGGGAGATTCTTGTCGTTGTGGCAGTCCTTAGCCCTCTTTCTTGAGTATACGACCCTGAGGGGTAAATGCCACAAGATTTTACAAGTGCGCAACCGAGGGGCTGTTTGACAGTTCCATTGCTAGGACTCGGGGGCTGAGAGAGGGGTGGGTGGTCGTTCACAACCAGAGGCTTACAATGACGAGCTCTTTAAACCTGCGTCAGCGCTTGTGTCATTTTCCCCGAGTGGGGCGGCTGGTGTGGATTGGCCTGCGTCCCCAGCGTCGCGTCCCCATGGTGGTGGTTTCCCAGGTTCGGGCCCTAGCGGAGTTGGGCTTGGAGGGCGACCGTTACGCCGTGCCCCGAGATACATCTCGCACCCCCAGACGGCGCCAAGTCACCCTCATCGCCGCCGAGCATCTGGTGGCCATGGCTTCCTTCCTCGGCCGCGAGACCGTCGATCCCGCTTTGGTGCGGCGCAACTTGGTGGTGGAGGGCATCAACGTGCCGGCGTTGCGGGAGCGCCGCTTTTGGATCGGCGAGGCGCTGTTCGAGGCCACGGGGTTGTGCCACCCCTGCTCGCGGTTGGAAGAGACCTTGGGCAAAGGGGGTTATGGCGCTGCCTGCGGCCACGGTGGCCTCACCGCCCGGGTGTTGACCACGGGTCTCCTCACCCGGGGGGATGGGGTTACCGTGGTACCTGTGACCGCGTCTGGGGAAGACCTGGGGGACTAACCCGCCAGCGGTTGAGGACGGCGCCCCAGGCGCCCGACCCGCTGGAGGGCAGTTTGGAAGCTATTCCACAGGGGAGGCTGGGGCGGAGGTGTGAGCAGAGATTCGTAAAAGGGACGCAGCCGGCGCAGGGTGGCCAAGAGGGCTTTGGCCTCTAGGGGCCATTTGACCCAACTGTGGCGCCCATCTTCGATGGGCTTGCGTGACACCATGACGGTGGGGGTATGGGCACAGTTGAGGCTGTAGGCTCGCCAGTGCATAACAGCCCGTTCACTGTCGGCATTGACGATAAACAGGTTACAGCCTTCAGGGGAGGGTTTAGTGCACTGGTAGATAAATTGATCGTCGCTGGCGAGGATCAGAATGCTCTTCAACAGACGCTCGTCGTAGTCGGTGAAGCCGACTCTGACGACGGTGAGGACCTTGGCCATGGCGTATAGCTCCCGTATGAATGAGTTGACATCCCACGGGGAAGCGACAAAGGACAGAGAACCTTTGTAACTAGGACCTATCTTCGGCAATCCCGCTATCGTAGCCAGAGGTGTTAGCCTTAGGCCTTAGACCGGAGACTTTGCGTCGCTGCCTTTCGACAGCTTTGCCTTTGTCGGATTTCCCTGCGCTTACACAATGATCTACTGTATAAACTTACTGTGACTGCGAGCTGTAAGGACGGCTAAAGCTGCGGCGAAATCCGCTTATAGTTGCTATAGCCTTGGGCGAAAAGTAACACAATTTCACCTTCGGGGACAAGTTTTGTCACCCAGCGAGCCTCGTTGCCGCGGGAACTTACCCCGTGGGGAGCACTGTCCGGGGAGTTGGGGTCGATAGCAAAGACGGCGCCTTGCGCCGTGCCCTTCGACCCAAGCCCCGTGAGGACCATCCGTTATGGCGACCGACCCACTGCTCTCTTCCCTGCCCGAAGGGGCTTACGTGTTAATTAAAGGGGCCAGCCGTGGCATTGGCCTGGGTTTTGTCCGCCGGCTGCTGGCGGTGCCCCGGGTGACCCGGGTCTACGCCACATGCCGCCATCCCGAGGACGCCGAGGCACTGATGGCCTTGGGGGATCGCCACGGTGGCAGGCTGTGTCCCTTGCCGTTGGACGTCACCCGAGAAGACACCATCGCCCGAGCGGCTGTGGCGGTGGAAGACCACACCCCCAAACTCCATCTCCTGATCAACGCCGCAGGAGTGCTCCACGATGGCCCGAGCCTTGCCCCCGAGAAGCGCCTGGCAGATGTGACGCCCGAGGCGTTGCTCAAGAGCTTCCAGGTCAACGCCTGGGGACCGATATTGGTAGCCAAACACTTTGCCGGCCTGCTGACCCACGGCGAGCGGGCTGTGCTGGCCAATATCTCGGCCCGGGTGGGGAGTATCGGCGACAATCGCTTCGGGGGCTGGTACGCCTATCGAGCCGCCAAGAGTGCCCAAAACATGTTCACCCGCAACCTAGCCATCGAACTGCGGCGGCGCTCAAAGGCATTTATCGCCGTCGCCCTCCACCCCGGTACCACCGACACCGACTTGTCCAAACCCTTTCAAAAGCGCGTGCCCGACGGCAAATTGTTTAACGTCGACTACGCCGTCGAAGCTATGTTGGGGGTTATCGACCGTTTGGGAGAGGATGACAATGGCTGTTTCTTCGCCTATAACGGCCAGCCCATCGAATGGTGAAGGGGTGGTTGGGGAGCGCCACCGCCGCGACTTGGACACCCCCGGGGCCATTGCCCAGTTGGTGGATGACTTCTACCGACGGGTCCTGAATGATTCCTTGTTGGCTCCCGTGTTCCTCGAAGTGGCAGCTATCAACTTGGAACGCCACAAGCCGTTGATCCGCGCCTACTGGGAGAAACTGCTGTTGGGGGGCAAGGGTTATCGCCGCCACACCATCGCCGTCCACACCGCCCTCCACCGCCGGGGAGATGGACTGCAACCGGTCCACTTCGCCCGCTGGCTGGCGTTATTCGAGGCCACAGTGGAGGACCACTTCGCCGGGCCCCGGGCCGAGCGGGCCAAGGTCATCGCCCGCCGGGTGGCTGTCAATATGGCCCAGCGACTGGGGGTGGCCTTTGCACTCCCCCGGGGCTAGGCGTGCAAAAATGCCCCTACCCGGGCCGCCACCGCCTGGGGACGCTCGGCGTGGAGCCAATGGCCAGCCTCGGGGAGGGTCTCGAGGATGGCGTGGGGAAACAAACGGCGGATGGCGGGTTCGTGGGCGGGCTCGATGTAGTCCGAGTGCTCGCCGGCCAAAAACAACGTTGGCCCCTCGTAGCGCTTGGCCTGGAGATCGGTGGGAAAGTCCACCAAGTCGTCCATGTGCTGGGCCAGGGCTGCCAAATTGAGCCGCCAGCTAAACCTTCCGTCTTGGGTGCGCAAATTCTGCAGCAAAAACTGGCGGATACCCACCTCGGGGATCTGGAGGGCCAGCGCCCCATCCACCGCGGTGCGGCGCTGATACTGACTCAAGTCCAAGCCCGCCATGGCGTCGATATAGGCCCGGTGGCTGTGGCGGTAGACCACTGGGGCGATGTCCAAGACCACGAGGCGTGCCACGGCGTGGGGGTGTTCCAGGGCAAAGGCCATGGCCGCCTTGCCCCCCATGCTGTGACCCAGTAGCGTCGCCGTCGACAAGCGATGCCGCTGGAAGAACCGCTGGAGATCGCCGGCCATGGCGGGGTAATCCATGGTGGCATCCCACGGCGATTGGCCGTGGTTGCGCAGGTCCACGGCGAATACCCGCTGGTGGTCTCCCCAACCCTGGGCCAAGGTGTGCCAGTTGCGCGCCGAGCCAAACAGGCCGTGGAGCACCACCAACGGCGGGGCTGCGGGGTCGCCGTAGACTTGATGGGCGAGGTCGAGGGCCATGGGGAACCAGCACCCCCCCGCGAGGGGGCGCTTGGGAGGAGGGCTTAGCGCTCGACGGCCAGGGCGACCCCTTGGCCACCGCCGATGCACAACGTCGCCAGGCCCTTCTTGGCGTCGCGGCGCTGCATTTCATGGAGCAAATCCACCAATACCCGACAGCCCGAGGCACCGATGGGGTGGCCGATGGCGATGGCGCCGCCGTTGACGTTGACCCGCTCCACGTCCCAACCCAAGCCCTTGTTGACGGAAATGGCCTGGGCGGCAAAGGCTTCGTTGGCTTCGATGAGGTCCAAATCCTCCACGCTCCAGCCGGCCTTTTTCAGACAGTTCTGGGTGGCGGGGATGGGACCGGTGCCCATGATGGCGGGATCGACCCCGGCGCTGGCGTAGCCGGCGATGGTGGCCAAGGGGGTCAGACCCAGCTCCTTGGCGGTGCTCTCGGCCATGACCACACAGGCGGCGGCGCCGTCGTTGAGGCCCGAGGCGTTGCCGGCGGTCACCGTGCCGTCTTTTTTGAAGGCCGCCTTGAGCTTGCCCAACCCCTCGGCGGTGGTACCGGGGCGGATGAACTCGTCGGTGTCGAACACCACGGGATCGCCCTTGCGCTGGGGAATCTCGATGGGCACGATCTGAGCCTTGAAATAACCCGCCTCCTGGGCCGCGGCCGCCCGCTGCTGGGAGCGGGCGGCAAAGGCGTCCTGCTCATCCCGGGAGATCTCAAACTGGGTGGCGACGTTCTCGGCGGTGTTGCCCATGTGGTACTGGTTGAAGGCGTCCCACAGGCCATCGGTGATCATGGTGTCCACCAGTTCCCAATTGCCCATGGTGTGGCCGGTGCGGGACTTGGGCAGGGCGTGGGGAGCCAGGCTCATGTTTTCCTGGCCGCCGGCGATGATCACCCGAGCGTCGCCACAGCGAATGGCCTGGGCGGCCAAGTGGAGAGCCTTGAGGCCGCTGCCACAGACCTTGTTGATGGTCATGGCCGGCACTTCCTTGGGGAGGCCTGCGGCCATGGAGGCCTGGCGGGCGGGGTTTTGCCCCGTGGCGGCGGTGAGCACTTGGCCCAAGATGACCTCATCGACCTTTTCCGGGGCCAGGTTGGTATCTTGCAGGAGGGCCTTGATCACGGCAGCCCCCAGCTGATGGGCGGGGGTAGTGGCCAAGGAGCCGTTGAATTTGCCCACCGCAGTGCGGCGAGCGGCGACGATGACGACCTTTTCCACGGCGATTACCTCTGTCGGCTTGAGTGTCGAGGACGGGTGGGTGGGATCAGTCCAGAAGTTGATTGGGCAGCCACATGGCGATGTCGGGGAAGGCCATGACCAAGCCCAGACCCACGAGCTGGAGCAATACGAAGGGGATGATCCCTTTGTAGATTTGTTGGATTTTGACGCCCGGCGGGGCGACCCCCTTCATATAGAATAACGCAAAGCCAAAGGGGGGAGTCAAAAATGAGGTCTGGAGGTTGATGGCCACCAGGATGGCAAACCAGGGCACGATGTCGGCGGGGGCCACGTGGCCTTGGAAGTCTAGGAGTTCGATGATAGGGGTGAAAATGGGCAACACGATTAGGGTGATCTCGATCCAGTCGAAGAAAAACCCCAGCACAAACACCACCCCCATGAGGATCAACAGGATGCCCCACGGGCCCAAGTCCAGGGATTCGACGAAGTCCACCACCAAATAGTCACCCCCCAGGGAGCGGAACACGTAGGAAAACGCCGTGGCGCCGACGAAGATGAAGAACAACATGGCGTTGGTCTTGGCCGAGCGCTCCACCACTTCCCCCAGGACTTTGCCCTTGAGGCGCCCGCGTAGCAACGCCAATACCGTGGCGGCAAAGGCGCCGATGCCGGCCGCTTCCGTGGGGGTGGCAAAGCCGAGGAAAATCGACCCCAGGACCACCACAATGAGCAATACCGGGGGAATAAAGCTACCCGTGACCATGGCCAAGAGCCCCAGCCAGGAGCTCGGACCCTCGTCTTCGGGGAGCGGCGGCGCCAGATGGGGCTTAAAGCCACACAAAACGCCGATGTAGGCCAGGTAAAAGCCGGCCAGGATCAGCCCCGGAATGATGGCTGCCAGGAATAACACCCCCACGGAGATGGCCAATAAATCCGCCATGAGCACCAACATGATGCTGGGGGGAATGAGGATGCCCAGGGTGCCCGAGGCGGCGATGGTCCCCGTGGCCAAGGACGTATCGTAGCGGCGCTGGACCATGACCGGCAGGGCCAGGAGGGTCATCATCACCACCGAGGCGCCGATGATACCGGTGGTGGCGGCCATGATGGTGCCCATGAGGGTCACCGACAGCGCCAAGCCCCCGGGGATCCGCCGCAACAACACCTGGAGACAGTGGAGGAGGTCTTGGGCGACGCCGCTCTTTTCCAGCATGGTGCCCATGAAGATAAACATGGGAATGGCCACCAGCACTGGGCTTTCAATCAGGCCGCCGTAGATCCGGGAGACGATGTTGAACAACTCGATGAGGGAGAAAACGTCAAAGGCGTAGCCGGTGAAGGCGGCGCCCAATCCCACACCCGCCAGCACTAAACCCACGGGGTAAC
This sequence comes from Candidatus Competibacterales bacterium, assembly GCA_050330975.1. GTDB lineage: Bacteria > Pseudomonadota > Gammaproteobacteria > Competibacterales > Competibacteraceae > JBHJHK01. Next base: position 14,577 of record JBHJHK010000337.1, on the reverse strand, counting down.
CAGAAAAGATCAATAGCCCCAAGGCGGCAAACATCGACAGGGCGATGTAGTCTTCGATGAACACACCAAGCTCCTCAGGGTTCTACGGCGTCGGTCGGGCGTCTGGGAACATGGCTCGCCGAGTCGCCCACGTGGCTGGCAGTGGCGGATTTGAGTTCCGACGGGCCAAAGAGATACACCAAGCTGCGCAGGAGTACGGCGATGCCCGCCACCAGCAAAAGCAACATGCCCAAAGGCACCATGGCCTTGATGATCCAGCGGTAGGGTAGGCCCGTCAGGGCGCTGGATACCTCGTTGGTGGCAAAGGAGCGGTAGGTGAAGTCGGCGCCGTAGTACATCACCACCAGACAAAAGGGAATCAAGCACAGCGTTACCCCCAAGACCTCGATCCAAGCCCGCACCTTGGGATAGAGGCGGTCCCGTAACAACTCCACCCGCACGTGGGAATCGGCCAGGTAGGCCATGCCGAAACAGAGCATGAAAATGACGCCGTGGAGGTGCCACTCCATTTCCTGGAGCTTGGTGGAGGCTGGCAAGTAGTCGTTGGCAAAGGCCAGCACGGCAGAAGAGGGCTCGGCACCCACCAGACCGTAGAAAAAATCGACGATTTCTTGCCATTTGCGCTTGGTGACGTCGACGACGATGATCAACATCAACGGCACGGTGAGCCAGGCGGCGCCCAGGCCAATACCGCTCACCACGCGGTCGAGGAAGCGGCTTGCAGAGAGTAGGGTTTTCATGAGCTCAGGGCTTGGGGGATGGGGGGATGTGCCCGGCATGGCGCCGGGCACGGGATGGTGATGGTGGGGCTCAGTCGAGGTATCCCAAATCACCCCAGGTTTGATAGTTCTCCCGGAAGGCGCTCAAGTGTTCCCACACCCGCTTAAAGTCGGGGTCTTGAGATTGCTCTTCCACCACTTCCTGCCAGGCGCTTTCCAGTTGATCGAGGATCTCGTCGGGCCAGCGGTGGACTTGAACCCCCTTCTCCTGGAGGCTTTGGAGGGCGCCAAACTGGATGGCTTCCCCCTCGGCGATGCCGTAGGCCACGTTGGACATACACACCGATTCGAGCTGGGCCTGCTGGGTGGCGGACAACCCGTCCCAGGCGTCTTTGTTGACCATCAGGTCAAAGAAGGTGGACTGTTGGTGCCAGCCGGGGAAGTAGTAGTGCTTGGCCACCTGCTGAAACCCCAAGGCCTGGTCGATGGCCGGCATGGAGAACTCCGTGGCGTCGATGGTACCGAGCTCCAGGGCTGGGTAGATGTCGCCGGCGGCGATGAGCTGGGTGGAGACTCCCACCTTCTCCAGCACCTTGGCGCCCAGGCCAAAAAAGCGCATTTTTAGGCCCTGGAGGTCTTCGATGGAGGTGATTTCCTCTTTGAACCAGCCCGAGGCCTCGGGGGCGATCAAACCGCACATGATGCTGTGGATGTTGTGCCGGCCGTAGATCTCCTCCATGAGCTCTTGGCCGCCGCCAAAGTAGAACCAGGCGGCGTATTCCCCGGCGCTGGGACCAAAGGGCACGGCGCCAAATAATTGCAACGACGGCACTTTGCCCGCCCAGTAACCCGGGGTGGAATAGGCGGCCTCGATGGAGCCGCTGGAGACGGCATCAAACACTTCCAGGGCGGGAACTAGGGCGCCGGGCTCGTAGAAGCGGATGCGGAAGTTGCCCCCGGACACCCGTTCGATTTGCTCCTCCACCCGCTTGGCCAGGGTGCCCAGTTGGGCGAGGCGCCCCGGGTAGGTGCTGCCCATTTTCCAACGCACCCGTCGATCCTGGGCGTCGGCGGGTTCGACGTAGCCCGCGGACAGGGTGACGGCCAAGGCCGCTGCAGCGGCGGTCAGGACTTTTTTCACGATACGCACTCCTTTGGTGATGGTTGGCAACACGGTGTGGGCATTGGGGGTGGGGTCGCCCTAGCGGGGCCGTTAACCCGACCTCCACCTCCCCATACGACTTGGATAATTATGGCAAAATCAGTGGGGAATGTTGCCCGATGGCGGGGTTGCTGTGCAAGTCGAGAACCCGTGGCCTGGGCGTAGCTCATGGCGCGGGGGATTTCACTTCGTGAACTCGCCATTGTCGGGCGGCTTGGTCCAGGACGCCGTTGATAAAGCGATGGCTCTGTTCGGCGCCAAAGGCCTTGGCCAGTTCCACCCCTTCGTTGAGGATCACCCGATAGGGAATGTCTAGCCGATGGGCCAGTTCGTAGCCGCCGATCCACAAAATGGCCCGTTCCACCGGGTCCACTTGGGCCAGGGGGCGATCGAGGCAGGGGGCGAGGGTGGCTTCGATGGCCTCGGCGTGGCGTCGGCTGCCCAACAACAGTTCGCGAAAATAATCCATGTCCACCCGCCGGGTGTCGTGGTCGTCGCTGAACTGCTGGGCCAGCTCCTCCAGGGGCTGGCCGTTGAGCTGCCATTGGTAGAGGGCCTGGAGGGCGAGCCGCCGGGCCCAGCTGCGGCCGCGCACCCCCAGCCGCCGGGGGTCGGTGCCGGCCATGGCCTCAGGCGTCCAACGCCGCCAGGAGGTTGACCATCTCCACCACCGCCAAGGCCGCTTCAGCCCCCTTGTTGCCCGCCTTGGTACCCGCCCGCTCCACGGCCTGTTCCAGGGTGTCCACGGTGAGGACCCCAAAGCCCACCGGCAGGCCGAATTCCAAGGCCACGGCGCCCATGCCCTTGACGCACTCGCCGGCCACGTAGTCGAAGTGGGGGGTGGCGCCCCGCACCACCGCCCCCAGGGCGACGATACCGTGGTAACGACCGCTGGCGGCCAGCTTCTTGGCCGCCACGGGCAGCTCGTAAGCCCCCGGTACCCGCACCAGGACCACGTGGTCGTCGGCGGCGCCGTGGCGGCGCAGGGCGTCTAGGGCCCCCGCCACCAAGCTCTCCACCACAAAGCCGTTGAAGCGGGTCGCCACTAGGGCGAAGCGCGCGCCGCGGACGATCATATCGCCCTCGATGGTCTTGGGATGATCAGTCATGGGACGTCCCAGGCGGTGGCGTGGGGGGATCGGCGGCCTCGTCGCGCCCCAACAACCGCTCTAGGTAGCGGGCGACGAGGTCCACCTCGAGGTTGACGGCAGTGCCGATAGTGTAGTGGCCAAAGCGGGTGACTTGGTAGGTGTGGGGAACGATATTGACCTCGAAGGCGCTGCCGGCCACGGCGTTGACGGTCAAACTCACGCCGTCGACACAGATGGAGCCCTTGGGGGCGATGTAGCGCCCCAGGGGGGGTGGGGCCGCCAGGCGAAAGCGCCAGGAGCGAGCGTCCTCGGCCAGGGCCTCTACCCGGCCGATGCCATCCACGTGGCCACTCACCAAGTGTCCCCCCAGGCGGGTGGTGGGCAGCAGACTCAACTCCAGGTTGAGGCGTTCCCCCGTGGCCAAGGCTCCCAGGGTGGTGCAGCCCAAGGTCTCGGCCGAGACATCGGCCCAAAAGCCCTGGGGTGTCAAATCCACCGCCGTGAGGCACACGCCGTTGACGGCGACGCTGTCGCCCTTGGCGATTCCTCGGAGATCCAAGGTATCGGTGTGGATCAAAAGCCGCTGGTCGCCCCCAAAGGTGCGGCGTTCGGCCAGGTGGCCCAAGGCTTGGATGATGCCAGTGAACATGAGAAGCAAACCCGTCTTCGGTGTTTGGAGGCCAGGAAAGGCGAGATGACCTCGCCTCAGGGATCCACCAGGCCCAGGTCTTGGGCGGTGGCCAAGGGGCCGCGGTGGGCGATCAAGCGCCAATCCCCGCCCACGGGGCGCAAATCGGCGATGTGGAGCCCCACGGCCTGGTCTAGGCGCGTCAGCTCCGGCAGGGCAAACGCCCCCCGGGCACCACTGCCCAACAGGATGGGGGCGATGTAGAGCAGCCACTCGTCCACCAAATCCGCGGCCACAAAGGCCCCGGCCAGGGTGGCGCCCCCCTCCAGGTGGAGTTCGTTGATCTCCCGGCGCCCCAATTCCCCCAACGCCGCCGCCAAGTCCAGTTGGTCGGGGCCGGTGGCGGGCACCGCCATCACCTCGGCACCCGCGGCGGTCAGGGGATTGGCGCGGGCCATGGCGTCGGGGGCGGCGAAGATCAGCACCTTCCCCGGACCCGCCACAACCCGGGCCGTGGGGGGGGTGGCCAGGTGGGGATCGAAGATCACCCGCAGGGGTTGGCGGTCGACCCCCTCTAGGCGCTGGTTGAGGCGGGGATCGTCCCAGAGCACCGTCTTGACTCCTGTGGCGATGGCCGACGCCCGGGCCCGCCAGTGCTGGACGTCGTTCCGGGCGGCTCCGGCGGTGATCCAGCGGCTCTCCCCGGAGGCCATGGCGGTGCGACCGTCCAAGCTCATGGCCATTTTGCAGCGCACCCAGGGCCGGCCCACCATGTGGCGCTGGAAAAAGCCCCGGTTGAGGGCCAAGGCGTCGTCCGCCATCACCCCCACCTCCACGGCGATCCCGGCGCGGCGCAACTGGGTGAAGCCCTTGCCCGCCACGCGGAGGTGGGGGTCCCGGGTGGCCGCCACCACCCGGACGATCCCGGCCTCGATGAGGGCATTGGTGCAGGGGGGGGTACGGCCGACGTGGCAGCAGGGCTCCAGGGTCACATAGGCCGTGGAACCCCGAGCCTCGGGCCCCGCTGCCTCCAGGGCCAACACCTCGGCGTGGGGGGCGCCGGCGCGGCAGTGAAAGCCCGTGGCCACCACGGCGTCGCCCTTGGCCAATACACACCCCACCCGGGGATTGGGATCGGTGGTATAGAGCCCCTGGCCCGCCAGCTGCAGAGCCAGGGCCATGAAGCGATAGTCCCGGGGGTCGGCCATGGCGGATCAGCGGCCGCGGGCTTCGGCCTGGAGTCGGTCCACTTCCTCGCGAAAGGCGTTCAAGTCTTCAAAACTCCGGTAGACCGAGGCAAAGCGCACATAGGCCACGGGGTCGAGGCGGCGCAACTCCTCCATGACCCACTCCCCCAGGGATTGGCTGCTCAGCTCCCGTTCCCCGGCCCGCAGGCGGTTTTTGAGTCTGAGGACGGCGGCCTCCACGGCGTCGAGGGCCACGGGACGCTTTTCCAGGGCCCGCATCATGCCCGCCCGCAGCTTGGCCTCGTCAAAGGGTTCCCGGCGGCCGTCGCGCTTGACGATGTGGGGCATGGCGAGTTCCGCCACCTCAAAGGTGGTAAAGCGGGCTTCGCAGCGGGGGCAGCGCCGGCGGCGGCGCACCTTGTCGCCGGCGGGGGACAAGCGCGAATCGATAACCCGAGTTTCGACTTCGCCGCAGAAGGGACAGTGCATGGTGGCCGGGCAGATGGGTGGGGCCGAGCCCCAAAGGCTTAGCCACCGCCAGGGACTCTGGACTCGACCTGTGGCGAGGGGGGGACAAGGCCCTAGAGGTCGAAACGACCTGATCTGGCATCCTATCGAATTTTTCGTCGCAAAAGCAAACCCATGGCGGGGATTTACCCTTGGGAGCTGGCGTCGACACAGGCCGCCACCACCTGGGGCAGGAGCTCGCCGGCCGCGCCCCGCAGGCTAAAGTGGGCTCGATCGCTGAGGGGGGTGGCCTCGGGGTTGATTTCCACCACCATCGCCCCGACTTCCAAGGCCGCCAAGGGCAGGGCCGCGGCGGGGTAGACCAACGCCGAGGTGCCGACCACGAGAAAGACTTCGCAGTCCAGGGCGGCTTGCAGGGCTTTCTCCAAGGCCGCCTCGGGCAGCGCCTCGCCAAACCACACGACATCGGGGCGCAACACCCCCCCCCAGGGACTCGGGGGCGGGGCGGTTTCTCCCTCGTCCCAAGGGGCCACCACCCGCCCCGTGGCGGTGCAGCGACAGCGGTTGATATTGCCGTGGAGTTCGACGACCTCCTCGCTGCCGGCCCGGCGATGGAGGTCATCGACGTTTTGGGTGATCAAGGTCAAGGGCCGATGGTTTGCCAGGTCCACCAGGGCTCGATGGCCGGGGTTGGGCGTCGCCGCCGCCACCAATTGCCGCCGCCAGGCGTACCACGACCACACCAGCGCCGGATCGCGATCAAAGGCCTCGGGGGTGGCCAGCTCTTCGGGCCGGTAGCGGGCCCAAAGGCCAGTTTGGGCGGCGCGAAAGGTGGGCACGCCGCTTTCGGCGGAAATGCCGGCCCCGGTGAGGGCGGCGAACCGCCGCGCCCGTTGCAGTTGGGTCACCAGGGGCGAAGGCAGAGGGGGGAGGGCATCCACAGTGAAAGTCTCGTCATCTCAGGGGCGCGGTTATTCGCCGCTAAAATAGCTAAAATATAGTGTAAACCCAAGTCGCCGATTCGCCGGGTCGCTTCCGTGGGGCCGATACCACCGGCGCCCGCCGTTGCCACGACCCCGTCGCCCGTCGCTCTCCATCGATCGCCCTTGGAACCCGCCATGGCTCCCTTTGTCGTCTGTTGGTTGTTGTTCGTCGCACTGATGTCCGGGGCCGACCTAGCCGTGGCGGTGCGTCTTCCCGGGGTGGAGGGGCTGTTCCCCACCACGCCCTCCCAAGAGTCCCAAGAGCCCGTTCGCCTCCCCGAGCCCAACGATCTCGAGGCCAACTGGTGGCGCTATTTCGAGGGGGAGCCCGGGGCGTTGGAGGCCAAGATTCCCCCGGTTCTAGAACGCCTCGAGCAATTGGAGGCCGAGCTGTCCCCCGCCGTCCGCGAAGCCGCCGAGCCCCTGCTTTCGTTGATCCGCGCCAACCTCCAGGCATTGCCCATCGCCCGGGCCCAGGAGAGCCCCAATCCGCCGGCGCCCAGGGTGTTCGCCGAAGCCTATGACCTCGATGAGCTGTTGGCGGTTTACCGCCAGCTGGAGGACGTCCGAGAGCAGCAGGCCCAAGAGCGAGACGACGTCACTGACATCGACCAGGCCATCAAAGCGGTCCAGCGCAGCATCGACACCACCTTGGCGGCCTACTTGCTGTTGCCCCCCAGCGCCGTGGAGCGCCTGCTCCAGGGGTTGGAAATCATGGCCAAGCGCTTGGAGTTGGGGGTGGCCGAGGAGCGGTTGCGCACCCGGCGGGCGGCGCTGCGGGCCGACGCGGTGCGGGTGGCCCAGCTGGTGGCGGAACTCGACGCGGCCCGCGAGCGCTTGGCGGTGTCGGCGGCGGATTTGACCGATCGCCAGGGGCGCTTGGCGGCGGCCCAGGAAGCCCTGGAGCTGGCCCGCGATCGCTCCATCGAGGAGCAGGCCGCCGCCCTGAGCGCCGTGGCCGACAGCCCCGAGGAGCGGGCCACGGCCCGCTATCGCCGCCAGCGGGTGATCCGCGCCGCGGTGGCCGAGGCCGCGGCGCGGCTGGACGTCGCCCGCCTGGTCGCCGAGGTGGAGCTGCTGCGGTTGCTGTTGGAGCGCCCCGTGGACACCGACGTCCTGCGCCAGCGCCTGGCCCAGGGACGGGATCGACTCCAGGGCTTGGCTCAAACCGCGGCCATGTGGGCCAGCGATAGCGAACGGGAGCGGGGGCGCACCGGCGAGGCGGTCTCCACCGCCGTCTTAGAGGAGAGCGATACTCCCGCTTTTATCAAATTGATCAACCAAGATCGCTTTTCACTGGCCCAGGAGACCCTAGTGGCCATCCAGCGCCTGGAAGAGACCATGGGTTCGACTCGGCTGGTGTTCGAGTTGGTAGAGGCCCAGTTGCTGGCCAAGGAGGGGCGATTTAGGGATTGGTTGGCCCGGGGCCAACAAATCTTGGGGGAGCTGTGGCAGCTGGCCGAGGAGGGGGCCACCTCCAGTCTGTTTCGCCTGGGGGAAACCCCGGTGACCGCCCTGGGGCTGTTGCGGATCGTCTTGATCATCACCCTGGCGTGGTGGGTTTCCTATTGGTTGCGGCGAGCCCTCCAGCAGTTGGGTGAGCGGGGGGATGAACTCAACGTCTCGGCCTACTACACCGTCGGCCGACTGTCCCACTACGTGATCATCGTGGTGGGCTTCATGGTGGGGTTGTCATCGGTGGGGGTGGACTTCACCAACTTCGCCCTGGTGGCCGGGGCGCTGGCCATCGGCATCGGCTTTGGCCTCCAGTCGGTGGTGAACAATTTTATTTCCGGGTTGATTTTGTTGTTCGAGCGCACCCTCAAGGTGGGGGATTTCGTCGAACTGGCCTCGGGGATTGAGGGGGAAGTGCGGGAAATCAACGTCCGCAGCACCGTGATCAACACCAACGACAACGTCGACATCGTGGTGCCCAACTCGGAGCTTATGAACAATAAGGTGATAAATTGGACGTTGATAGAAAACTATCGCCGCATCCATTTGCCCTTCAAGGTGGCCTATGGCAGCGACAAGGAGCTGGTGCGCCAAGCGGGCCTCGAGGCTGCGGAGAAGGTGCCCCACACCCTCACGGGCATCCCGGGCAAGAACCCCGGTGTGTGGTTGGTGGGCTTTGGCGACAGTTGCTTGGAATTTGAGCTGGTGGTGTGGCTGACCCACCGGGCGGTGAAGCGCCCGGGGGCCGTCCAGGCGGCCTATCTCTGGGAAATCGAGACGGCGCTGCGCAAATACGGGGTGAAAGTTCCCTTCCCCCAGCGGGATCTCCACCTCAAGAGCGGTTTCGACCTCAAGGCGTTGCTCGACACCGTCCACAGTCACCCCGTGGAGTTGACCGAGCCCCCCCACGCCGCCGGCGGTCGAGACTAGGGGCGGCGGGGGCTTTGGGGCGGGGTCTACAGGGCTTGGGGTCCCGTCTCGCCGGTGCGGATGCGAATGGCGCTCTCGAGCTGGGTGATAAACACCTTGCCATCGCCGATTTTGCCGGTGTTGGCGCCCTTGGTGATGGCCTCTACCACTTGGTCTACGGCACTGTCGTCCACGGCGACCTCCAGCTTGACCTTGGGGAGAAAATCCACTACGTATTCCGTGCCGCGATAGAGCTCGGTGTGGCCCTTTTGTCGGCCAAAGCCCTTGACTTCGGTGACGGTCATGCCCTGGATGCCAGCTTCGGACAGAGCCTCGCGGACATCGTCGAGTTTAAAGGGTTTTATTATGGCGGTGATGAGTTTCATAGCGATGCCTCCCAGGCAGGCAAATAGAGGACAAGGGTAGCTACTTCAATATAGCACCCCGGTGTAGAGGGTGAGGAATGGCGTCATGAACTCTGCGGTTTTGGCTCGCTGGATGAACGGCATTGCCCCCCATGGCGCCCGGGGTGGGCGTCGTGGGGGCGCGGGAGACTGGCCAGTGTCCCTAGGCCTTGGGGGAGACGAACTCCGGGTAGGCTTCCATGCCGCACTCGGCCAAGTCGATGCCTTCGTACTCCTCTTCCTGGGAAATTCGCAAGCCCACAATGAGCTTGATGATACCCCAGATGATCAAACTCGCCACAAAGGTGAAGCCAAAGATGGCCCCGAGGCCGATGAGCTGGCCCATGTAAGTGGCGCTTTCCGTGGACACGGGGACGATCATAACGCCCCAGATACCCGCGGTGCCGTGGACGGAAATGGCCCCCACGGGGTCGTCGATGCGCAGCTTGTCCAGGGTGACGATGGACAGTACTACGATGACGCCGCCGATGGCCCCCACAATGGTGGCCCAGCCCGGGGTGGGGTCGAGGGGTTGGGCGGTGATGGCCACAAGACCCGCCAAACAGCCGTTGAGGGCCATGGTGAGGTCGGACTTGCCAAACAACAGCCGGGCGGTGATCAAAGCGGCCAATATGCCGCCACAGGCGGCGATGTTGGTGTTGACAAACACCCGGGCCACGGCGTTGGCCTCCTCGACGTTGGACACCTTGAGCTCGGAGCCACCGTTAAAGCCAAACCAGCCAAACCAGAGGATAAAAGTCCCCAGGGTGGCCAAGGGCAGATTGGCCCCGGGCATGGGGTTGATCTCCCCGTTCTTGCCGTACTTGCCCGCCCGGGGCCCCAGTAGCAGTACCCCGGCCAAGGCGCCCACGGCGCCGCACAGGTGCACCGTGCCAGAGCCGGCAAAGTCCACGTAACCGATGCCAAAGTCATCGCCGGTCAACAGGCCACCCCCCCAGTTCCAGTAGCCCTGGATGGGGTAGATAAAGCCGGTGAAGAACACGGCAAAGGTCAAGAACGACCAAAGACGCATGCGCTCGGCCACGGCCCCGGAGATGATGGACATGGCCGTGGCCACGAACACCACCTGAAAAAAGAAGTCAGAAAGGTTGGAATAGTAAACATCGCCATCGCTGTCGACCACCGTTTGCAGATCGTTGTCGGCGCCGTCCAGCAGGAAGTTGAATTGGGGCAAGAAGGCGTTGATGACGTTGTCGCCGGGGTACATGAGTAGGTAGCCCACCAGCATGTACATGATGCAGGCAACGGCGAACAACGACACATTTTTGAGCAAAATTTCGGTGGTGTTCTTGGCCCTCACCATGCCCGCTTCCAGCATGGCAAAACCCGCCGCCATGTACATGACAAAGGCGCCCATGACCAAAAAGTAAAACGTGTCGAGGGCGTAGGCCAGTTGAACTGCTGCAGATTCCACGTTGAAATTACCTCGCGTGATGCAAAGGGGGATTGGCGTTGAAACAGCAAAGGGCGTCGCTGAGCGCTGGTGGGGCTACAGGGCGGCGGCCCCGGTCTCCCCGGTGCGGATGCGGATGGCCTGCTCGAGGGCAAAGACGAAAATCTTGCCATCGCCGATCTTGCCGGTGTTGGCGGCCTTGGCCACAATCTCGATCACCTGATCCACCAGGTTGTCGTCCACGGCGACTTCAAGCTTGACTTTGGGTAGGAAATCCACCACGTACTCTGCGCCGCGATAGAGTTCAGTGTGTCCCCGCTGGCGACCAAAGCCCTTGACTTCGGTGACCGTCACCCCCTGGACGCCGATCTCCGACAGCGCCTCGCGGACGTCGTCGAGTTTGAAGGGTTTGATGATCGCCGTGATCATTTTCATCGCTGCGATACTCCTGTGGCTTGCGGTGCATCGGAGGTTGGATACAGGTAAGGGTTGAGGCCGGACAATACCCGTCGTCCGTCGCAACCCGCGCCCAACGATAACGGCGTTTGCTAAGCACGCCCCGTGCCATGGCTTTGGAGGGGAAGATAAGCCCCCGAGGGGGAATAGCCCCGGGGAATGGGGCTATGGAGGAGGGGCTGCAGTGCGCACCGTTTTAGTGCGATGCATTATTTTAGTGCGCCCTAGGGCGTGGAGCAGGCCTTCATCCCCAAGCCATCCCAAGCCCTCGGGGGGGTGGGGATCCGGCGCGCCCTACGCGCGATCCAACGCGAGTTTTGTCCAATTCCATTGCTGATACAAAAGGAGGCCCCATGGCCATTGACCCCAAGACCATCGACGAAATCACCCGGCGCTTTATGGAGGCCGTGCCCCCGGGGGTGCGCCAGCTCCAAACGGATATGGAGAAAAACGTCCGGGCGGGTCTCCAGACGGCCTTTGCCCGTCTGGACATCGTGACCCGGGAGGAATTTGACGTCCAACAGGCGGTGTTGGCCCGCACCCGCAGTCGGCTAGAGGAGCTCGAACGCCAGGTGGCCGCCCTGGAGATGCGCTTGCCCCCCGTCCCTGGAGCTGCCTCGGCAACCCCGGGGGAACCTCAACCGTCGACGCCCTCCGAGGGAACCTGAGGTCTTTGAGGGGGTTGGCCCTCAGGCCGTGGAGTTGCGGGACCGAGGGCGAGGCCGGGAGCGACCTCCTCCCCCGGTGCGTCCCCCCCGGGGGCGGCGTTCCATGGGGCGCGGTGGCTTGACGGACACCAGTAGATCGTCCCGCAGCTCCGCCACGGGGATCTTTTGCTCGATGTAACCCTCGATGTCGGGCAGCGAATAGACGTACTCCTCGCAGGCAAAGCTGATGGCGTCTCCCCGGGCGCCGATGCGGGCCGTGCGCCCGATGCGATGGACGTAGTCTTCGGCGTCCTGGGGCAAGTCGAAGTTGATCACATGGCTGACCTCGGGGATGTGGAGTCCCCGGGCCGCCACATCGGTGGCCACCAAAATGGGCAGTTCCCCCTGCTGGAATTGCTCCAACAGCTTTTGGCGCTTGTTTTGGGGGATATCCCCCGACAAAACCCCGGTGTCGAAGTCGTTGCCCAACAAATAGCTCGCCACGCTCTCCGCCCCGCGCTTGGTGTTGACAAACACCAAGGTGCGGGTGGGAGCCTTCTCCTGGAGAAGCCCCACTAACAAAGGAACTTTGTCCTCGGAGCGCACGTGGTAGAGGAGCTGGGAGACTTTGTCGGCGGTGACCTGCCCCGGGTCGATTTTCACCACCCGGGGGTCGTTCATGTGTTCGTAGGCCAGCTCCATGACCCGGGGGGACAAGGTCGCCGAGAACAACAGGTTGAGTCGCTGGTCGGGCTCGGGCATGCGCCGCAGCAAGTAGCGCAGATCGGAGATAAACCCCAAGTCGAACATCCGGTCGGCCTCGTCCACCACGGCGACTTCGATATTGTCGAGGCTGAAGACGTGCTGCTTGTAGTAGTCGATCATGCGCCCCGGCGTGCCGACGATGATGTCTACCCCCTCCTCCAACTGGCGGCGCTGGCTCTCGTAACCCGTGCCGCCGTAGACGGCGGCGGCGGTGAGGCCGGTGTAGCGACCGAGGAATTCGGCGTCTTTGTGGATCTGCACCGCCAGTTCCCGGGTGGGGGCGAGGATCAACGCCCAGGGGCCCGCCTTGCCCTCCTCCACGGGGGTCTCCATGAGGTGGTGGAGGGTGGCCAGGAGAAAGGCCGCCGTCTTGCCCGTGCCGGTTTGGGCTTGACCGGCGATATCAAAGCCCTTGAGGGTCAACGGCAAGGTGGCGGCTTGAATGGGTGTGCAATAGCGAAAGCCGCCGTCATGTAAGCCCTCGTGGAGGGCCGGTGTCAGGGGCAAGGTGGTGAAGTCGATATCGGTGAGATGATCTCGTTGCATAGTTCGCGGCGAAGGAAGCGGTTTGGCTAACCCCTGCAGGTGCTGGGGTCTTGCAATTGGGCGCCATTTGGGCTGAAATGAGGGTCATTGTCGTCGGGTATACTACACTAACCCAGACTAACCCGCTTCGGATCGGTCCGGACCACTGCACACCACGACGTCGGTGGGGTCCTTATCTCTACCCCCACGAGCAACCAATCCCGCGGTCGTCCCCCCATCTTCTGGGGCCGCCAGTGATGGTCTCACCAAAACCGTTCGCTCCTGCAAGGTCGCCGTGATTCACTGCGCGATCCCCCACCATCCAACCCTCAATTGGAGTTTTTACCGTGACTCAGGCCATCGTTCAAGCGACTGATGAGACCTTCGAGGACGAAGTGCTCAATGCCGATCGCCCGGTGCTAGTCGACTACTGGGCGGAGTGGTGTGGGCCGTGTAAAGTCATCGCCCCCATCCTCCAAGACTTGGCCGGCGAGTACCAAGACCGCCTCAAAATCGCCAAGGTGAACATCGACGATTGTCCGACCACCGCCAGCCGCTATAACATACGGGCCATACCCACCTTGATTTTGTTCCGCGGCGGCCAGGTGGTCGATACCCGCCAAGGGGCCATGTCCCGCTCGCAACTCGCCGCCTTTGTCGACAGCTATCTGTAGAGGTGGCAACGGGCGGCCGCTTTGGCCATGGACGCCCGGTGTTCCAGCCCGCCCGTTCTGTCGTGATTCAGCCCCCGCGTCATCGTCGCCATGGCCCCAGTGAAGACCCCATCCAAGTCCTACCACACCCCTATCTCCCTCTGCGCCGGGATCGTCTCCGGCGTCCATCTGGTTGACCAATGTTGCCTGCATGAACCTGACCGAGCTCAAGAAAAAGCCCGCCGCTGAGCTTTTGCACACCGCCCAAGAGCTCAAGCTCGAGGGCATGGCCCGATCGCGCAAACAAGACGTCATCTTCGCCATTCTCAAAGCCCATGCCAAAAGCGGCGAGGATATCTACGGCGACGGCGTCCTGGAAATTCTCCAAGACGGATTCGGTTTCCTGCGCTCGGCGGATAGCTCATACCTGGCGGGGCCCGACGATATCTACGTCTCCCCCAGTCAAATCCGCCGTTTCAACCTGCGCACTGGCGACACCGTCAGCGGCAAGATTCGCCCCCCCAAAGACGGGGAGCGCTATTTTGCCCTGCTCAAAGTCAGCCACATCAATTTCGAACCGCCGGAAAACGCCAAAACCAAGGTGTTGTTCGAAAACCTGACTCCCCTCCACGCCACCTCTCGATTGACTCTAGAGCGGGGCAATGGCAGCACCGAGGACATCACCGCCCGGGTCATCGACCTGGTGGCCCCCATCGGCAAGGGTCAGCGCAGTTTGATCGTCTCGCCCCCCAAGGCGGGCAAGACCATGATGCTGCAGAACATCGCCCAGAGCATCGCCGCCAACCACGAGGAGTGTTACCTCATCGAGCTGCTCATCTACGAGCGCCCCGAGGAAGTGACGGAAATGCAGCGCTCGGTGCGGGGTGAGGTGGGGGCTTCCACCTTCGACGAACCCGCCACCCGCCACGTCCAGGTGGCGGAGATGGTGATCGAAAAGGCCAAGCGGCTAGTGGAGCACAAGCGCGACGTGGTGATTTTGTTGGATTCCATCACCCGCCTGGCCCGGGCCTACAACACCGTGGGGCCGTCGTCGGGCAAAGTGCTCACCGGGGGGGTGGATGCCAATGCCCTCCACCGCCCCAAGCGTTTC
>JBHJHK010000336.1:0-3896 GCA_050330975.1 Candidatus Competibacterales bacterium | reverse complement strand
CGAGGTCGAGGTGGCCATCGTCGTCGAGGTCAGCGGCGACGAGGGAGTTGGGATTGACGCCCGCTTCGAAGCGGTGCTGAGGTCCAAAGCCGCCATCGCCCCGGCCCAAGCGTACACTCAGGTCGCGGGATCTGTAACTGGCTGTCGCGATGTCGGGGTAGCCGTCGCCGTCGAGGTCGGCAGCCACCACGGCGCTGGGGGAATGGCCCATATCGAAACGCTTCTGGGGGGCGAAAGCGCCGTTGCCCCGGCCCAAGAGCACGCTCACATCATTGGAATCTTGATTGGCGACGACGAGATCCAGGTGGCCATCGCCGTCGAGGTCAGCATGGGTCACGAATAGGGGTTCAGAGCCTACCCTCAAAAGCTCGTGGGGTTCAAAACTGCCATCCCCCCGTCCTGTGAGTACCCTCACGCCATCGGCGTCAAAATTGGCGGTGGCGAGGTCGACGATGCCATCGCCGTCGAGGTCGGCGGCGGTGATCGATAGGGGGCGCTGCCCTAACTCAACGCGATGGTGGGTTGCAAAGTGGCCGTCGCCTTGTCCCAGGCGCACACTGATGTCATGGGAGTCAGCATTGGCGGTGGCGAGGTCGAGGTGGCCATCGCCATTGAAATCGGCGATGGCGAGGGATCGGGGTTGATCGCCCATGGTTAAAGAACGCTGGTCGCCGAAGCGGACCCCTCCTCGGCCCAGCCTGATGGTGAGGTCGTCTTCGTTGACGGTGACGAGGTCGAGGTGGCCGTCGCCGTTGAGGTCGACGGCGGTGACCGAGTGGGGGCTATGGCCGGTGAGCAGTTTTAAACCCGGAAAGCGCGGTGGCGGCATCGCTGGGGCCGATCCAGGCGGCGTGGCTCCGGCGGCGCGGACCGTGGCTCTGGATGCGCCATCGAGTGGGGTGCCCAGCCCCACAAGATGGAAAGCCATCAGGACAAGAGCCGCCCACGCCAAGGGCTTTCCCCTGGGAGAGGGGGAGTTTTCCAGTTCAAGTGACATGTCGTTGGAATCCCGTTGAGAAAGAGAAGGGTTTTGCCGGAGCGGCTTGTTTGAGCTTTTGCGCCAGCTCGTCGCTATCGAGGCCCTGAAAAAATCCGGTTCCCAAAAAACTGTTGGTGCTGGCTTCGATGAGGGCTTGGGCTCGTTGGGCGAAGTCGCTGTTCGTTCCAGACGCCTCCGGGGCGGTGGGCTGGGGAGGTGGTGTTGTCGGGATGAGTTGTTATTGGAAGCGGGTAGTGGGCCTGGGAGCGGGCATCATCTGGGCTCCTCCCGGCGGCGTTTCCGGGAGACTGGGTTTTGTTGTCTGAGAATGAACCGTGCTCATGATGCATGTCCTTTGTCACTGTGAACGAGTTTTTTTAACCTCTGAGTGGGGTTTATCTTCTTTGGGGATGGACGCGAACACTAGAGTACTGTGGCGCTAGTTATTAGTGGCGATGGCCATAGAGACTGGCCAACACGTGGGACAATTGTTCATCACTCAACGCCCCCCGCTGCCAGCGGCGCACTTGCCGACGCTCGCGGCGGCGACTGCGCCGCCAATTCTCGGGATGAACCCGGATAAAGCGAGGGAAAATCCGATGCCCCAGGAAGGTGAGGCCATGGAGGCTGCGCTGGAGATGAATGGCCTCGGCCTTGAGGGTCAAAGCGACGGGTTTGCTGCAAATGCGCCTCAACGGCACTCAGGGTCTCCCGCAGCGCCTTGGACGATGCACCCAACAACACAAAATCGTCTATAAACCGCAGATAGCCCCGACAACCCAGCTGCTCCTTAACCCAGTGATCGAAGGCGTCCAGATAGACATTGGCCAAAAATTGACTGATCAAGTTACCAATGGGCAACCCCCGGTGGGGACAGGGTGACGCCGCCATGATGCCCTTGAGTAACCCGAGGAACCGCTCATCCTTGATCTTGCGCGCCAAGATTTGCAACAGGGCTGGTTCGAGGTCGACGAAGAAAGCCATGGCCTGGCCGTTCCAACCACAGCCGCGGCGGGCGCGATGGAAGGCTCTCAGCAACGCCCCAAAGGCCGTAACTTGCTCAAACAGGTAGCCATGGCGCTTCACGTCACAGGGAGAGGGACCGTTGCCAGCCCCCCACCATGCGCCCCGCCTCCTCTAGCTGGCGGGCGAGGTGTTCGTATTGGGCGGTAGGGAGGTAGCGCCACTCATGGACCAGGCGCAGCAAGACCCGCAGCCGCTCCAGGTTGAGGTTGATCTGACTCAAGGCGTCCAGTGGCTCCTTGGGGCGGTAGATCGCCTGGATGATGCCATCGAGAATATCGAGGGCGTTGTTCGCCATGGGGTTTGCCAGGGTAAGGTGGACGTGCTTGGGGAAGCGCTCAACGGCCGCCAATATCTCGTTGAGGGTGTGATACCAGTGGATAATATTGGCAACCCCATTCGAGGCCGCCTTCGGCGGCCTAAAACAGCGCAGCAAAGGGTAAAAAGGCTAAAAGGCAAAAGCTAAAACGTCCTGGCAAGGCGCAGGCCGAGGTCGCCGTCGCGGCGGTCGGGGCGAGCGCTGAGGCGGTACGACGAGCGCAGGGTGCCCGCACTGCTGTTCCAGCCGCCGCCTCGGACGACGCGAACGGCACCGCGCTCGCCTTCATATATAGGGTCAACCTGCAAGCCATTGGCACCGGCTATGTTCTTCTTATAAGCATCCGCTACCCACTCCCAGACGTTGCCATGCACCTGATAGAGACCCCAGGGATTAGGGGCAAAGTGATGAACAAGAACTATCTTTTCGATTTTTCTAGCGTAGTTCGCCTGGTCCGTCGTGATTCCATCACCCCACCAATACGCCGTCCGCGTCCCCGCCCGGCACGCATACTCCCACTCCGCCTCTGACAGCAGCCGATAGCCATAACCCGTCCGCTCCCTCAGCCAACCCGCGTACCCCTGGGCATCCTCCCACGACACCTTAATCACTGGTCGATCACCCCGGCTCCAGCCCCGGTCATCGGGCTTCTCACGACCCGTCGCCTCGCAGTAACGGTCGTAATCAGCAAACGTTACCGCATACACCCCAACCCCAAACGCACGGCTAATTCGCATGAGATGAGGGGGATTGTCATCGCTATCCTGCTTCGAACCCATGGTAAACGTCCCCGGCGGAATGACCGCCAGCAACGGGCCCTCCGGCCCATCCCGAAACGTCACTGCCTCAAACCCCAACGCCTGCGCCGCCTGAACCTGGCGTTCCTGCACCCGCGCTGGCGACCAGCTATCGATGTGGTCCTCGGCGTCGGGCATCGCCACCACAGGCCGAGGCGGTGGGGAAGACTTGACCCGAGGCGGTTCAGACGCTGCCTGGGGTGTTGACGCGATCAGCGTCGGTCGTGGGGCTAGCTCCTCGGCGAGTACCCTCCCACTGGCGATGGCCCGCAACTGCTTCACCACCTAGGCAAAACTCGTTGGCCATCGCTGAACATCCCGGGCGCGACGAGAGTCCGACCCACCGGCGATGGCTCGCAACTGCTTCACCACCTCGGCAAAACTCGCTGGTCGTCGCTTGACGTCCTGGGCACGACAAGAGTCCAAGAGGTTCATCAAATCCTCTGGCGCATCGCTCTGGGGCCAGTCCAAGCGCCCGGGATTGGGTGTGCTTGTCAAGGCATAGCAACACAACGCCCCAAACCCAAAGAGATCCGAGTGGGGCCCAACGCTCACCCCCGGCAACCGGCCCAACTGCTCCGGTGCCGCGTAGTCGATGGTGCCCGCGATGGAATGGCCCAAGATCGTCTGACCCCGCGACCGATGCGCCAGACTCCCCTGGTTCAACGCCAGGCCAAAGTCGATAATCCGACAATCCCACACGCCATCTTTATCGCGTCGCACCAACACATTGTCGGGTTTGAGATCCCGATGGAGCAGCTTCTGGGCGTGCACTGCC
>JBHJHK010000335.1:0-2947 GCA_050330975.1 Candidatus Competibacterales bacterium | reverse complement strand
GCGATGTCGGCAGTGCGCTGGAGATCGACGGGAGGGGACGACGGATCGGCGTTCATGTCGTTGACGATAGCTCCTTTGCTACGGCGAAAACCCAGTAACACCCCAAAGCAAGATAGACCATCCCCAACCCTCTCGCCCCCTCAAGGGGACACTGTCAGACGGTCAGCTGGCGCAGCTTGGGATTGTGGGCCTCGAGAGCCAGGGCCAGGTCGCGGAGGGGGGGTTGTTGGGAGAGAACCCCAAAGAGGTAGTAGTCGGCCCAGCTGGCGGGGTTGAGAATGGCCGACGTCGCCTGATATTCCCGCTGAATCAGGGGTTTCATGGCGTCCATCAGATCGGTGATGGCCATTGTGGCACACGGTGTCGTTCGATGCATAAAGACCTTCCTCATGGGTTTCCTCAACGACTCACAGCGAGCCCCAGGGGGGCATTCCCAAGGCGGCCAGTCTAGCCGCATGAGACGCAGGGGTTTTAGCCTTTGGGTAATAGAATGTCAATCATCGTTAAATGGCTTGCCGGGGGTCCCATCGATAGCCCTTGGGCTCAGGTGATGAGCTGGACTACACTGGACCCCCTCACCTCGGGCTCAGTTGCCCAGATCCAACGGCCCGTTGGGTCCCGCGCCCCATGGATCCCCAAGGAGTTACCCATGCCCCCCTCCCTCCTTCGCTGTCTGCTGGGCCTCGTCGGCTTGGCAGCCACGGCCGCGGCCCAAGAGGCCATCGTCCGCGGCGACCTCAACAGCTACACCCAATTCGCCGCCTTTACCCACCCCTATCGCCGGGGCTGGCAGTTGGCCCTCCATGAGATCAACGCCAATGGTGGGGTGCTGGGGCGGCCCCTCGAGGTAGTGTCCCGGGACGACGGCGGCCGCCCGGCAGAGGCGGTCACCGTCGCCAACGAATTGGTCAACCGGGTGGGGGTGGACATCCTATTCGGCACCTTGCTGTCCAACGTGGGGTTGGCGGTGGCGGATTTCGCCAACCAACGCCAGGTGTTGTTCTTGGCCGCCGAACCCTTGACCGATGCCATCGTCTGGGAGCAGGGCAACCCCTACACCTTTCGCCTGCGCCCGGGGACCTATGTCCAAGCCGCCATCCTGGCCGAGGTGGCAGCCAACAGCGATGCCACCCGCTGGGTCACCATCGCCCCCAACTACGAATACGGCCAGTCGGCGGTGGCGGCCTTCAGCGAACTGCTCCAGGCGCGCAACCCCAACGCCACCATCGTCGCCCAACAGTGGCCGGCCCTGGGCAAATTGGACGCCGGCGCGGCGGTCCAGGCCCTGGCCCAGGCGGAGCCCGAGGCCATTTTCAACGTCACCTTCGGCGGCTATCTGACCCGCTTTGTCCGGGAGGGGGAGCTTCGGGGGCTGTTTGAGGGCCGCACGGTGGTGTCGATGTTGTCCGGCGAACCCGAGTGGATCGACCCCTTGGGGGCCGAAGCCCCCGAGGGTTGGACGGTGACGGGCTACCCCTGGTACGCCATCGATACGCCCCGTCACAACGCCTTTCTCAACGCCTATCGACAAGCCTTCGACGATTACCCCAAGCTCGGGTCGGTGGTGGGCTACACCGCCCTCAAGCTGTTGGCGGCGGCCATGGAAAAAGCCGGTAGCGCCGAGGCCGAGGCCACGGCCGAGGCGTTGCGGGGCTTGACCATCGCCACGCCCATCGACGACGAGATCACCATGCGTCCCCTGGATCAACAGACCACCTTGGGGGCTTATGTGGGCACTTTGACCGTCGAGGACGGAATGCCGCGCATGGTGGATTGGCGCTATGCCCCCGGTGAGGACTACCTGCCCCCCGATGATTACGTCGCGGCCAAGCGGCCCGACTGAGCCCCCCTCGAGTCCGTGCCATGGCGTTGGTCCTCGCCCAATTCCTCACCGGTCTCGCCAGCGCTTCGGCGCTGTTTTTAGTGGCGGCGGGGTTGAGTTTGGTGTTTGGCGTCACCCGGGTGGTCAACTTCGCCCACGGCTCGTTTTATCTCCTGGGGGCTTACCTGGGCTACACCCTGATCAACGCCCTCGGCGGCGGCGCCTGGGGATTTTGGCTGGCCGGCGCCCTCACGGCATTGGTGGTGGGCCTAGTGGGGGTGGTCATGGAGGTGGTGGTCCTGCGCCCCATCTACCGCTCCCCGGAGTTGTTTCCCCTACTGGCCACCTTTGGGGTGGTCTTGGTGATTCAAGACACAGCCCTGTGGATCTGGGGTCCCCAAGATCTGCTGGGGCCTAGGGCCCCGGGTTTCACTGGCACCGTGACCCTCCTGGGCCAACCCATCCCCCAATACGACCTATTGCTCATCATTCTGGCGCCCTTGGTGTTGCTGGCGCTGTGGTTGGCCCTCCACCGCACCCGTTGGGGAATCTTGCTCCGGGCCACCACCCAGGATCGGGAGATGGTGGCGGCGCTGGGGGTCAACGGCCGGCTGTTGATGACCAGTGCCCTGTTCGTCGGCGCCGCCCTAGCGGGCTTGGGGGGTGCCATCCAGCTTCCCAAGGGAGACGCCAACTTGGGGATGGACCTCAACATCATCGTCGAGGCCTTTGTGGTCACCGTGGTGGGCGGCATGGGGTCCTTGGGGGGCGCCTACTTGGCGGCGCTGTTGATCTCGTCAATCAAGGTGTTCGCCGTGGCCAACGCCCAGTACAGCGTCCTGGGCATAGCGGTGTGGCAGCTGGAGTTGGTGCTGGTGTTTATCGTCATGGCGGTGGTGTTGGTGCTCAGACCCCAGGGTCTACTGGGCCGGGCAGCCGTCCTCCAAGAGATCCAGGGCGGCCATGCCCACCCCCCCCTGGCCCCGGGGGGTGGGGGCCTATGGGTCACTTTGGCATTGGGGGTGGGGGCGGCCCTGGCCGCCTTGGGTGTGGGGAAGTACGGGGTGGGTTTGGCGGCCGAGGTGTTGCTGTGGGCGCTGTTTGCCGGCGGGCGCCGGTTGCTGG
>JBHJHK010000334.1:0-4601 GCA_050330975.1 Candidatus Competibacterales bacterium | reverse complement strand
CCCCAGGGCCCGCCGCCGAGGAACCGACCCCACCCCAGGAGGCGTCCCCCCCGATCCCCGGGGCAGCCCACACCGCCGGCGACGGTCCCAACGCGGCCCCGTCTGCCGGGGAAGGCGAGGGCAAGACCGACGACCTCCAGGCGATCCGCGGCGTCGGCCCCACCCTCGCCCGCTGGCTGTACAGTCGTGGCATCAGCAGCTTTCGCCAGCTGGCGACCTTGACCGAAGCCGACGTCAATCGCCTCGAAGCGGAATTGCTGCGCTTTCGCGGCCGGGTGCGGCGCGAGGATTGGATCGGCCAGGCCAAGGCACTCCACTTCGACAAGTACGGCGAACGGCTCTAGGGCCTCGCGTCGACTCAGCTGCCCATGACCTCCCCAAGCCAACCCATCCGCGCCCTCCTGGGCGGCGCCTACCCCTTGGAGACCCCGGTCACCGTGCGGGGTTGGGTGCGCACCCGGCGAGACTCCAAAGCCGGCATGTCGTTTGTCAACGTCCACGACGGCTCTTGCTTCGACGCCCTCCAGGTGGTGGCCCCATCGAGCCTTGCCAACTACCAAGACCAGGTCCTCCACTTGAGTGCCGGTTGTAGCGTGGAGATCCGCGGCCATCTCCAGGCATCACCTGGGCAAAACCAGGCCGTCGAGCTGGTGGCATCTGAGCTTGCCGTGGTGGGTTGGGTGGACAACCCCGACACCTACCCCATGGCCCCCAAGCGTCACAGTTTTGAGCACCTGCGGGCCCACGCCCACTTGAGACCCCGCACCAACAGCATCGGCGCCGTGGCCCGGGTGCGCCACGCCCTGGCCCAGGCCATCCACGGCTTCCTCCACGACCAGGGCTTTTTCTGGGTCAACACCCCCATTATCACCGGCTCCGACTGCGAGGGGGCCGGCGAGCTGTTTCGGGTCTCCACCTTGGACCTCTTAAACCCGCCGCGCCGCAGGGATGGCGGCGTCGACTTTGCTGGGGATTTCTTTGGCCGCGAGACCTTCCTCACCGTCTCGGGCCAACTCAACGTGGAGAGCTACTGCCTAGCCCTTTCCAAGGTCTACACCTTTGGCCCCACTTTCCGGGCGGAGAATTCCAACACCAGCCGTCATCTGGCGGAGTTTTGGATGGTTGAACCCGAAATTGCCTTTGCCGACCTCGAAGATCTGGCCGCCCTTGCGGAGGCGTTGCTCAAGGCGGTGTTCAAAGCTGTGCTGGACACCCGGGGCGACGACATGGCCTTTTTCGCCAAGCACATCGACCGGACCTGTATCGAACGCCTGGAGAACGTGGTCAACCGTCCCTTTGAATGGCTAGACTATGGCGACGCCATCGCCATCCTCGAACGGGCCCCCAAGGCCTTTGAGTTTCCCGTCGCCTGGGGCATGGATCTACAGTCGGAACACGAGCGCTATTTGGCCGAAGAGCACGTCAAGGGACCGGTAGTCATCGCCAACTACCCAGCCATCATCAAGAGCTTTTACATGCGGCTCAACGACGACCAGCGCACGGTTGCCGCCCTAGACGTCCTCGCCCCGGGCATTGGCGAGATCATCGGCGGCAGTCAGCGCGAAGAGCGCCTCGACGTTTTAGAACGACGCCTGGACGACTACGGCATGGACAAAGCCCTCTATCGCTGGTATCTCGATTTGCGCCGCTACGGCACTGTGCCCCACTCGGGCTTTGGGTTGGGGTTTGAGCGCACCTTGAGTTACATTACGGGAATGGCCAATGTGCGCGACGTCATCCCCTTCCCCCGCACCCCGGGCAACGCGGAATTCTGAGCCATGATGGCCAACGACCCCGACGACGATTTGAACAAGAGCTCCGACTTTGGTCCGCCCCTAGAGCCCACCATGACCTTGGAGCTGGGCTTGGTGGAGAAGGTCCGCTCCAGGGTCAATGCCCAGCAAGGCGACCGGGATTGGCCCTACCTCATCGTCATTTCCGGCCCGGAGATTGGCAAGATGCACCGCATCGAGCAAGACGCCGTGGTGGTGGGTCGGGCTTCCGAGGCGGACTTTCCCATCAACGACGTCGCCGTGTCCCGGCGCCACGCCCGGTTGGTGCGCTCTGAGGGCGACTTATTCATCGAAGACCTCACCAGCGCCAACGGCACTTACATCAACGGCCAGCGGGTCACCACCCCTCGTCCCCTCAAAGACGGCGACAAAATCGCCGTGGGCTCTTTGACCGTCCTCAAGTTCGCCTACCACGACGCCCTGGAGGAAGATTTCCAGCGGCGGATGTTCGAAGCTGCCCTGAGGGACGGCCTCACGGGGGCCTACAACAAGCGCTATTTCGACCACCAGCTCCAGGCGGAATTTACCGCTGCCCGGCGCCAGAGCAGCACCTTGTCCCTGGCGCTCCTCGATATCGACCACTTCAAACGCATCAACGATACCTATGGCCACCGGGCCGGGGACGCCGTGCTGCGGGGCTTCCACGAGCGGATGCGCCAGAGTCTGCGGCCCCGGGACGTCTTTGCCCGCTACGGCGGCGAGGAATTCGCCCTATTGAGCCGAGACCTGGCCTGGGATTCGTTTCGCCGCCTGGCGGAGCGACTGCGGGAAACCGTGGCCAGAGACCCCTTTGAACACGAGGGCCAGCATATCGCCGCTACGGTGAGCATCGGCATTGCCATGTTCCCCGGAGCCAACATCGAAAGCGCCGCCGATTTGGTGGAGAGCGCCGACCAGGCCCTCTACGCCGCCAAGCGGGGGGGGCGTAACCGGGTATGCCCCTACTGAGGCCCCAACGGCTGGCCAACGCCGGTGCCTTGCAGAATGGGCGTAACCGGGTATGCCCCCCCTACTGAGGCCCCTAGGGGGACTCGGGCCCCAACGACCCGTCGATCCCCGCTCCATCGCCCCCGCTGACCCTTCTTCCCCGCCCTCGCCAGAAAGGCTCCCCATCCGCGAAGGTTTCGCAACTCACAGGGCGGCAGGGCACCCTCAGCCCAAACGGGTAGCCGCCATACTGGGCCGCTCGGCAAAGGCGTCGAGCCAGTGCCCCAAACGGGGATAGCTGTCCCGCCAGGACAGGTGGGCAAAGCGCAAATCCAAGTAGCTCAAGGCCGAGGCCACGGCCAATTGGTCCAAGGTCGGTGCCTTGGCAAAGGCCTCCACCTCGCCCTCTAGGTGTTTGAGCCCCCGGTGCAAATTCGCCATCCAGCGCTCGATCCAGGGGGTCGACTGCTCGGCCGCCGGGCGGCGGCCTTCCATCACCACGGCAAAGGCGGCGTCGGTGACGCCATCGGCCAGGGCTTGACGGCACAATACACTCCAGCGCTGTGCCCCAAGCTCTGGGATCAGCCGGGGCTCGGGGGTCAGACTGTCCAAGTACTCACAGATCACCCGACTGTCGTAGAGCACGCCGTCGTCGAGGATCAAGGCGGGTACCTTGTTGAGGGGATTGGCAGCTGCGAGGGTGGAGCCGTTTTCAAAGGGATTGCAAACCACCAGTTCCAGGCGTTCGCCCACGCCCTTTTCCAAAGCGGTCAACCGCACCTTGCGGGCGTAGGGCGAGGTGGGGGAATAGAGCAGTTTCACGGCCATGACCTCCAATAAATGGTTGATAAAGCGCAGCCCATCGCACATTCTTAGGAAAGATACCGATGGGGGATTTACCCATTTGTGAAATGAAGCAAATTGGGGTACCCTGGAAACCATACAAGTTTTGTATAAAATTTTGCCAATAAAGTTTATACAAAATATGAACAATCTCCCCTAAGGATCAACACTGTGGGCAACGATTCCCCCTCGATACAGCCTGCTGTTGCCGCCGCCATAGCCAAGGGAACGCCCCATGGCATTTCGGACTTGGCGGCGTTCCCAACCAGGGAGCGGCGTTCCAGCACCCGCTATACCCTCGTCGATGGCCCGGAAGTCTTTGAAAACCCCAGGGGACGGCCCCTTGGACGGTTGCTAGACGCCAGCGTGACTGGCCTTTGCTTTGAAAGTGAGGCCTTCTTCGACCTCTACACCCCCTTTGAGCTGTGGCTGTCCATGGACCTCCGCCAGCAAACGGGCTGGCTATCCCTGCAATGTCGGAGTCTGTGGTACCGGGAAGCGCCGTTGGGCTACAAGCTGATCTACGGCTGTCGGGTCTACAACATGGATCCGGGACTGCTGGTGTTCTTGAAGCGTCAACCCCCGGCTCTAGCAAAGGCCTCGGGTTACCCCGCCCCCGGTCCCTTGGGCGCCAGGGCCTAGGGACCGGCGCTGCTGGCGGGGGGATTTGACCGGCGCTTTGCCCCTCGCTGGGCCCGCTTGAGGGCCCGAAAGGCCGCCGCCCGCTCGGCGTCTGGTCGCTCCCGATCCCGGTGGAAGGCTTCCAGGGCTTCCACGGCGGCGGGATCCCCCCATCGCCCCAAGGCGGCCAGGGCGGCCAGCCGCACCGGCGCCGTGGCGGCGTTGACGGCCCCCAGCAAGGCCTCGGGGTGGTTTTCCCCCAGATAGATCGGCAAAGCCGCCCGGCGTTGGTCCGGAGCGGCCAGGTCGACGGGGGTGGTGGGTCGACGGCGCAGGGATGCCGCCAGCACTCCTCCCCCCGGAGCCCCCGCCCCGGGAGCCCAGGCCGCCCGCCCCGGCCCCGCCCCACCCCCACCC
>JBHJHK010000333.1:0-14229 GCA_050330975.1 Candidatus Competibacterales bacterium | reverse complement strand
GCCGAAGGTGTCGAGGACGCGTTGGAGGAGGTGCTTTCGTTCTTGAGTGTTGGAGTTGCCGGTTTTATCGAGGGCTTTCCAGAACAAAGGGACGGCGGTGCCTTGGTAGACCACGGCCAAGACCAGCAGATTGATGGGGGTTTGACCCCGGTACCAGGTGGTGCGATCGAGGGTGAGGATCCAGCGCTCGGGCAGGTCGAGAAGGGCGGTGATGGCGTGGGCGATGGCGGCCTGGTCGGTCTTGTCGAAGGGCAGCTCGTGGATCAAGCGCTGGAGCCTTGTATAGTTCGATGACGTCTTGACCCTGGGGTTGAGGACCGCGGCGAGCGGCACGAGGTTGATCGTACGCAATTGACACACGGCCAAGACGGCGCGCGCGAGGGCGTTCAACCGATGGTAACTGAAGGGCAGATGGAGTTTGAAGGCCTGTCGCAGGGCCGACGCCGCGCGCCAATCGATCATGTTATTCACCCAATATGAGCCCAAGTGGACGAGAAAAGACTATCTGAAGATAGACTAACGCTAGATACTTGTCATGTCGGTGTGATGTGCTATGGCTTGATGCATCAATGAATTAGCCGCGCTGGAGTTCATGAAATATTTGAACTGAGATTATCACTACAACTAGCAGAAAAACTCACAGCTGGGTTCGGCGCTTTCCGGCAACGTCGAGGGCAGTTTAAAAAACCACGCCGGTAGATAAACTAGCTCTGGTCCGACGATGGGTTGGTAGCGGTAGACCCGTTTGCTGGCCGAGGCGCCTTCTTTTAACTGAAAAAATCCCCCTGTCCACACCAGATCCTCCGGCGCCACATAGAGTTCCGAGACCGCGTTCTTCAAGTGATAGCTGGTCCAGCAAATATCTTGGCGTAGATCCCTCACTACCTGGGGATCAGTACTATCGCTGCGCTGGAGCAAAATCGGGATGGGCTGGGCCAGAAAGCCCCCCTGGACGCTGGGCAACGGGTTGAGATCGCCGAGAATGACCCGCATTTCCCGGTCGGAATGTATCCTGTCCCCCGAGAAGGTCTCGGCCAGGGAGACTAAGGCCCGGCGGAAATTGCCGCTCTGCCCGGGACGCCCCACCAGGTTGCACAGGGTGTCAAAGCTCTCCTCCAAGAACAGCACTTGACTCTCCTCCAGGGCGACGGTGTAAACCCAGTTGACCGGTTCCTCCAGGCCCCGTTGGCGGATGAGCAAAGGGGTAAAGCCCGTATCGGCGACGGCAATGGCTCGGGCCACTTGTTCGTCGAGACCATAGCGCTGGCGCAAAGCTTCGTCGAGGACGATGCGGGCCGACGCCCCCTGGATGGCCCGGGCCGCGGCTTCGTTGAGAGTGCGCCCCACCACTTGCTCCCGTACCCCAACGAGCACTTGGCGCACCTCCAACAACACCAGGTCCAGCTGGTTTTTGACCGTTTCCGCCGTGATGCCAGGCCCCGCCTGAAAATCGATGCGGGGCAGATCGTCCCGGCTGGCCGCCTCGGCTAGGAGCGGCGCGTAGAGGGCTAGGGCCTGGGACTCAAACCGCTGCCGCGCCGCCCCTCGGCCATCGCTGCCCAAATCGTCGGTGGATACCACAATGGGCAGATAAAATACCTGGGCCCGCTCCAAACGCCCCTGGATATCGGCCACGTCCACCGCGGGGCGCGAGCCGTGGTCGGCGATGTGGATCACCACCCGGGGGCCATTTTCAAACCAAGGGGCCTCGTCAAAGCCCTTGGATAGCTGGAAAACGGTCTCCAAGGCGGCCTCGTCAAACCGGCCAATGGGGTCGTCGAGGCCGGTGTGGCGGGCCACCTGGCCCCCCACCTGGGAAAGTTCAAAACCCCGTCCCACCCGAATGGGCGCCACCAACTCCACGGTTTCAATGGGGTCGTCGAGACCCGTCTTGGTGGGGTCGAGAAAGTCGCTGTAGGCGTACACCGCCAGGCGGGTCTCCGGCGAGCGGCTGCCGATGCGCAGCCCCGAGGCGTCGTAGTTGGCGATGAACGCCTCGATGCCATCGCGAATCGGCGCCAAATAGGGGCGCATGCTCTCGGTGGTGTCGATGACCACCATGATATTGATCCGCTGGAGGTCCCGGAGGGTACCGGACAGCAGGGTGTCTTCGGCCAGGTTGCCCGTGGTGGAGCCCAGGAAAATGATCTCGTGGAACGGCGGATCGCCGGTGCGGAAGTTGGGGTCGGTCTCGGGGGTAATGGTGCGCACGATGGGGTAGCTCAGGAGGGGATAGGGACCGTGGATGTGGTCCCGCACCTGGGCCTCGCCTTGGCTTTGTACGTCGGGCTCGGGCCAGCCGCGGCGCCAATGGTTGATCATGTCCCCCTTCTTGCTGAACATCACCCCTTGGGCCCGGGGGTCGAAAAACAGCCCGGTGCGGGTGGGCCAGAGCCGCAGGGCATCGAGGTTGATCCAGCCAAATACATCCCCCTCGCCATCCCCCACCAGGACCATGGCGCCACCGTCGGCCACGGCGGGGGGAAAGGCGACGTCGTGGATTTCCATGACCGAGAAGAACGTCTTGGGTTCGCGGACCTGGCGTTGGTCGGGGGTGGTGTAAAAATCGAATTCCGGGCGCCGCCGGGCCTCGGCGTCGCCGGCTTCCCCGGTCAGTACGGCCTTGGCCCGCAGCCCCGCGGGCACCCCCTCACAGAGGGTTGCGGTGTCCCCGGCCAGTAACTTGCCCT
Organism: Candidatus Competibacterales bacterium; assembly: GCA_050330975.1. Taxonomy (GTDB): domain Bacteria; phylum Pseudomonadota; class Gammaproteobacteria; order Competibacterales; family Competibacteraceae; genus JBHJHK01. Next base: position 11,539 of record JBHJHK010000333.1, on the reverse strand, counting down.
CGGCCCGTTGGCAAAATTCGCCGAAGGGCATGGCCCGCGGGGTGCGGCAGAATCGGTCGCGGCGGCGGGTCCCCGCCAAGGGACCCAGGAGATCGTAGCGCTCGGGGAGCAACGCGGCGAAGTCCACCCAGCCACACACCTGGAAGTCGGCGTCGGCGACAAAGACCCGCTGGGGGTCTTGGCCGCGGGCCAAGCGTATGGCCTCGGGGAAAATGCCATAGCAGGTGACGGGGATAAACGGATCTTGGAGGCGCTGCCGCAGTTCGGGGTCGGCGGCTCGGTGGTAGAGGGCGACGCCATCCCCTTGGCCGTCGCCGATGAGCCATTGGCCGCCGCGCCCGGCTTGGGCCAGGGGTTCGCGGAGCTCGGCACAATCCACCGCGGCGTTGAGTTGCAGGGCGTCAAAGAGGGTGTCGGACTCGCCGAGCTGGGCAGCGCTTGGGCTCGCCATGGCGAGCCACACCAGGCCAGCTATGCCGGCCAGCGCCCGGGCTGGGAAGCGAGGGCGATGGGTCATGGCGGTTCTCCTCACGGGGGAAAAGCGATGTCTTCCAGTACAGCGCCCAGTTGGTCGCCCACGGCGGCACCGTAGCGCAGGGTGGTTTCTTCGGCGCTGTACCACGGCTGGCGCATAAAGGGAAACACCTGGACCGCCCGCCGGTTTGAGCGACAGGCCACCACTTGGCCCAGGAGCAGGTCGCGGGTGTTGGGTTTAAATTGGATCGGCATCACCTGGTGGGCGAGCTCGGCCCGGCGGTCGGGGGAGGGGGTCAGGAGAGGAAAGGCCACGATGCGTAGGGCCGGCGCCATGGCCTCGCTCAACGCCCGGTGCAGATTGTCGAGTTTTAGGGTGTCACAGGGGGCGCGGTCGCCGGTGCCCCACCCCAGCAGCACCAATACCAGTCGCTCCAGGGGGGGATCGGCCAGGGTCAAACCCAAGGCGGTGGCAAAATCCGCGGCGGCAAAGGCGCTGCTACCTTGGGCCAGGCGGTGGAGGGGCGCGCGATCCAGGCCGTCGCCAAAGGCGCGATCCAGATCGTGGCTCAGGGCCGTTGGGTTGTTGAGGCTCACCAACAACTCTGGCCCCTCCCGACGGCTGACGGCGACGGCATGGGCGCGCCACAGGGTCCACGGCCGATCCTCTGGCCCCGTGGCCAAGCGTCGATGGGCGCTCTCGACGGCCAGCAACAAGGCCTCGCCGAGCTGGATGCGCCGGGCGGTCGTGTCGTAGAGAGCCGCCAACTCAACCCCGTGGAACAAGGGGGCGTAGACCACTTGGGCGCGATCGAGGGCCGCCGGGCTCAAGGCCGTGCGCAGGATTCCATCCTCCCCATCGGCCACGGCGAGGCTGAGGTGGCGACCGGGGGCGCCGCAGCGTCGCGCCGAATTGACGGCGAACTCGACGGCGACCTGACCCCGGTGCACCGCGGGAGGGCTGGCGCCGAAGTCGGCGGCAAAGACCGCCGGCTCGCCGGCCGGGGCCACCAGGGGCGTCAGGGAGAGGCGCTGGCGCTGGGCGCCGTCCAGGGGGGAATAGACCGCCGTGAGCCGACAGCCCGAGGGGGGTTGCCCCAGGGGCAATGCCACCTCGAGGCGGGTCAGCCGGGGCTGGCGTTGGAACTCGGGGATGACCACAGCCACCCGGTCGGTCTGGAATTCCACTCGGCCATCGCCAAATTCGGCCTGGAACCTTTGTATGTATACCCCATTGCACGGGCCGTCGACCACAAAGCGCCGGGGGGCCAGGGCGTGGAGGGTACAACCGAGGCCGCCAAAACGCGCCGTGTCCAGCACGCCCTTGCGGGTCGAGCCCTGTAACTCAAAGGTGAGCTGGCCGGGGGCTGGATTCACCCCAGTCGGTGGTGCGGCCTGGGGCGTCGCCGTCGGGCGGGGGGGATTGGGGGCGGCGAGCCATGGGCCACAGGGGTTGAGCAGGGGATTACAGGCAAATGCCCCCGCCGCGGCATCGTCTCCATCTGGGGGGTCATCCGCGACCCCGTGGCCATTGCGGTCAAAAGACGGGAGGGTCATGGGCGCCACGACCAGGGCGACGCCCAGGGCGATGATCACCAGCGTAAAGCCCACCCCGGCCACCCAGTAGGGAAAGCCCATGAGGGCCTCCCTAGCGGTGTAGAACAAGGTGGGCATCGTCACCGCGTCCAGGGGGTCTGGGGTCTCGGCCGGCCTCGCAGATGCGCCAAGCCCCGTTGGCATCGCGCACCCAGATCCGCCGCTGGATCCAGTCCTGTTCCCCGGTTTGGGTATCGAGCCAGGCGAGGCCTTGGGGACAGGTGTCCGGGGTCAAGGTGGCCCCGGCCCCGGGGTTGGGTAGTTGGTCGCGTTCTAGGAACGACCCGTAGCTATCGGCGCGGTAGTAGGTGTACGGCGGCGCAGTTGGCCGTTCTTCGGGGGCGCCCCGGTCGCCCCCCCCTGGGGGCCTGGACCTCTCGGGGCCTTCGGTTGGCAGCGCGGCACGGGCCAGGCTCCACTGGGCCTCCAGTTGCTCGTGCTCGGCTTGCAACGCCGCCAACGCCGCCTCGGCGGCCAAGCGCTGGCGGCGTTCCCGTTCGGCCAGGCGGATATCCCATTCCGGGCGGGGGGCGTTGGCCTCGAGGTCGGCCTGGGCCAGTTCCTCGGCGTGGCGCTGTTCGGCTACCCGGAGGGCGGCGCGGGCCTGACTCAGTTGCTTTTGCAACTCCTCGAGTTGATCTTGCAGGGTCGCCAGCCCCCCATGGGAGGCCGAGGTGGGGCAATGGCCCTGGCGCAGCCGCTGGAGCTCGGCTCCCAGGGTGCGGGTTTCGGCGCTGAGGGCGAGGTTGGCTTGATCCTGGATCCTGGCCGCCTCTTGCAGGGTGGCGATGCGCTGCCCGGCCGTCTGCAGGCGATTGATCAAATCGGCCTGCTGGGCTTCGAGATCGGCCTGGTTGGCCAGGCAGCGCTGGGCCGCTTCCCCCATGGCCCCGGGGTAAGCGGCCAAGGGCCCCAGGGTGACTGCCGTCGTCCCCAGGGCCCCCCCCACGGCCCCCAGCAGAGCGGCTGTGAACAGCTTGTAGCGAACCATAAGCGATACCCGTCCCCGTCAATCCTTCAAAAAAGCGCTCAGCTGGCGGCCTGCCCGCCGCCACCAGCGATAAACGGCCAATAGCGTCGCCGCACCAAGACTCGAGATTACCGCCGCCACCGCCGATAGTAACGCCTCATTCCGATGGGCCGAGAAGTCCCGCAGAAAGTCGGGGGGCTCCAGGGGCAGGGCCGGCACCGCGATAAAGACCGTGGCCAACAGCAGCAGCGTCCCCAAGCTGGCCGCCGGCAACAGGTGGCGAAACAGCACCGTCGCCAAGTCCCGCCAGGTAAAGCCATAGGCGTGAAACAGAGTCAGTACCCGCCGGTTGATTTCCAGAATATGGCCGAGCACCATGGCCACCACCACGGCGACGATGGCCAGATTCAACGCCGTGATCAAGGTGGGCACTTCGAGGGCCAAGCGCGCCGTTTGGCGCAAGGTGAGTACCGCCGCCTGGGAGTCGGTGCGCTGTTCATAGCCTCGTGCGGCGACGAAGTCCCGGACGGTGTCGAAGTACTCCAGGGGAAAATAGACGTTGGCGATCCGAATGGGCGGGGGCTGGGTCGTCTCCATGGCCTGGAGATGGGCTTGAAAGTCCCGTTCGAAGGCGATGATGCGGGGCGTCAGGGGGTAGATGGGGGGCATGGTCTCGGCGACCGCCACCACCTCTAGCTCCACCGCCGCGGTCGCTAGGGTGTCCCTCAGGGCCCACTGGAGCCGGATGGGGTCTCCTGGGTCGAAGCCACAGCGCTCCTGCAACCCCCGGGCGAAGAGGGCGTCGACGATCAGCGCCCCCGGAGTGGCGACCCCCGAGGCGCCCCCGGGGCTCCCGTAGTGGCTGGCCACCAGCTGGCGGGCGTCCCGTCTGGGCCCGGCGGGGTCGCCCCCGGGGTCGGCCAGGACGGTTTGGCCGAGGAGTGGGTCCTCGGCCGATAGGATCGCCGTGGCGATACCGCCAAACCAGCCCTCGCAGGCCGGTTGCGGTGGATCCACCGGGCGAAAGCCGCTTTGGAGCTGGCGCTGGCCAAAGACGACAAAGCGCTCGGCCAAGTCAGGGGGTGCCGTCGGGGGTAAGCGTTCCCGCAACGCCTCGGTCAGGGCCGCCAGGGTGGCGGGATAGAGATCTGCCGGCCCGTCCCCGTCGGCGCGGAACGCCCCGATGACATGCTCAAAGCCGATGCGGGCCACCGCGGGATCCTCCAGCTTGTCCCGGTGGTAGATCCACGCCGCTTTGCCGAGGGCAAAGGCCAGGTAGACCTGGAGCAGGCAAACCGCCAGGACCACCGCCAGGCTCCAGCGGCTGTAGGCCAGGACAAAGCGCCCCAGCCCCATGAGCCGAGCCCCCAGGGCCCAGGGCATAGTCCCCGCCGCCGGGGTTGCCCTTCGCCCGCCAACGGCGGCGACCCAGCCCCCCAAGCCGTGTTCCAGGAAGGGGGTTCGCCCCCGCCCCTCGAACCATTGGCCCACGGGGCCATCCGTCGACAGCGCCTTAGCCGTCCAGGCGAAAAACCGCCCGCGCCCCGGGATGGGCAAGCTGGCCTCCTCGCCCGTGGCCACCGGCAAAGCCTCAGTTCCAGGGCCGCCATGGTCCCGATCCCGGGACACAATGGCGGGGGCATCCACGGGGGCTGGTCCCTCCGGGGCATCCATGGGGGTCTTGGCCAGACGGCGCAGGGCCGCCAGCCGCTGGGCTCCATGGGGGGAGCGCAGCAGGTTTGCCGTCTCTGCCGAGGGCGCCACCACCTGGCCCCCGCGCAAAAACAGATAGTGGTCGGCATGGGTCGCCGCCTGGGCCAGGTTGTGGGTGACCCACACCACGGTCCGCCCCCCCCGGGCCCGCGACCAGGCCCCCAGGGCCTGGAGGACCTGTTCGGCATTGGCTTCGTCCAAGCTGCTGGTGGGCTCATCGCACAGGATCGCCTTGGCCCCCGTCAGCAAAGCCCGGGCCACGGCAATGCGCTGGGCCTCCCCCCCCGACAGGGCAGAGGCCCGTTGGGTCAGCAAGGCCCCGTCGCCGTCGAGCAAGCCCAGGCGGGCAAACAGGGCCGCCGCCTCGGCCCTGTCCATCGGTGCCGGGGCCCTTTTGGGGTGGTGGGTCGCCGCCACGGCCCCCTGGAGGGCATTGAGCATCCCCGTACCCGAGCGCAGCAGCATGGGGGATTGAAATACATAGCCCACTTCCCCCGGGGGATGGCGCGCGGCCGAGGTCATATCCCGGCCGTCAAAGCAAAGCCAACCCCCGGGCTCGGTCTCCGGTTGGATAAAGCCCGCCAGCAGGGACAACAGGGTGGTTTTGCCGGCCCCCGAAGGGCCGATGACCGCGGTCATGCCCCAGTGGGGGATCGCCAGGGTGTCGATGTGCAACACAAAGGGGCGCCGGTGGGGGTCTCCCCTGGATCTGTCCCCCGGACCCAGGGGGCAGTAGCGCAGGCCACGGATCTCAAACATCGGCCGGCCTCTGGGGCTTGCGACTGGGGCCCAGGGGCCAGCCCGACCACACCAGGACCAGGACCAGGGTCACAACCGCCGCCTCCGGGCCACCCGGGCGATCCAGGGCCAGGGCGCCGAGGATCGCCGTCTCCCAAAACACCAAAGCCGCGGCTAAGCGCAAGGGACTCGGTCCAAAGCGTCGCCCGGGCACCAAGCCCCCGGCCCAGAGGAGGCGGTGCCCCAGGCCCACGGCCCCCCAGGCGGCGACGGCCAGCAACGGGGGCAGCCGGTGGGCGAATGCCGCCGCCTGCCCCGCCGTCGCTCCACAACAGACCAGATAGGCCAAGGCCCCCTCGGTGCCCAGGCGCCAGAGACCGAGCCATAGCCCCCCCACCAGGGCTTCCACGGCGAGGACGGCCAAAACCCCAAAGGGTTTCTGGTGAAATAAAGCCAGGCCGAGGAGCAACGCCAGCAAGCCGCCATCGCTCATGGGGTAGGCCTTGGGAGGGCCGCCAGGGCACCCTCGATCTCGGCGTGGCAGGGGGTGCGGCGGGGTCCCGTGGCCAGCTGGGCCAAGGCCTTTGCAAAGACCGCGTCGTTGCGGGTGACGTGGGCCAATAGCCCCAGGGTCAGCAAGCGCCAGGGGATCAAGGGTGTTGCAGTGTCGAACCCTCGCCCCGTCGAGGCTCCGGGTTCATCGCCGAGGATTCGCCCCAGCCGGTGGGCAAAATGTCCCACCAGGAGGGGGCAGGGGGCCGCTTCGGAAACGTCCAACAGCCGATGGGAGAGGGTGGCCACCGCCGGGGCACAGCGTCGGTTGCCCGCGACGTCGGGCAACTGGCCCCGGCGTTGGGCCAAGGCCATCAGCCAGACGATGACCCGGTAAGCGCGGATGGAAAAGGCGCTGGGATCGAGGTCGTGGGCCCTGGTGAGCTCCGCGTCGATCTCTGGCCATTGCCGGGCCCCGGGGCCGGTCTTGATCTGGGCCAGGGCCCGCAAAAACAGCCGATCGGCCCCCAGGGGCGCCGCCGCCGCGCGGGTATCCGCCGCCGCGGCGAGCCCGGCGGCGAAGGCGTCGAGATCGTCAAAGCGCAGCGCCGTGGCCAGATAGCGATTCTCCGCCGCGGCCCGGGCGTCGGGGCTGAGGTCGTCGGCCGCCAGAATCCCGTCGATCAGGGGTAGGGCCACCTCGGCCCGATCGGCCAGGGCGGCGGCGACAAAGGCCCGGCGCTGTTGCCGCGACCACGCCCCGGGGGGCGCCGTTCCGCGCATGGCCGCGTTGTCGCCAAAGCGCACGGTGGCCAGCTGCTGACAGCCGCGCTGGCGCTGGGCGGCGGCCCGCTGGATATCGATTAACGCGGGCTCTGGCGGGGGGCAATCGACGTAGAGGCTGAATCCCCGGCGAACCCAGGCGCACTCGGCGGCCGTGGTGGGCGGTACCAGCCCCACGCTCACCCACAGGGCAAGGCCGAACCCCAGGGACCTCATGGCGTCGGTCTAGCGAAACAGGCGTTCAAGGGCAAAGCTCGACGGGTCGAGGGCCATGGGGATGGTGACCGGGTCATCTGGGTCGTCCGGGGGCGCTGGCAGCGCCAGACGATAACCCAGGCCACAGGCGTCGGCAAAGGCGGCCAAGCGCTGGAGGGCCGCATCGGCAGCCGGGTGCACCAAGACGGTCCACACCGGCCGGTGCGCCACCGTCGATCCCAAGGCGTCCAGGGGGCAGGGGGTCCCAGGGGCCACGGCCGGTAGATCCATGGCAAATCGCACCCAGGCCGCCGGCAGGGCTTGGCCGGTGGTGGTCAAGGTCCAGGTCAAAGCCTCCGGGGCCCGGGCATGGGTCTGGGGGCGGACGCTCTCCCGGTGTTCCGGGGTGTCGATCCAATGGAGGGGCGACAGGGCACTGCGGGCGAAGTGGTCGAGATCCAACAGGGACAACCGGCTACCCCGCAGCAGGGCATAACTGGTGCGCTGGGGCAAGGCCTCCCAGGTGGGTGGCACCGCCGTCGCCGTGGGATCGAGCTGCCCCGTGGAGGGCAGGGGCTTTGGCGGCGAGGTGGGCAGCAAGGTCAAGCTGACCAACACCAACAGCATCAACACCGAAGCGAAGAGGGCGGTGGCGACGTCCACCGCCGCCAGGTCGCCGTCGCCCACGGCCAGCTCCACGGGTCCCTCAGTCATGGTGGACCCCGTCGTACCAGGGGAGGTGGAGCACTTGGACGCCGAGCACCGAGCGCAAGGCCGGCCGTGCCTCCGCCCCCCCCAGGGCAAAGTCCCCTTCGGCCGTGCGGTCGTTGTAGGGGGAGACGATGCCCTGTTTCAGCCGGCGTAGGCACTCGGGGGGCAGGGGGCGCCCGGGGGCACCGGTGAGGCCAAGGGTAAAAAAGAGTTCCACGGGGGCGACCGTCGATCCCAGGGCCAGGGCCAGGCCCTCGACGTCGGCAAAGGCCACCCCGGGGCCCACCAGCTCGACGCCCCCCTCGGCTTTGGGTTTGAGGGCCGAGGCCGGGAAGAGGGTGAACGGGGCGTGGGCCCCGGGGGGGGCTGGACAAAGGGCGATGAGGTCGGTCTGGACCGGCAGCGGCAGGGGGGTATCGGGATGGGACAAAACGATGACCATCAACAAGGCGGCACTGGCCGAGACGAACAGATCAGTCATGGCAATTGTCGTGCCAGTCTTGCTGGGGGTCGTATCCCCCTGGGATTCTGGGGTGCGGCGTTTTACCTCCGCGGGATCTTTTGCCGTTGCCATACCCTCAAGGGCTCCACAAATCGCCGATCTTGCGCAGCACGAGGATGGTGATGGCCCCACCGAGACCGAGAAAGGTGGTGTCAAAGGCCGTGCTGAGGCCATTGATCAGCTCCCCCGGGTTATCTTGGCTCATCGCCTTTTCAAGCCCCGCCACCGCCATTGAGATGCCGACAATGGTACCGAGAAAGCCGAGGGAGGTAAATACAGTCTGGGCCCATGTGCTGAAGTTGCCGTAATCCCTTACCACCTGGTTATCGCTGAAGAGAGTTATCAACACTAACCAGTGGGGCAACAGGGCTATCCAGGCGGAGAGCAATACCAATTGATAGGTATTGCACAGAGATCGCTGCAATACCCCGATGAGGTAAATACTTTCGTGGCTGTCGCCCCTTGCGGCGCAGTTTGGCTCCACTTGGGCGGCGATAATCAGCAAAATGCCCGTCACCACCAGCGTCCACGCCAAGGCGTGGCGAAAAATCAGCGGCTCTCGATTCGACATGGCAATCCGGGGTTGTGTCCCCGTTGTGACCTAAGGGGAAGAGACGGCGACGGTGACGGCGGCAGCCACTTCGGAAGCCTTGGTCACAATCTTCTCAAACTCCCCTACACTACCTTCTAAAATCTTAATGGCAGCGTCGATATCACCAATCTGCTTGACCAGTACTAAGCGCTCCTTGTTTCTCTCCAAGTCGCGGACCACGGCACGTGCCTCGATCACCGCTTCGGCGCGGCGTTGATCGATGTCCTGAATTTTGCTGTAGCGATCCTTGAGGGCAGCCAATAAATCATCGAGTTCGGCATCATCGCGAACTTCCAGTTGTGCCACTAGATCTCCGACTTGCTCTTCGAGGGCTTTGAGTTCGTTGCGGTAGTCCGACTGGACGTCCATCTTGGCCGTGATATCGTTGAGGTCTTCGATGAGCTGTTGCACCTCTTCATCGGCTCGGGCGATGCTCTCGCGCCGTTCTCGGATGGCGACGATGACGTCGGGATAGTTGGATGCCTTCTCGGTCAGCTGACGGGTCAGCGTTTCGATGGCCAGATTGATTTCCTCGAGGCGTTGGGTCTGGGGTTGGGCCACAACCGAGGGGCACACGCGGAACAACACGACGGCGAGCACGATGGCAAATGTAAGACGGGCAATGGCGGACATGGTCTCTCTCCGGGGGTTTGTGATTGTCGATTCCAACGCCGAGGCGAGGTCTAGAGGATTGCAGTGGGTCGACCCCATCCACGGGGTGCCGTCTTGAGAGATTCAGAGATTTGACGAGCCACCGGATTCTGGGGGGGCTGGGCAAAACCGCAAATGATAGCGAACGAGCCCAAAAATCTTTGGCCCGGCCTCGCTGAGTTTTTGCACCGAGCGCTCTACCTCGACCCGCAGGGGGTTGAGTTTGCTCAGGTCTGAGCGGGTTTCGCGGATGAGATTGTCCTGGAACTCATCGTTGTTGGTGCCCACGGGCGTCGCCTCTACCCAGGATTCAATATCGACGGCACAGGCTTCGATATCTTTAGCGCGCCCCTGGAGCCTTCTGATGGCGCTGGCATCACCTGTGGCATCACTGTAATAGCGCCGGAGCTGATCCCGAGTGAAATTGCACAGATTTTCGCGGTTGCGTATGTCGCTAAAATCGATCTCTAGTACTTCACTGTAGCGGCTGAGTTCGGTTTCGATTTCGGTGACGAGCAGCTTGGATCGATCGAGTAAAGCACTTGCGCTGTCGGCGCAGGGGGGGAACTTATTCTCACAAGCCGCCCGTTCGGATGGATTGGGGATGGTTGAGCAATCCGATAGCTGCTCGATACACTGAGCACGGGCGAATACATCCTGGAGCGCCATGCAATCGGGATCGTTGGACGGCGAAGTCGATTCTGATGGGGTCAATGGGATGGATGGCGTCGCCGTCGAAAAAATTGCAGCGCAGCGGGGGTCATCGATGAGGGTATTGGGATCGTCGGTCGGAATAATCATACCCTCTCGCAGGCAATAGGCGCGGTGATTTTTAAAAAAAGATAGATTCTCCAGGTCTCGACAGGCCATGGCGCAGGTCGCCTGGCAGAGTTCTTGGGTGGCTGTGACGCTGCAAAGGGCTGCCAAATTCTCAATTTGTGGGCTATTCGATGGGTTTTCCTGGGCGGGCAAAGCCAAGGCCAAGGCCAAAGCCAAGGTCCCCCACAAAATTTTGTAGAAGTTCATCGCCCCATTTCCCGAATTGATGCATCGTGGACTTTACCAAAAAACGCCAGCTGTTTTGGGTCTGCCGTGGACCTCGCCCCCAGTACCCCCTCGAAGCCACCCCGGTTGATGGGTGCGCAACGAAGGTACTAGGCCCGTTCACCCCTCCCCCACACCCGTGGTGTATTCGATGTGCTGGGGGTGAGGGCCCGGGGGGCATCGCCCTCGGGCCTCAGGGGCCGACGGCTTGTAGTTGGGCGTCGTTGCCAAACCACCGATCCGCCACGGCCTTGATGGACCCCAAGCCGCGGTTGAGGGGAGAGAACAAGTCCTCGACGGCCTCGCTCACCGGGGCCAGGGTTTGGTTGATGGTGTCGGCGGTGACCTCGAGGGATCGGTCGACGGCGGCCTTGGCCCCCTCGTACACTTTGCCCAAGCCCTGGTCCACGGCGTCCACCGCGGCCCCCAAGCCCTGATCCACGGCCCCGGCCACGGCCTTGACGCCGGCGTTCAGGGTGGTCACGCTGTCGTTCATAGCCCGGTTGAGGGGCTCCAAACCGCCCTCGACGGCGTCGACCACCGTTTCGAGCCCGGCGTTGAAACCCTCCAGGGCATCGTCGAGCCGGCCCCCCGCCACGGCGTAGGCCTGGTCGGTGGTCCGGGCGAGGGCCGCCAGGCCCCCATTGACCGGGGCGAGGGCGCTGTCCACGGCCTCGGCAAGGCCAGCGTAGCCGCGGTTGACGGCCGCTGCGGCGTCGTCCAGGGCCCCCTCGATGACATCGCCGGCGGCGCCGATGGACTCCCAGGCGCGGCCCAGGGGTTGTTCAAAGTTGACCAAGACCTCGTCGGCCAGGAAGTCCTTGACCCCCGCCTCTTCCAACAGGAAGCTGCTTCCCAGGGCGGCGGCGGCGCCGGCAATGGCTCCGGCGGCGGCGCCGCCGATGGTGCCCATGGGTCCGGCGCCAGTGCCGACCACAGCGCCCTTGACGGCGCCGCCCGCGGCGGCGCCGCAGAATGGACAAAACACGACGCTGCTCAGGTTAAACCTGGCCCGGGCCGCCCTCCCCACCAAGGCGAGGAACGACTTTGCGGTATACAAAACCGAAGTGGAGCCGGC
>JBHJHK010000332.1:0-2280 GCA_050330975.1 Candidatus Competibacterales bacterium | reverse complement strand
CCCCAGACGACGACCCGTCGGCCCCGCCCTCCCCTTCCGTTTTGTTCGCTCGTTGCGTCCGCGAGGATTGTCCCATGGTTTCACCCATCCCGTTTTGGTCCCCTCCCCCGAGGGCACGTCATTTCGCCCAGCGCCATCCACAACTGCGGGGCGCGATGGCCTGCCTGGTGGCGGCCTTGGCGGTTTTCGAGGCCGTTGCCGCCTCCAACAGCCCCTCATCCCCCCCGGGTCTCGTTCCCGACTTCACCCCTGGGGTGCGGCCCCTGGTTCCCCTTCCCGCCGCCTGCCCCCAGCCTCCCTGTACCTGGGAACACACCTACGGCGGCGCCCTGAGCGACAAGGCCTATGGCGTGGCACGGCTACCCGACGGCGACGTGATCATGGTGGGCCACACCCGTTCTGCCTTTAACCTCTCCGACGACGTCCAAGTGCTGCGCCTCGACCCCGCCGGGGGACTGCGCTGGCGCCGGGAGTTCGGCGGGCGCGGCACCGACCGAGCCTACGCCGTGGCCGTCGCCGCCGACGGCGGTGCCCTCGTGGCCGGCCACACCCGCAGCCAGGGCCGGGGGGGCAGCGACGTCTGGCTGCTGCGCCTGGACGCCCAAGGGCAACTCCAGTGGCAGCGCACCTTCGGCGGCAACGGCAACGACCGGGCCCGCACGGTCATCGCCACCTTGGACGGCGGCAGTCTGGTGGGGGGGTTCACCCGCTCCCGGGGCGACCGCGCCGGGGACGCTTGGCTGTTGCGGCTGGACGCCCAGGGCGAACTCCTCTGGGAACGCACCTTCGGCGGGGCCGGCGACGACGGCCTCTACCACCTGGCGCTGTTGGCCGACGGCGATGTGGCGGCGGTGGGCCACCGGGCCCGTCTGGGGGTCGATGACCGCACCCATTTCGACTTGTGGGCCCTGCGCCTCGACCCCAAGGGCGCGGTGCGCTGGAGCCGCACCGTCAACCACAGCGCCTTTGACGCCGCCACGGGTGTGGCCCCCACCGCCGACGGCGGCCTGGTGGTCATCGGACTCACCAGCCCGCGCCTGGGCAAGAGCGATGTCCTGGCCGTGCGCTTCGACCCCGAGGGGAAAGTGGTGTGGCAGCGCACCTTTGGCGGCGAGGGCAGCGACACCGCCTGGGCGGTGGCGACCCTGCCCGCCGGGGGCTATGTGATCGCCGCCGCCACCGCCTCTAGGGGCCATGGCAGCAGCGACGCCTGGCTCATGGGCATCGACGAGGCCGGACGCCTGCGCTGGGAGCGCCTCTACGGCGGCGCTTTGTGGGATCGCCCCACGGCCGCCGCCGCCGACGGGGCGGGCATCCTCATGGCGGGCTACACCACTACCCGAGGGGCCGGCCAAGAGGACATGTGGCTGTTGCGCCTGGATGGGCTGGGCAAGCTGTCCACCGCCCCCTAGCTCGCCGCCTTGCGCTGGCGACGGTGGCTGTGGAGGGCGAACTCCGTGTAGCCATTGGGGACCTCGACCCCTTGGAAGACCAAGGCCAAGGCCGCTTTAAAGGCGATGCTGTTGTCGAGATCGGTGGCCATGGGGCGGTAATTGGGATCGGTGGCGTTTTGTCGGTCCACCACCGCGGCCATGCGGGCCAAGACCTCTTCGACCCGCGACCGCTCGACGATGCCGTGGTGGAGCCAGTTGGCCAACAACTGGCTCGAAATGCGCAGGGTGGCCCGGTCTTCCATGAGGCCCACGTCGTTGATGTCCGGCACCTTGGAACAGCCCACACCGTGGTCCACCCAGCGCACCACATAGCCCAAGATCCCCTGGGCGTTGTTTTCCAGCTCCCGATTGACCTCGTCGTCGCTCAAATTTTTGCCCTTGAGCAACGGCGGGGTGAGGATGGCGTCCAAAGCGGCCCTGGGGCGGCTCTTGAGCTCCCGTTGGCGCTCAGCCACGTCCACTTGATGGTAGTGGAGGGCGTGTAGGGGGGCGGCGGTGGGGGACGGTACCCAAGCGGTGTTGGCACCGGCGAGGGGATGATTGGCCTTGGTGGCCACCATGGCCCCCATGGCGTCGGGCATGGCCCACATCCCCTTGCCGATCTGGGCCTTGCCCGCCAAACCGCAGGCTAGACCCACATCGACGTTTTGGTCTTCGTAGGCCAATAACCAGGGGGTGTTTTTGATCTCGCCCTTGGGCAACATGGGACCCAGGGCCATGGAGGTGTAGATCTCGTAGCACGACCTATCAATAAAAAAAATTATGATAAAGATCACCCGGTCCGATGCCTGGCGGATGCACTCTTTGAGGTTTACTGTAGTGCGCC
>JBHJHK010000331.1:0-2754 GCA_050330975.1 Candidatus Competibacterales bacterium | reverse complement strand
GGGGGGGTGCGCACTGCGTGCTCCCGATTCACCCTCACTACAACGGCCATCAGGTGGCTTTGGCAACCCCGTTCGGGGTATCGCGACCACAGGGGGGACGATGGGGACATGGCTGCTCACTCTCCTTTGGGTGGTTGAGCGCGGCGTTGGGGGTCGTCGATGACCACACCGTCGTTGGCGAGGCTACCCGGGGGGACGACGGCCACCTCGCCCTGTAGCTGGGTGATATCGTGGAGGGTGCTGGCCACCTTGGCCAAGAGCTCGGGGTTGATGGAGGCGTCTTGTCCGGTGGCCAGTTGACAGTGAAGGGTGATGCCTGGGTCTTGGTCGCCGTGGTTCCCCACCAGGCGACCCCGCTGGAGTTCGGGGTGGCGCTTGAGGATCTCGGCCACCTGGGCGGGATACAGGGTGACGTTCGCCACCGTGGTGGCCTGCTCGGCGCAACCCAAAAAGCCCCGCAGGCGGGTGTTGGTGCGACCACAGGGGCTCACTCCGGGCAACACCGCCGACAAATCGCCCGTGGCAAAGCGGATCAGGGGGTAGTCGGGGTTGAAGGTGGTCACCACCAACTCCCCCACCTCCCCGTCGGGTACGGACTCGGCGGTGCCGGGGCGGACGATCTCCACCAAGATACCCTCGTCGCTGATGAGCCCGGCCCGGGCCTCGGATTCATAGCCGATGAGCCCCAGTTCTACACTGGCGTAGCAATGGTAGAGGTCGATGCCCCCATCGGCGAACGCCCGCTGCTGGGCCTTTGCGACCGCTTCCCCCACCACTAGGGCCTTCTCCAGACTCGAGGCGTTTTTGCCGAGGGTCACCGCCTGGTCCAGCAGCGCCTGGAGGGCCTTTGCCGAACCCACAAACCCCGTGGGTTTGAGGTCGTGGACGGCCTGGACTTGGCGTTCGAGGGCGGCCTCCCCGGCGGGGATGACGGCACAGCCCAGTTCGTGGGCGCCGGATTCCATCATAAAGCCCCAGGGAGAGAGGTGGTAGCTACAGGCGTTGTGGATCAGATCCCCCGGGCGAAAACCGGCGGCAAACAAAGCCCGAGCCATGCGCCAGTAGTCGTTGCGGGAGGCCTCGGGTTGATAGATCCGGCCCGGCGATTGGAACACCCGACTCAGGTCGCCAAGGCCCACGGCGACAAGGACACCAAACGGCGGGGTGTGGTGTTGAAACTGGGGCAAATCGGCGCGGCGGGTGAGGGGCAAGGTGGCCAGGGCGGCGCGGCTGTCGATCTCCTCGGGATCGATGTGGGCCAGGATTTTGGCGTAGGCCGGGCATTTTTTCTTGGCGTGCTCGATTTGCAAGGGCAAGGCCTGTTCGAGATTGCCGCGCCGCGCCTTCTTTTCCCGGGTCTCCAGGCGATCGTAGTGGGCCATGGGGGGTGATCCGTACTCTTTGGTCGACAAGCCAAAACCCCAGCGACGCCGGGGAGTCCAGCCCCCACCGGGGAGCGTTGGGCGGGGATGTCGCGGGGAATCCCCGAGTCGGGGGCGTGCCTCGGGGGGTTTTGGGGCCTTTGGGGCATCTTAACAAGGGAACGCCCCGGCGTCTTGCCCGAGGCCCCCGGGGGTGGCCTAGTAGCCCCGGGTGAAATCCACTTCGAAGTCCAAAGGCAGCCCCCGGCAAAACCGCCGGTAGTTGGCGGCGAACAAGGCGACAATGTCTGCCGGGAAGCTCACGGCGGCGTGGTGGGGGGTGAGGTAGGCGTTGGGCTGGTGCCACAGGGGATGGTCGGCGGGGAGGGGTTCACTTTGAAACACATCGAGCACGGCGGCCCGGAGGCCGCCTTGGGCCAGGGCCGCGGCCAAGGCGTCTTGGTCGACGGCGGCGCCGCGGCCGACGTTGACCACCACGGCGTGGGAGGGAAGACGGCTCAGGGCGTCGCTGTCCACTAGGCCCTGGGTGGCGGGGGTATCGGGCAACACCAACACCAAGTAATCCAACCCCTGGAGGAAGGCGTCGAAGGCGCCTTGGCCGTAGACCGCCACCTCGGGCATCTCGGCCAGAGGCCCCCCCGAGCGGCGGTAGCCCCTGACGGCCAGGCCGAAGTGGCGGCCCGTGGCGGCGATGTGGCGGCCGATGTCCCCTAGGCCGGCGACACCCATGGTTTTCCCCTCCAGGGGCCGGTAGGCCAGGGGCTGCCAGCGGGCCGCCCGTTGGTTTTCCCTGGCCTCAAACAGCCGGCGCTCCAGGGCCAACAGGTAGGCGAAGACGTACTCGCTCATCAAGGGACCAAAGATCCCCTTGACCCCGGTGAGGTGGTAGTCCCGCCGAAGGCCCGGGCGACACAGGGCGTCCACCCCGGCAAAGGTGGACTGGACGCAGGCCAGGTGGGGCGCCCGCTCGACGCGGTCCAGGAGGGGCGCCAATCGCCGGGGCTCCCCCAACAGCAGGTTGCAGCGGGAGAGTGAGGCCGTGTCGAGGGTGACCCTGAGGTCGGCCAGGTTTGCCGCTGCCAGCAGTTGGGCGTAGTGGGGGGCGTCTTGGGCGACCACGAGGAGGTTGTTCACGCAGGGGATTCCGCAAAGCTGTGGTGGGGGGCGGGTGGATGAATTGACGCCTCGACCCCCGGGCCTATAATCGAGATTTTGACCACCAAGCCTGCCATTTCCACCCCGTCGAGACAACTGGGCGCCGGGCCTTGGCCCAGGCGCCCCCCGGTGGGGGCCATGACGCCCAAAGGCCCCCATTTAAACGAACCGGAAGACATGGAAAACGCCGCCCGCCACCCAGTATTTTTCAAAAACC
>JBHJHK010000330.1:0-10801 GCA_050330975.1 Candidatus Competibacterales bacterium | reverse complement strand
CCCGAGCCCTCCCGCTCCAGCCGCTCCCAGGTTATGTTGGCCAAGGAGGGCATGGCCCGGCTCATCTCGGCGAAAATCTCCGCGGGGTGGCGGTAGTTCCAGTCCAGGCCCAAGCCCCGGGCCATGGCCTGGATCAGCTCCCAGTCCTGGCGCACCCCCTCGGGGGGCTCAAGGGCCTGGCGCCCCAGCTGGACTTGGCGGTTGGTGTTGGTCACCGTACCGGTCTTCTCCGGCCAAGCCGAGGCCGGCAGTACCACATCGGCGTAGCAGGCCGTCTCGGTGAGGAACAGGTCCTGGACCACCAAGTGCTCGAGTTTGGCCAGGGCCTGGCGGGCGTGGCGGACGTCGGGGTCGGACATGGCCGGGTTTTCCCCCATGATGTACATGCCCTTGACCGTCCCCGCAGCAATCGCCTCCATGATCTCCACCACCGTCAAGCCCGGTTTGGGATCCAGGGTCGTCTGCCACAACGCCTCAAAAGTGGCCCGGATCTGGTCGTCTCCCACCCGCCGGTAGTCGGGGAACACCATGGGAATCATCCCGGCATCAGAGGCCCCCTGGACGTTGTTTTGGCCCCGCAAAGGGTGCAGCCCCGTCCCCGGGCGTCCCACTTGACCCGTCATCAGGGCCAACGAAATCAGACAGCGGGCGTTGTCGGTGCCGTGGACGTGTTGGGAAATGCCCATCCCCCAGAAGATGATGGCGGCCTTGGCCGTGGCGTAGGTGCGGGCCACGGTGCGGAGGGTCTCGGGTTCGATGCCACACAAAGGCGCCATGGCTGCGGGGTTGTAGTCCGCCAGGTGGCGGCGCAACACCTCAAAGCCCTCGGTGTGGGCGTCGATATACTGGGGATCGTAAAGCCCTTCTTCGACGATGACGTGCATCAAGGCGTTGAGGAGGGCCACATCGCTCCCAGGGGTGAACTGGAGGTGGTGGCGGGCATAGCGGCTCAACGCCTGGCGGCGGGGATCCATGATGATCAACTCCGTCCCCGCCTTGGCCGCCTGTTTAAAAAACGTCGCCGCCACGGGGTGGTTCACCGTGGGGTTGCAGCCGATGAGGATCACCACGTCGCTGTGGGCCACTTCGTTAAACGTCGCCGTCACCGCCCCCGAGCCGATGTTCTCCATCAAAGCCGCCACCGACGAGGCGTGGCAAAGCCTTGTGCAGTGGTCGACGTTGTTGTTGCCAAACCCGGTGCGCACCAGCTTTTGAAATAAATACGCCTCTTCGTTGCTGCCCTTGGCCGAGCCAAAGCCCGCCAACGACTGGGGCCCCACCTCGTCTTTGAGCCTTGCCAAGCCCCCCGCCGCCCGGGCCAGGGCCTCTTCCCAACTGGCGGGGCGAAAGTGGCTGTAGGGGTTGGCCGGGTCGACGTCCAATTCGACCCCCTTGGGGGCGTCGTCCCGGCGGATCAAGGGGGTGGTGAGGCGTTGGGGATGGCGGATGTAGTCAAAGCCAAATCGCCCCTTGACGCACAACCGCCCCCGGTTGGCCGGGCCGTCGCGGCCGTCCACAAAGCGGATGGCCTCGGTACCCTTGGCATCCCGTCCCACGTGGTAGGTGAGCTGACAGCCCACCCCGCAGTAGGGACACACGCTGTCCACCCGGCGGTCGCTGGTTTTGCCCCCCACCGCCACGGGCAGCGCCGTGTCGGGATCCCGGGCTAGGGGGGCCACCACACTGGCCGGCAATAGCGCCCCCGTGGGGCAGGCCTGGCCGCACTCGCCACAAGCCACACAGGTGCTGTCCCCCATGGGGTCGTCGAAGTCGAAGACGATCTTGGCCTTGGCGTTGCGGTAGGCCATGCCGATGACGTCGTTGACCTGGACTTCTCGACAGGCCCGGACGCACAGATTGCACTGGATACAGGCGTCCAACTGCACCGCCATGGCCGGATGGCTCAAATCGGGGGCCACGGCCCGACGGGGGGGAAAGCGCCCCGCCTCGGCCCCCACCCGGTCGGCCCAGCGCCAAAAGAGGGCGTCGGCGTCGGGGTGGTGGCGCCGCTCGGGTTGGTCGGCCACCAACAGCTCAAATACCAGCTTGCGGGCCTTGACGGCCCGTTCCGACTGGGTCTTGACCACCATCCCCGGCTCGGGGCAGCGGATGCACGAGGCCTGGAGCACCCGGCTGCCGTCGACCTCGACCATACAGGCCCGGCAATTGCCGTCGAAGCGGTAGCCCGGTTGGGGCAAGGCACACAGGTGGGGAATGTCGGTACCCGTGCGCTTGGCCACTTGCCAGATGGTCTCCCCGGGGTGGGCAGTCACCTCGTGGCCGTCGAGGGTAAAGGCGATGGAAGGGGCGCTGGAAGGGGCGCTGGAAGGAGCAGGTGCGGCCATGGCGTCAGCTCTCGGCAGGGGTGGCGGTGGCTAAATCGGCGGCGAAGTGGCTGAGGACCGAGCGGATGGGGTTGGGGGCCGCCTGGCCCAAGCCGCAAATGGAGGCGTCGGCCATGACCTGGCACAGCTCCTCTAAAAGCGTCCCATCCCAGGGACGGCGTTCCATGAGGGCCACGGCCTTGGCGGTCCCCGCCCGACAGGGGGTGCACTGACCACAGCTCTCGTCTTGGAAAAAGCGCAGCAAATTCAACGCCACATCGGCCATGTTGTCCCGGTCCGACAAAATCACCACGGCGTGGCTACCCACAAAGCAGCCGTGGTCTTCTAGATGACCAAAATCCAGGGGCAAATCGGCCATGGCGGCCGGCAAGATACCCCCCGAGGCCCCGCCGGGCAAGTAGGCCTTGAAGGTGTGGCCCTCCAACATGCCGCCGGCGTAGTGCTCGATGAGTTCCAAGGCTGTGGTCCCCGCCGGGGCCACCTTCACCCCCGGCTGCTTCACCCGGCCCGACACCGAGTAACTCCGCACCCCCCGGTGGCCGGGTTTGCCCCGGGCGGCAAAGGCCTCGGGTCCCTTGTCGATGATTTCCCGGATCCAGTACACCGTCTCGACGTTGTGGATCAACGTGGGGCGACCAAACAGACCCACCTCGGCGGCGTAGGGGGGCTTGTGGCGGGGCAGCCCCCGCTTGCCCTCCAGGCTCTCCAACATGGCGGTCTCTTCGCCGCAGATGTAGGCCCCGGCCCCCCGCCGCAAATGAATTCCCCCCGGGGGTGCCAAGCCGGCTTGGGTCAGGCGGGGAATCTCCCGGCTGAAGATGTGGTGGACGGCGGGGTATTCGTCCCGCAGGTAGATGTAGACCGTCTCGGCCCCCACCCCCCAGGCGCTGATCAAGGTCCCCTCCAACACCCGATGGGGCTCCCGCTCCAGATGGTGGCGATCCTTGAAGGTGCCAGGTTCCCCCTCGTCGGCGTTGATGGCCACATAACACGGGCCGGGGCCGGCCTTGGCGACCCCCTGGCGGACAAAGCTCCACTTGCGGTGGGTGGGAAACCCCGCCCCCCCTAACCCCCGCAGGCCGGCGGTGTCCAGAAGGGCGGCAAAGGCCTGGGGTTCATAACTGCCCCGGCGGCAGGCCTTGAGGAGTTCATAGCCCCCCGAGGCCACGTAGGCGTCGAAGTCTTGGTAAGGGGGAATGACCGGGGCCGTCTCCCCGGCTTCCACGGCAAAAGTCACCGTCTCGACCGTGGCGTTATCCAGGTGGCGGTGGCCCACCTCCACCACCGGCGCCACATCGCAGCGACCCATACAGGGGGCCTTGACTACGGTGGCCCGGTCCCCCAGGTGTGCCACTAGGTCGCCGTGGAGGCCACAGGCCCCGGCCAGTTCACAGCTCAAACCGTCGCAAACCCGGACGATGGGCAACACAGGGGGGGTGGCGTCGGCCTCCACCACAAAGAAGTGGGCGTAAAACGTCGCCACCTCGAACACCTCGGCAAAGGCCAGGTTCATCTCCGCCGCCAGGGCCGCCAAGTGGGGGGTGGTCAGGCAGCCAAAGGCGTCTTGGAGGGTGTGGAGGTGCTCGATGAGCCACTCCCGCCCCCGGGGGGCGCCCTCGAGCTGTTCGGAGACGGTAGCGCGGGCTTTGGCGTCCACTTGGCGGCCCTTGGGCACGGGGCGCAACGGGCGGTGGCTCGCGGTGGCCGGGCGATAGTTCAGCGGCTTGGCCATGGCGCACGGGGTCCTCTCGATGATGGTCTTCGCCGGCGTTCGGGGGCAGTGGCTTGGCAAATACCGCCCAAACTGAGGCTTTGCCCCACAGCATAGCCATTCTGGCAAATAGCTGCAAAGCAGAGTATTTCTTGCCGAAGCAACCACTATCGCCAGCGTTTTCCAAGCAAAAAAGTTTTTTTTTAGGTTTTTTTTTATTTTTTTCTGGCTATAGTGAGGGTGTGCCGAGCAGGGAGCCTGCCATGGCGCGTTAAATGTCTAGTTTTATAAAGTTTTATTAGCAATCTTGGCGCTTAAAACGGCGCCTGGGGCACGACCCCAAACAGATCCCTCGACGCCATCGCCTCCGTCGAAGGCGAGGATGTTGGGGCGATTGAATCGCTAAATCGCTAGGTAGCTAGGAGGAGCTAAGCGCATGTCAAAAGCGCTCACCACCACCGCCCTTGTGGCGGCATCGGCTCTGTTGGCCGGCAGCGCTGTCGCCAATGACAGTGTCACGCAGATGATGTCCGATCCGGGCAACTGGGCCATCTGGGGCGGCGACTACGCCGGTACCCGCTACAGCAAGCTCGACCAGATCAACAGCGAAAACGCCGGCGATCTCCAGGTCGCCTGGACGTTTTCCACCGGGGTGTTGCGGGGCCACGAAGGCGGCCCCAAGGTGGTGGACGACACCTTGTACATCCATACCCCCTTCCCCAACAAGGTCTTTGCCATCAACCTCAAGGACCAGACCCTGCGCTGGACCTACGAGCCCCGCCAAGATCCCGCCACCATCCCCATGATGTGCTGCGACACCGTCAACCGGGGTCTGGCCATCGCCGATGGCCGGGTGTTTCTGCAGCAAGCCGACACCACCTTGGTGGCCCTGGACGCCGAGACCGGCGAGAAGCTGTGGTCGGTGAAGAACGGCGACCCCAAGCGGGGTGAGACCAACACCAACGCCCCCATCGTGGTCAAGGACAAGATCATCACCGGCATCTCCGGCGGCGAGTACGGGGTGCGGGGTTATGCCTCGGCCTACAACGTCGAAGACGGCTCTTTGGTCTGGCGGGCCTATTCCACCGGCCCCGACGAGGAAATGCTGGTGGATCCCGAAAAGACCACCCACCTGGGCGAGCCCATCGGCGATGGCTCCAGCCTCAAGAGCTGGGAAGGGGACCAGTGGAAGATCGGCGGCGGCACCACCTGGGGCTGGTTCACCTACGACCCAGAGCTGGATCTGGTCTACTACGGCACCGGCAACCCCGGTACCTGGAACCCCTCCCAGCGTCCTGGCGACAACCGCTGGTCCATGACCATCATGGCCCGGGACCCCGACACCGGCATGGCCAAGTGGCTGTTCCAGAAGACCCCCCACGACGAGTGGGACTACGACGGGGTCAATGAAAACATCCTGGTGGACATCGAAATCAAAGGGGAAATGCGCAAGGCCATGGTGACCTTCGACCGCAACGGCTTCGCCTACACCCTCGATCGCGAAACCGGCGAGCTGTTGGTGGCCGAGAAGTACGACCCCGCCGTCAACTGGGCGACCCACATCGACATGGAGACCGGTCGTCCCCAGGTGGTGGCCGAGTTCAGCCCCGCCACCAACGGCCCCGACTTCAACACCGAGAACGTCTGCCCCGCGGCTTTGGGCAGCAAGGACCAACAGCCGGCGGCCTTCTCCCCCCGCACCAACCTGTTCTACGTCCCCACCAACCACGTGTGCATGAACTACGAGCCCTTCGAGGTGGAGTACGTGGCCGGCCAGCCCTATGTGGGCGCCACCTTGACCATGTTCCCCGCCGGCAGAGTGTTGGAGAACGGCAGTAGCCACATGGGTAACTTCATCGCCTGGGACGCCGACAAGGGCGAGATCGTGTGGTCGATCCCCGAGCGCTTCTCCGTGTGGAGTGGCGCCTTGGCCACTGCCGGCGACGTGGTGTTGTACGGCACCTTGGAGGGCTTCCTCAAGGCCATCGACGCCAAGACCGGCGAGGAGCTCTACAGCTTCAAGACCCCGTCGGGGATCATCGGCAACGTCAACACCTGGGAGTTTGAAGGCAAGCAGTACGTGGGGGTGTTGTCGGGTATCGGCGGCTGGGCGGGCATCGGCATGGCCGCCGGCCTCGAAGGGGACACCGATGGCCTGGGGGCCGTGGGCGCCTACCGCCAGTTGTCGGACTTCACCCAACTAGGTGGCGTGCTGACGGTCTTTGCCCTGCCCGACCGCAACTGATCATCGAGACCTCCGGGACCCACACTCGTGGGGCCCCTTGATTCGAGCGGCGGGACTTTCCGCCGCTCGCTGCATTTTTACCCCAGAAGCAAAGCTCATTTGACGCAAAATACACCAGGAGGAGCCTGATCCATGGGCCACATTTGTCTGAATCGCGCGTCGCTCGCCTTGGGATGTGTCGTCGGCTTCGCCGCCGTTTTGCCGTCTTCCCTCGCCGCCAGCGAGGTGGAGGCCAACGCCAAACCCTACACCGTGGAGTGCGAAGGCGGCGAATGCCGCGTCGATAGAGACACCTATGTGGGCTGGCGCACCTACCACGCCAACTGCCACCAGTGCCACGGGCAAGACGCCCTGGGTAGCACCTTTGCCCCCAGTTTGCTGGTGCGCCTCCAAGAGATCGACCGGGAGCGGTTTATGGACTCCCTGGAGAACGGTTACACCGGCCAGGTGGGTGTCATGCCCGGTTGGGGAAATAATCCCAACGTCAACCGGCACTTCGACGCCCTCTACGCCTACCTCATGGCGCGCTCCGACGAGGTGTTGGGCCCCGGTAGACCCAAGCGCATCCGCTGAGCCTCCAGAGCTGGAGTGCTGCGGCCCACCCGAGACGTCGAGGAGTATTATCGTGAAACCCATTGCTTTGAGCCTTGTGGCCCTGGTGTGGCTGGGGGGCTGGGGCGGGTTGGCCCTGGCCGACGACGACGGCGCTTTGCGGATTTGCGCCGACCCCAACAACTTGCCCTTTTCCCACCGCGATTTGAGTGGCTTTGAAAATCGCATCGCCGAGATCTTGGCCGAAGATTTGGGCGAGCCCTTGGAGTACACCTGGTTCCCCCAGCGCCGGGGCTTTATCCGCAAGACCCTGCGCCAGCCCGCCGTCGAGCGGGAGGGGTATCTGTGCGAACTGGTCATCGGCGTACCCACTAGCTTTGAGCTAGTCATCGCCACTGCGCCATACTATCGTTCGACCTATGCGTTGGTGTTCAAGGCCGACCATTCCCTGCTCCAAGGGGTGGAGACCCCCGAAGATCTGGCCAATTTGCCCCGGGAAAAGCGGGACCAGCTGCGCATTGGGGTCTTTGAGCGCACCCCGGCCACCTCCTGGCTCACCCGCTATGAAATGCACGACCAGATCCGCGCCCGCGCCGCCCTCCACGGCGACCCCGACGAGTTCCCGGGCTTGGTGATCCAGCGGGATCTCATGAACGACGACATCGACGCCGCCATCGTCTGGGGCCCCATCGCTGGTTATTTTGTCAAGCGCCTGGCAGATCGGGCCGAGCTCGCCCTGGTTCCCATGGCGTCGGAACCCGGCCTTCGGTTTGATTTTCCCATCTCCATGGGGGTGCGCTTTGGCCAGGGGGCTTGGAAGGACCAGGTGGAAGGTCTCATCGAGGCCAACCGCGCTGCCATCGACGCGGTCCTAGAGGAGTACAACGTGCCATTGCTGCCCTTGGACGAGGGCGTCCAGGTCAGCCATCGCGACGACGACTAGGGCTTCCCAGGCCCCTCGCTGCCTCGGGTGACGGTGCATTCGCGAATTGATGGGCCTGTAACATTTGCGTTACTCTGGGCCCGCAACCAAGCGTTGCCAACCCCACCCGTCCTCCCCCCTCCCCAGGGCGGGGTGGTTCACACTGGGATTTATCCCCCGGTGTCTACTCGCCCTGTTGTCCATCACCGTCGTCCCCCCCGTCGTGGCCCAGCCCACGGCGCCGGGTACTGCACTGGTGCGGTGGTGGCCCGTCTGGCCGTGGGCCCCACCCCCCGGGGGCTGGCGGTGGCTGGCCATGGGGACCGGCTTTTGGTGACGCGATTACCTAGCCGGAGTGGCCATCAGCACCGACAGTACCCGCGCTTGGGTGGTGGGGACCAAGAACAACGCAGCCACAGCGGTCGAGGCGAGGGGCTGTCGAACACCACGGATCTGCGGGGTCGAGCGGGGTTGGCCCAGCGGCCTTAACCCTCCGTTACCGCCTCAACTGGAATGACAGTTTTACCGTGGTGGTCAACGGGGTGGAAACAACCATTGGCTTACCCGCCACTGACCGGTGAATACCATCGTCCTGCGCCGCACTAGCCGTCGCAACATCGATCTAGACCAGTTGCGGGTGACCACCTCGTTGGATCGCCTAGCGGCTGATGTCCACGGTATTGCCCTGGATCGCAGGGTGGTGAGCGAGGGTGAATACCAGCAACTGCTGGATTTTCTCCGCCAGCTCGACGGTCGACCCTAAAGCCCCCAGTCTAGGGACTGGGGGGCTGTGGGGTTCAAAAGGGAAAGGGGCGCTCCTGCCCGGGGGCGCCTTTTCTATAGGCCCAAGGCCTTGGCGTGGTGCTCGACGTGGTCGCCGATGAAGCTACTGATAAAGTAGTAGCTATGGTCGTAACCCGGCTGGCGGCGCAACGTCAGGGTATGGTTGGCTGCCCGGCAGGCCGCTTCCAAGAGCTCGGGCTTGAGCTGCTCTTGGAGGAAATTGTCGTCTTCTCCCTGGTCCACCAATAGCGGCAAGCGCTCCTGGGCAGCGGGGATCAACAACGTGGCATCGTAGGGCGTCCAGGTGCTGCGGTCCTCCCCCAAATAGCGGGGCAGGGCCTTTTCCCCCCACGGACAACGGGTGGGGGAACAGATGGGGGCAAAGGCCGATACCGAGCCATAGCGGCCGGGGTTTTTCAAGGCGATGGTCAGCGCCCCATGGCCCCCCATGGAATGGCCAGAGATGGCACAGCGCTCGCTGTCCAGGGCGGGGAACTGGGCTTTGAGGAGCCCTGGCAACTCCTCCACCACATAATCGTACATCCGATAGTGACTCGACCACGGGGCCTCGGTGGCGTTGAGGTAAAACCCCGCCCCGCTGCCGAAATCGTAGCTGTCGTCCTCCCCGGGAAGTCCCACCCCCCGGGGACTGGTGTCGGGACAGACGATGGCCAACCCCTTCTCGGCGGCGTAGCGATGGGCGCCGGCCTTTTGGTTGAAGTTTTCATCGGTACAGGTGAGCCCCGATAGCCAGTACAACACCGGCACCGCCTGGCTCTCCGCCTGGGGTGGGGTGTAGACGGCGAACACCATGTCGCAGGCGCAAGCCGCGGAGCGGTGGCGGTAGCGGGTCATCCAACCGCCAAAACTCCTTTGGCGGCCGACAGTTTCGACGGTATCCGTCATGGGGAAAGCACCTCGGTTGATCCTGAGACCTCAGCCGTAGTGAATGACACTGCGGATGCTCTTGCCCTCGTGCATGAGGTCAAAGGCCCGGTTTATATCGTCCAGGGGCATGGTGAAACTGATCATGGGGTCGATGTGGATCTCCCCCTGGAGATACTTGTCCACGTAGCCCGGCAATTGGCTGCGGCCCTTGACCCCGCCAAAGGCGCTACCCCGCCACACCCGACCCGTCACCAGCTGGAAGGGACGGGTGCAGATCTCCTGGCCGGCGCCTGCCACGCCGATGATCACCGATTCCCCCCAGCCCTTGTGGCAGCACTCTAAGGCGGCCCGCATGAGGTTGACGTTACCCACGCATTCAAACGAATAATCCACCCCGCCGTCGGTGAGGTCGACGATGACCTTTTGGATGGGGTCGTCGGGGTAGTCCTTGGGATTGACGCAGTCGGTGGCCCCCATCTGGCGGGCCATTTCGAACTTGCTGGGGTTGATGTCGACGGCGACGATCCGCTCGGCCTTGGCCATCACCGCCCCCTGGATGACGCTCAGGCCGATGCCCCCCAAACCGAACACCGCCACCGAGCTGCCGGGCTCCACCTTGGCGGTATTGAGCACAGCACCAATGCCGGTGGTGATGCCACAGCCCAGCAAACAGACTTTCTCCAGGGGCGCCGTCTTGTTGACCTTGGCCAGGGCGATCTCCGGGAGCACCGAGTACTCGGAGAAGGTCGAGGTGCCCATGTAATGGAAGATGGTCTTGCCGTTGTGGGAAAAGCGCGAGGTGCCATCGGGCATCAAGCCCTTGCCCTGGGTGGTGCGGATGGCTTGGCAGAGATTGGTTTTGCCCGAGGTGCAAAACTTGCACTCACCGCACTCGGGGGTGTAGAGGGGAATGACATGGTCGCCGGGGACCACGGAACTCACCCCAGGGCCCACCTCCTCGACGATGGCCCCCCCTTCGTGGCCCAGCACCGCCGGGAAAATCCCCTCGGGGTCTTCCCCCGACAGGGTGAAGGAGTCGGTGTGGCACACTCCCGTGGCCACCAACCGCACCAGCACCTCGCCGGCCTTGGGACCTTCGAGGTCGAGTTGTTCGATTTCCAACGGACGGCCGGCTTCCCAAGCCACGGCGGCGCGAGTTTTCACGGCAAACCTCCTCAATTGATCAAATGGTGGCTGGCATGGTAGAGAGTTGTTTTGACATCCTCCCCGCCCTGAAGGACGGGGATTCCTACGGCGCTACGCACGGCCAAAGCCCTGCGCAGTCGCTTCGGCGGGTTCCTGCTGCTGGCCCCCGATGGGGCTCACTTCACAGGCGATCCGGGCTGTGGGCTCCC
>JBHJHK010000329.1:0-9136 GCA_050330975.1 Candidatus Competibacterales bacterium | reverse complement strand
ACCCCGCCGGGACCCGCGACGCCACCCACTTGATCTGCGGGGTGTTCGTCCTGCGGGACACCGCCCTCACCCCCCTGTTCCAAGCCCTCCCCGCCGTGCTGCAACTGGACGTGACGGACCCAACCGCTTCCCCCTGGCTCGACGCCTTGACCCAAAACCTGCGCCGGGAAACCGCCATGCCCCATCCGGGGGGACGGTTTGTGGTCGAGCGACTGCTGGAGCTTTTGTGTGCCGAAGCCCTGCGCCACCACCTCCACACCGACGCCAGCGCCGCCACCAACTGGTTCGCCGGGATTCGAGATCCGGCCCTGGCCAAGGCCCTGGCCGCCTTCCACGCCGACCCCGCCCACCCCTGGAACTTGGAGGGCTTGGCCGCCGCCGCCAACCTATCCCGTTCCCGACTCTACGCCCGGTTTCGGGCCTACCTGGGCGACAGCCCCATGGGCTACGTCACCAAATGGCGCATGAATCTCGCCTGTCGGTTGTTGGGGCAAACCGAGTTGGCGGTGGAGCAAATCGCCGCCCGCACGGGCTACGACAGCCCGGCGGCCTTTACCCGCGCCTTCCAGCGCACCGTGGGAGCCTCCCCCAGCCGCTGGCGCAGCCAGTTGCCCGGTGGCGACCCCGGCGGGGTAACCCGCCGGGGGAAAAGTCTCGAACTGGCCTTGGATTGATTAACCCACAGAACCCGGCGCCGTCGACACCCGCCGCGACCCCGCCGAGTGGGACCCACTGCCCGGTGCCCGGCTCTGGGGTCCCCGGGTCTCTTCGTCCGCTAACAAAGACTGCAAAAATGCCCGGGAGTTGTCCCGGGCCAGTTGCCCCTGGAGCCAGTCCACCGCCGTGGCTTCGGCCCAGTAGTGGGCCGCCCAGGGAAACTGCCCCCCCACGAACCCCACGTGGCCGCCACAGCGGGTGAAGTGGACCCCCAGGGCCGGGGTGGAACGCTGCACCCGCCGTTCCACCCGGGCGAGAACCCCAGGGGGGATAAAGGGATCGTCGTAGGCGTTGAGGCACAAAGTAGGGGTCTGGATGCGGTGGAGAAACCCCAAGGCACTGGCGCGGCGGTAGTAGTCGGCGGCGTTGAAAAAACCGTGGAGGGGAGCCGTGGCCAGGTCGTCGAAGCGGCGCAGGGTCTTGGCCCGGTTGACGCGCTCGATACTGACCACCCGGGCCAGCTCGGGAAAGCGGGCCACCAGCTCCGTCACCTTGCCCTTGAGGGTGGCGAGGAAGTAACGGCTGTAGAAGCGCGCCGCGGGCAGGGCCATGTGATCGGCGCAGGCCCCTAGATCAAACGGCGCGGCGATGGCCACGGCCGCCTTGAAGGCCACGGGCACCGGCCCCTCCCCCAGCCACTTGAGGAGCACATTGCCCCCCAGGGAAAAGCCCACTCCAAGGAGCCTGGTCTCGGGCTCCTTGTTCATGAGAAACCGCACCGCCGTGTCGAAGTCCACGGTGTCGCCGGCGTGGTAGAGGCGGGGGCGGCTGTTGGGTAATCGGCGGCTCAAGCGCTGGGGATCCCGGGCGCAAGAGCGGAAATTGACCACCGTCGCCCGCCAACCACAGGCCTTGATCCGGGCCAGTAAACCCTGGACGTGGGTGGCGTAGGCACTGCCCTCCAAGCCGTGGAGCACCACCACCCGAGGCGAACGCTTGGGCCCTGGCAAATGGTCCAACAACAGCTCGTCGCCATCGTGGGTCACCAGACGCTCGCGGCGCAAGGGCACCTGGCGCGCAGATCGGGTGTAATAGCCCCACAGGGTCTGTCCATGCCTTCCCGGCAACCACCAGGCAGTGCGAAAAGGCGCAATGTCCGGCGCGGATCTCCCTCCCTGACTGCTCGACGGCCTCTCCACGACGCACCTACCCTCGAGGCGAGTTCAACGGCGTTGACGGGGGTCCGGTATTGTTGGGCGACAACCATCCCCCCTTGGGATGGGTATAACAGGCTAAGCTTGATAAGGTAGCATCGACGACGCGACGACCCAAGCGTTTGCCAATCCCCCGCCCAAGCCCAAGCCTCCATGTCCCCAGTCGCCGACGCCGTATTGCCCGTGTTCAGCATCTTGGCCCTAGGCTACGCCGCCGCCCGCTTGAAATGGTTCGACGAAGCTGCCAGCCGGGGATTGGCGTTGTTTGTCTTCAACTTCGCCGTGCCGTTTCTGCTCTTCGACGCCCTGGCCGACACGGAGCTACCCAACCCCTTCCCCTGGGGTTTTTGGGTAGCCTACTACGCCAGCGCCCTGGCGACCTTTGCCACCGGCATGGCCGTGGGCGGTCTCTGGCGGCGGCCGTGGGCAGACCGGGCCCTGGGGGGCTTTACCGCCTCCTTCTCCAACACCGTCTTGCTGGGGGTGCCATTGATCCTCGGCGCCCTGGGAGAGGCGGCCAGCCTGCCGGTGTTTTTGCTCATCGCCCTCCACCCCACCATCATGATGACCGCCGTCACCGTGCTGTTGGAGGTCGGCAGCGCACGCCAATCCCTGGCCCAACTCCCTTTGAGGGTGGCAAAAGGGTTGGTGAGTAATCCGGTGATCATCGGTCTCGGTGCGGGTATCGCCGCCGCCGCCTTGGACTTCACCCCACCTAAGCCCTTGGCCGTGGCCATCGCCCACCTGGGGGATGCCGTCACTCCCTGTGCCCTGTTCTCTTTGGGGGTGGGCTTGAGCCGCTATCGCATTAAAGGCCAGCTGGGGATGGCCTGTGCCTTGACAAGTCTCAAACTCTTATTCCAGCCCCTGTTGGTGTGGGGGCTTTTGACCTGGGTCTTTACGGTGGAAACCCTGTGGCTCCAGGTGGCGGTATTGATGGCGGCCATGCCCACCGGGGTCAACAGTTACTTGTTCGCCCAGCGCTACGGAACCTCGGTGGAGGTGACCACCACGGCGGTGTTTTTATCCACCATGGCGTCGATGGTCACCCTGAGCGCTCTGGTGGCCCTGTTGACGGGCTAGGGCCTCACTGGCCGTAGATGTCGAAGTCGAAGTACTTCTTTTGAATCTCGTCGTAGGTGCCGTTTTCCCGCAGGGTGACGATGGCCTGGTTGAGGGCCTGGCGCAGTTCGTCGTCGCCGGGCCGCACGGCGATCCCCGCCCCTTCGCCAAACCACTGGGGATCGACCAAGTTGGGGCCGATAAAGGCAAAACCCTCCCCGGACTCGGTGCCCAAAAACCCGTCTTGAATGGCCACACTATCGGCTAAGATCGCATCGATGCGCCCGGCCTGGAGGTCCAAAAAGGCCTCCTCTTGGGTGCCGTAGCGGCGAATCTCGGTGTCGGGAAACTGGTCACTGAGGTAGCGGTCGTGGGTGGTGGCCCGCTGGACCCCCACGGTCTTGTCCGCTAGCCCCTCGGGAGAGATGGTGAGGTCGGCGCCCTCGGCGGCGACGAACTTCGCCGGGGTCTTGTAGTACTTGTCGGTGAAGTCGACGCTCTTCTTGCGCTCTTCGGTGATGGACATGGAGGCGACGACGGCGTCGAATTTCCGTGCCCGTAGGGCGGGAATCAAGCCGTCGAAGTTCTGGTTGATCAAGGTGCACTCCACCTCCAGGACGTCGCACAACGCCTTGGTGATGTCGATGTCAAAGCCCTGCATCTCCCCCTGCTCGTCCACATAGGCAAAGGGGGGATAGGCGGCTTCGGTGCCGATGCGCAACCGCTCGCGATCGAGCCCCAAACTCAACGGGGCGTGGGCAACGGCCAACAAACACAGCACAAGGCGCAGGGAAAGCATAGGGGGTCTCCTGGACAGTGAATGGGATGACAAGGTCAAGATGATGGTATAACAAAGGAAGGCCACGGTGGGCCCGGGGTGGCCAGCCGCGCCCTCACTGGGAACGGCGGGGCCGCAAGTGGCCAAACAGGCGGTGCTCCAACAACTTGAAGAGCCCCACCACCAAAAACGTCAGCACCAAGTAGAAGGCCGCCGCGGTGAGGAAAGGCTCAAAGGGTCGGTAGTGCTGGGAATAGACGAGCCGGGCGGCGCCGGTGAGGTCGATGATGGTGATCACCCCGGCGATGGCGCTGCCGTGGAGCATGAAGATCACTTCGTTGCCATAGGCCGGCAGCGCCCGACGCCAGGCCGAGGGCAAGACGATACGGCGCATCCGCAGGCCCCAGGACATGCCACAGGCCTTGGCCGCCTCGACCTCGCCGCGGTCGGTACCGCGGATGGCCCCCTGGAGGATGACGGTGGTGTAGGCGGCGGTATTGAGGGTGAAGGCGATGAGGGCGCACCAGTAGGCCTCCCTGAGGATCGGCCAGAACGCGCTGTCCCGCACGGTCTCAAACTGACCCAAACCGTAGTAGATCAAATACATCTGCACCAAAAGCGGCGTGCCGCGGAACACGTAGGTGTAAGCGGCCACGGGAATTCGCAGGGGCCAGGGCCCCAACTCCCCCACGACGGCCAAGGGGACGGCGATGGCGAGGCCAATCGCCAGGGCTGCCCCGACCAGTACGGCGGTATTGTCAAAACCCTCGACAAACAACCCCCAGTCGATGACGGAAAAATCCATGGCCTCCCCCCCCTTAAGCCCGGCGTACGCCGCCGCTGTAGCGGGCCTCAACCCAACGCAACACCAGCACCGACACCGAAGTAAACACCAAAAACCCCAACGCCACGGCCAGGTAAAAGGTAAAGGGCTCCCGGGTGGCCCCGGCGGCCAGGGCCGCCTTGCGCACCATGTCCTCGAGGCCAATCACCGACACCAAGGCCGTGGTCTTCAACAGCACCAACCAATTGTTGCCAAAACTCGGCAGGGCATGGCGCACCATCTGGGGAAACAGTATCCGCACGAAGACCTGGCGGGGGCCCATGCCAAAGGCGTAGCCCGCCTCCAACTGGCCCCGGGGCACGGCCAACATGGCGCCCCGAAAGGTCTCGGTCATGTAGGCGCCAAAGATAAAGCCGATGGTAATCACCCCGGCGATAAAGGGGTTGATGTCGATGTAGACGTCGAAGCCCAAACGGTACACCAGGTCGTTGACGGCGATCTGGCCGCCGTAAAAGATCAACAGCATCAACACCAAGTCTGGGATGCCGCGGATCAAGGTGGTGTAGACTTCGGCGAGCCAGCGCAAGGGGGCCTTGGAGGACAACTTGGCTAGGGCGCCAAGGATGCCCAACACGACGGCGAGGACGAGGGACAACAGGGCGACCGCGAGGGTGAGCCAAGCCCCCTGGAGGAGGCTTGGGCCGTAGCCGTGGAGATCGAGCATGGGCGGTTAATTTGTTTTGCGGGACTTCCAAAGGATAGTAGTCCCTGATGGCGGCAAATCAAGCGCCGCCCGGCCACGGGCTCGACCTTCAGTCCCCGTAGATGTCGAAGTCGAAGTAGCGGCTGCGGATGGCGTCGTAGGTGCCATCGGCGCGGAGGTTGGCAATGGCGTCGTTGAAGCGCTGGCGCAGGGGATCGTCGCCCTTGCGCAGGGCGCTGCCAATGCCCTCCCCCACCCACTTGGGGTCGGTGATGGTGGGGCCCTTGAAGGTGTAATCCGCTCCCTTGGGGGTGTTTAAAAAGCCGCCTCGAGCCGCCAAGGCGTCGACGAAGGTGGCGTCCACCCGACCGGCGGCCATATCCAAATAGATCTCGTCTTGGCTGGCGTAGCGCTTGATGTCGGCGTCGGGGTACTGGGCGCTGATGTAGCGGTCCCAAATGGTGGCCCGCTGGACGCCGATGGTCTTGCCCGCCAGACCCGGGGGAGAAATCTCCAGGTTGGAGTCCTTGGGCACCAAAAAGCGCGCCGGGGTCTGGTAGTACTTGTCGGTGAAGGCGACGCTCTTTTTGCGCTCTTCGGTGATGCTCATGGAGGCGATGATGGCATCGTACTTGCGGGCCAAAAGCCCGGGGATGATCCCGTCCCAATCCTGTTGCACCAAGGTGCACTCCACCGTCATCTCTTCGCAGAGGGCCCGGGCGATGTCCACGTCGAAACCCACCAGTTCGCCGGCGCCGTCGACGGCGCTAAAGGGGGGGAAGGCCCCCTCGATGGCGATGCGCAGCCGCTCTTGGGCGGCGGCGGGGATGAATGTCAAGGCACAGGCGAGCCAGCAGCAGACCAACCACAGGCGCAGGGAATACATGGCTAAACTCCTCGTGGCGCGTCTATGGCGCCATCAGCGGTGGGCCGCTAAACCGCCGAGGAACTGACGGCAACGGCTCGAATCGGGATCGTCAAAGACCTTGGCCGGGGAGCCCGCTTCTTCCACCTGCCCCTGGTGCAAGAACACCACGTGGGAAGACACTTCCCGGGCAAAGGCCATCTCGTGGGTCACCACGATCATGGTGCGGCCCTCGGCGGCCAACTCCCCCATCACCTTGAGTACTCCCCCCACCAACTCGGGGTCTAGGGCCGAGGTGGGCTCGTCGAACAGCATCACCGTGGGTTCCATGGCCAACGCCCGGGCAATGGCGGCCCGCTGCTGCTGGCCACCGGAGATATGGGCCGGGTAGTAGTGGCGGCGCTCGTACATCCCCACCTTTTGCAGCAGAGCCTCGGCCCGCTCCACGGCCTCCCGGCGGGGCACCTTGAGGACGTGGATGGGGGCTTCGGTGATGTTCTCCAGCACCGCCATATGGGCCCACAGATTGAAGCTCTGGAACACCATACCGAGGCGGGTGCGAATCCGCTCCACCTGGCGAGCATCGGCCGGTCGGCCGCGGCCCCGCCGGTCGCGGCGGATGTGCAGGGTTTCGCCGTGGACGGTGATGGTGCCGGCGTCGGGCATCTCCAGGAGGTTGATACAGCGCAAGAAGGTGCTTTTACCCGAACCCGACGCCCCGAGGATGGAGATCACATCCCCCTGGTTGGCCGCCATGGACAGGCCCTTGAGGACGGCGACCTGGCCAAAGGCCTTGTGGATATCGGCGGCGACCAGGGCTTTGGGGGCCGTTTGTTCCAGGGCGGGGTTGGCGATTTGAGATTGGCTCATGGATTGTCGACATCTGCAGGGGAGGCCGGGTCACTCATGGCTTGGCGCCGCAGCTGTTGGCCATGGCGCAGGGCCTCGGTGAGGGGGGTTTCTCGGTCGCCCCGGGGAAAGTAGTGGGGGGTCAACACGTCGCCGTCGATCTCCAAGGCCGACAGCCGTCCCTCGTAGAAGCGACAGATGCCAGTGGCGAGGAGGCCCACCGAGGTGCCGTAAAAGGGGTGGGGATGGGCGATGTGGAAATCCATCTGGTCGGTGGGACGGTGGCCCACCACCAGCCGACGAGCCCCCCAGCGGGCCAGGGCCTGTTCCAGCGCCTCCACCGCCACCGCCAAAGCTTGGCGGTCCACCTGGTCTTCGGGGACCACGCGGAACTGGCTGGTCCACACCGGGCCCGGAAAATTGGGGGCGATGAGCCACAGACTCCCCTCCTGGGGGCGGTCACCTAGCCCTTGGCAGTAGGTCACCCATTGGCGCATGGTGGCGTTGATCCACTGGGTATCCGCCTCCAGGGCCCAGGGGCCCAATCCGGCGTGGATGAACAAGTGGTCATTGGCCTTGACCACGGTGGAGCGGGTGCGCAGCCAGCGGGCGTAGGGGCTCTCGCCGCGGAACACCGCCTCCACACCCCGGTATTGGCCGTGGCTGAAGTCCTTGAGTTCCTGTCCCTCCCGGGGATGGATGTAGAAGTACTCCCCCAACGCCCCCAGGACTTCGTGGTTGCCGAGGAGCGGCACCAGGCGACTGCCCAGGGCTTCGGCCTGGGGTTGGAGATCCATGATCCAACCCATGACGTTGACCGAGTCAAACCCCCGATCGTTGAGGTCACCCAACATCACCAGCAGCGTCTCGGGCGCCGACCAGTTTCCGGCGTCGTCGATCACCTCCAGACCCCTGAAGATGCGCACCAAGGCGTCCAGGTCGCCATGGACGTCGCCGATGGCGTACAGACGGCGCCAGGGGCCCGTCAGGTCAAAGGGGAGGGGGGCTGTGGTGGGATCTTCATTCACAATGGGTCTCCTCGAGGGGATTACCAACCTCAAAACTTAGCGGAAAAACCGCCCGCTGGCCACCTGTTCTCGCCTCGAGGCAGGGTTGATGGGTCGCCGTTCGGGGCATTGTAGCGCGCTTTGCCGACGACGGTGCCACGGCTAGGGATCGGGGACGGCGGGGGCATCGGCGCCCCCCGGGGGCCAGGGCCAGTAATCGGAGGTCACCGCCAGCTCGAGCCCCCGCCGGCTGGCCCAAGTGGCCAGGACCCAGGGAGCCAGGGCGAAAAATCCCCCCGGATCGGCGGGGGCGTGGCTTTCCCAGTGGTGGCGGTGGGCCAATAGCGCCGCCTCCAAGGCGGCGGCAAAGGCCGCGGTGTCGCCGGCCACCAAGGGGAGAAGCAGGGTTTCAACGGGGGCGATGAGGGGGATCAGCGCCTTGGCGTCAAAGGGCCCGCTCTCCACTCCCTCCCCTTCTGCCCCAAGGGCCGCGGCGGCGGACTCGAGGGCCTGGGGCTCCCCGGTCTGAAACGCCTGGAGCCACCGGCACCAGCGCCAGCCGAGGCCGTCGTCGGCGGCGGTCAAGGGGGTCGTGGGCAGCGCCGTCAAGGTGGCGGTGAGGTCCGCAAGCCCCAAACCCTGGGCCAGCCAGTAGCTCTGGAGCCAGTGGCGAGCCCGAGGCCGGCCGGGGTAGCTGTGGGGCGGCGGTGAGAAGGGAGGGCCGGCGCCGATAAACACCTCGCGGCGGTCCCCCTGGGACCCGGGGCTCAAGGCCAGGGTCAAGGCGGCGGTCCCCCCCCGGGCGGCCAGGGTCAAACAGCGGCTCAGCTCAGGGACGGCGGTCGGATCGGGTTCATCGACGGCGATCCAGCCCGCCCGATCCAGGGCCGCCTGGGCCAGGGTGAGGAGGTTGGCGGGGTGCTGGCGGGCTTGCTCTAGGGCGGCGGTGAGGCGGGCTCTGCCGGCGCCCCGCCGTTTGACCCCAGCCTCGACCCCGAGCCCTGGGTCGTGGCGTTCGATGTGAACCATGGACTAGTCTTCCGAGAAGGGAGGGGGTTCCAAATCGAATTCGTCGATGATCAGCTGCAGGGCCTGGCTCTCGGTGGAGTCGTGGGCGGGCCCGGGGCTGAGACGCACCTCCAGGCACCTTGCCGGGTACAGCCCCACGGCCGTTTGCGGGGCCACGGCGGCGGCCACCACCCCCCGGCGGGGGTGGG
>JBHJHK010000328.1:0-30590 GCA_050330975.1 Candidatus Competibacterales bacterium | reverse complement strand
GGGCATTGAGGTGGCGGCTGGGGAGGTGCTGGTGGCGGATGACAGCCGCTTGGATGCCACCACGGGAGACGGTGCGGGGCGGGGTATCCGGGTCGCGGTGGCCCGGGGGGTGACCATTCGCAACGGCGGGATCATGGTGGCCGACGTGACGGGGTCTGGCGTCGGGGGGGCACTGACGGTGGAGGCGGAGACCTTGACCATCGCCGGGCGCGGGGCCGGGGACACCACGGGGCTACAGGCGGTGGTGGCCCCCGAGGCCATGGGCGCTGGGGGCGATGTGAACTTGGCGGTCGGGGTGGTGACCGTCGCCGATGGCCTGATCAACGTCTCCACCTTGGGTCCCGGGCCCGGGGGCAATCTCGTCATCGACGCCTCCCAAGTGGTGGTGGACACCACCGAGGGGGCCGGCCCCTTTACCTTTGTCAACGGGGTGCAGGTGAGCAGTTTTGGCCCTGGTCCCGGGGGCGATTTGTCCATTTTCGCCAGTGAGGTGGAAGTGTTGGGGGGCTCCAAGGTATCCACCGACAACTTCGGCGCCGGTCCGGGGGGGGACTTGCTCATCGAAGCCGACCGGGTCCTCACCGACGGTCGAGATCTAGGCACCGTCCTGGGGCCCATCTCCACCGCCTCGGGCTACATCACCGCCTCTCCCCAGCCCCAGGCGTCGGGGGATGGGGGCAACCTCACGGTCCGCGCCGATTACCTGGAGTTTCGCGGCGACAGCGGTTTGGTGGTGACCACCAATGGCTCCGGCAACGCCGGGGATCTCTTGGTGGAAGGGGGAACCATGATCATCGACGACGACAATCAAGGAAACTTCAACACCGGGATGTCCAACGCCGCCTTTTTCGGCGCCAGTGGCAACGGCGGCACCATGACCTTGCGGCTGGAAAGGCTGGAGGTCCGGGCCGGCGGTACCATCACCACCAGTACGTTGAGCAGCGGCAACGCCGGCAACATCATCATCGAGGCCGACTCAGTGCTCATCGATGGGGGTACGACCCCGGTGGGGGCCACCAACATTTCCACCACCACCTTTCCCGGCAGCAGCGGTCAGGGGGGCAATTTGACCGTCACCGCCCGGGAAGTGACCCTGACCAACGGCGGGGTGTTGTCCACGGCCACCTTTGGACCAGGTGAAGCCGGGATCCTGACGGTGGTCGCCGACGACTTGACCCTGGCCGACAACGGTTTTCTGTCCACCTCGACCCTGGGGGCAGGTCGGGGGGGCGACTTGAACGTGAGTGCCGGTCGCCTCACGGCCACGGGCGGCACCATCCGCGCCGACGCCGGCACTGCGTTCTCCCTGTCGCCCATTCCCCCCGGACCCACGCCCCCCGAGGGGTTTGGCGACGCCGGCGACATCCGCCTCACCGTGGATGAGACCCTGCTGTTGGCCGCCGGGGGCGCGGTGTTGAGCACCGCCGACCAGAGTGGTGGGGGTCGCCTACAACTCCGCGGCGACCTCATCCAATTGCGGGATGGGGCCCAAATCAGCGCCTCGGTCCAGGAGGGGGCCGACAGTGGTGGGGATATCGCCCTGGAGGCCAACACCCTGGTGGCCCTGGGGGACAGCAATATCACCGCCCGGGCCGACCAGGGCTTTGGCGGCAACATCACCCTGGGGGCCGAGGTGTTTTTGCGGGGGGACGGAGTGGTGATCGACGCCTCGTCCAACGTGGTGGGCAACGCCGGCGAGGTGGTGGTCAACGCTCCAGAATTGGACATCACCGCGGGCCTAGCGGCGCTGGCGGTGGCGTTTTTCGACGCCGCGGCCACCCTCCAGGGTCGCTGTGGCGCCCCGGAGGACAGCCGGTTTGGGGTCCAGGGTCTCGCCGCTGCCCCCGCCCCCGGCGGTGTGCAACTGAGCAGTGGGGTCTTGGACGGCGTCCTACCCCTGGACCCTTTGGCGTTGCAGACCGAGGTCGCCCCTGGACCCTTGGTGGCCCTGGGGTCCAACGGGGGATGTGGCGCTCTACACCGGGGGGGTTAGGGACTGGGTCCCTCACCTCCCCACACCGTCACCGTCAACCGCCGCCGGTGGGGACGATGGCGGTGTTCCCAGAGGAAGATCCCCTGCCAGGTCCCCAGGTCGAGGCGCCCGGCGGCCACGGGGACGGTGAGGGACACCTGGGTGAGGAGGGTGCGGATGTGGGCCGCCATGTCGTCGGGCCCCTCGCTCTGGTGGCGGTGGCGGGGGTCGCCATCCACCACCAGGCGGGCCATAAAGGCCTCCAGGTCTCGTTGGACGTCGGGGTCGGCGTTTTCGTTGATAAACAAAGAGGCGCTGGTGTGGTGCAAAAACACCTGACACAGCCCCTCCCCCGGGGGGGCGGCGGCGACGACCCCCGCCACTCGGGGGGTGATGTCGAGGGTGGCCCTCCCCGGGGTCGAGATTTCCAAGCGTTGGCGATGGAACACGCCGCCGATTCCCCTCTGGTTGTGCCGGCAAAAACTACGGTTGCTGTTGTTGTTGGAGGGCCATAAAGGCCATGACGCTCTCCAGCAAGTGTTGCTTGGGCAGGGCGATCTGGGTGGTGAGGTGGCCATCTTCGGCGTCCCCGGTGATCACCAGGCTGCTGCGCCCCGCCACCTGCTGCTGGGCCATGGCTTGGGCAATGCCGGCGACGTTGTAGGTCATCACCAGGTCGGCGCTGGCCGCCTCGGGAAACACCTCCAGGGCCGCGAGGTACTGGGGTGCGATGGCGTTATCCTCGGCCTCGACGGCGTCGATGAGTCCCTCCATGGGGACGCCAAAGCTGTAGAGCAACAGGTCATCCACCACGGCCAACTCCGTGGTGAGGCCCCCTTCCGGTAGCTCCGGGGGCAAAGGCGTGGCGGGATCGGTGGTTTCAAAGGCGGTGGTGACGGCGTCGATGGCGATGCCGCGATACTGGCGGATACCCCGTTCCACGGTGTATTTCACCCCCATGGGCATGCCCATGGCGCCATAGAGGGCGGACACGGCATCGGATTCCAGCAGGGTCTCAAAGCGCTCAAACAATGCCTCAAAGCCAGCGGGATCCCGAAGCTCCACCAGGTAATGGCTCGAGAAGGGCACGGGGCCGACGCCGGTGACCCCGAGATCCACGGCGACGCCGTTGCCGAGGATATCCGCCATCTCCCCTAGGACCGCCTTAAAGTCGGCGACGGCCTGGGGCTCCACCTCGGGCAACTGGTCGAGGATGGCAAAGTAAAACGCGTTGAAGCGCTGCCACAAGGCGGGGCTGGCGTTGAAGACCATACCCATAATGGCCCGATCTCCCAGGTAGGGGAGGAGGCGGCGATTGTCGTGTTCCCCTCGCCCCTGAAAAAAGCTGGCCATGGTGGTGTCGGGGCGAGCGGTGAGGGCGAGACTCAGGGTGACCACCTGGGGGGAGAAATCAAAGCCCAAGCTCAAGGCACTGCTCTCCGCCAACACCAGATCAAACAGGGCCAAATAGCTGTCGGCAAAGACCCCCATGCCCCCCATACCCCCCTGGGTGGCCTGGGCTTCGAGGGCCTCTTTGAGGGCCTGGCGGCGTTCGTCGATGAGGGGGCCAAACTGGGTCACGGCCCGTTGGACGTCGCCGTAGGCCCACAGGGGCAATGCCTCGGCGCGCTGGCCCTCGGCGGCGTCCAGTCGGGCGCCCAGGGTGTCCGCCGCCGCCAGGGCCTGCAAACGTCCTTTGACGGCTTGCAATTGGTCGTAGAAGGGCACCGGCGCCAGCAGGGCAAAGGCGTCGTTGAAGGGGACGGCGGCGACGGTGGCGTTGAGGATGGCGACGTCATCGACCCCGGCTTGGTTCAACAGGCGGCTACCCGCCAACAATTGCTCGTAGTCGTCGATGGGGAGCAAAAGACCCACGCTGGTGGGGTCGTCGACCCCTGGCAGCGGCATAAACGCCGCCAGGTTCCCCGCGAGGTCGACGCCATCGAGATTGGGGGAACCCAATACCCCCCCCAACTGCTGGCGCACCAGGGCCGCCACCGGTTGGGGGGCGAGCCCCAGGAGGTATTGATCCAGGGTGGCGAGGTGGGTCTCTGGTGAGTTGAGCACGACGGTCAGCAGGCTCGCCGCCGGCACGTGGTCCAGGGGATCACCATCCGGGGCGGTGTCCTCCTGGGCAACCCCCGGGAGGGGGGCGACCAGGGCCAAGGCGATCAGCCAGGCGCGGCAAGGGTGGGGTTTGGGCACGGCAATTCTCCACGGCGAGGGGCGCGTTCTAACGGGGGCGCCAGATGGGGCTCTCGGCGATGATTCCAGCTGAGCTTGGACCATTGCTGAGGGGCTTGCACCATTGTGGCAAGGAGATGTTGTCGTTTGGCGACAACTCCCATCCACCAGCCCTGGATTACTCCCGGGCGCCGGGGACCACCGTCAAACTCAGCCGCTGGCCGTCCCGCATCACCACCAACTCCGTGGGGGTGCCGATCTCCAATGCCGCCAGGGCGGCCATAAAATCGTGGATGGTGACCACGGGGGTTCCCGCCAGCTCCACCAAGACGTCCCCGGGGAGCACCCCGGCGGCGGCGGGGCCGTCCTCCACCGCCCCCTGGAGTTGGACCCCTTTGAGGTCGTCCGCCTGGCCGTAGGCGGGAATGGTGCCTAGATAAGCCCGTAGGTGGCGGCGGCCGATGTCGCCTCCGCTGCGGGCCACCGACTGGTAGTCCGGGGGCTGATCCGCCGTGGCCAAGGAACGGACGATGCCCCCCATGAGCCTGGCGATGGATTCGAGGCCCGGGTAGTTGAGGGCGTCGGCGCGGTCTCGGGGGGTGGAGTAGTCCTCGTGGGCGCCGGTGAAGGCGTTGAGCACCGGCGCGCCGGCGAGGTAAAACGGCGTGGAATCCGTGGGCAGGTAGGGGTCCTGTTGGGGGGTGACGGCCAGACCCACGGGTACGTTGCGGCGCTCGATCTCCGTGGCCCAGACGCTGCTGGAGCCGGTGCCCTGGAGGTAGAGGCTGTCTCGCAGGCGCCCCACCATATCCAGGTTGAGGTAGGCCGCCACCCGGTCGGCCAACTCGCCGCCGTCTCGGGTCGCCGCTGCGACAAAGTGGCTGGAGCCCAAGGTACCCAACTCCTCCCCCGACCAGGCGGCGAACACCACATCCCGTCGCAGGGCGAGGCGACCAAGCTGGCGCTGGTGGGCCAGGAAATGGGCGATCTCGAGGAGTGCCGCCACCCCGGAGGCGTTGTCGTCGGCGCCGGGGTGGATGGCGCCCCGCTCCGCCCCCGTCGCCAGGGAACCCGACGTCTCGCCGCGACCCAGGTGGTCCACGTGGGCGCCGATGATCAACGCCCCACCGGGGGAGTTGGGGGCGGCCAGGCGTCCCAAGACGTTGCGCCCCGCGCCCCGTTGCCGCACCAAGTCCACCTGGGCTTGGACTTCGACGCCGGGGAGGACAAAGGCATCGAGGGTTTCGCCCCGGTCG
Source organism: Candidatus Competibacterales bacterium (assembly GCA_050330975.1). Taxonomy (GTDB): domain Bacteria; phylum Pseudomonadota; class Gammaproteobacteria; order Competibacterales; family Competibacteraceae; genus JBHJHK01. Next base: position 25,178 of record JBHJHK010000328.1, on the reverse strand, counting down.
AGACTTGCCTGGAGCCCGGCCAAGTCTTTGTCGGTGCCTCCAAGTAGGGCGGTGGCCAGGGCGTCGTCGATGGAAAGCCCCAAAATACCCGCCCCCTCAAAGCCCGCCCCCAGGTCAAAGGCCAGGGGTACCAGGCGGCTGGAGGCCTCGGCCTCGGGACCGGTGGCGACGATGAGTCCCACCGCCCCGCGGCGTTTGGCCACAGCCGCCTTGTAGGCCAAATCGGCGTAGTGAACCCAGTGGCGGCGGTGGGCGGCGGGGATATCCCTGGGCCAAAAGCGCAACACCAACACCCAATGGTCGGCGACGTCCAACTCGCCGTAACTGTCGTAGGCCGGGGCGTCCTCCCCCTCGGGGGCGACGATGCCATAGCCGGCAAAGGCCACGGGATGGGCGGCCACGGCGCCGTTGGTCGACAGGGCCAAGGGTTGCCATTGGCTTCCCAAGGTCGGTTGGCCATGGCCCTCGGGCAGGTTTAAGCGCAACTGATTGCCGTCCCCCAAGCTCACATCCCGGGTGAAGGCAAAGGGCTGGAAGTAACCCTCGTCCCCCGCCGGGGCGAGCCCCAGGGCCCCGAAGGCCGCGGCGACATAGGCCGTGGCCCGGCGTGCGCCGACGGTGCCGGTGAGGCGTCCCGCCATGTCATCGGCGGTGAGGCGCTCCACGTGGTGGCGGGCGTCGCTGGCGCGGATGGCGGGCTCTAGAACTGACAGGTCGAAGTCGATGGCCTCTCCCTCGTCCCCCGGCGTCGCCGGCACCCCTGGGGCGTCCAGGGGTGCCAGACCCAGTAACTGCCGGGCGGCGGCGTCGTCCCAGTCGGCCAAAAAGATCTGACTGCCGCCGTCTGGGGTACGGTTGGACGTCCAAGTGAGCTGCCGGCCGTCGGGGGCAAAGGCCGGCAGGCCGTCGAAGCCTTGGCTGTGGGTCACCCGAACCGGATCCCCTCGGCCCGTGGCGTCGACGATAAACAGTTCGAAGTTGGCAAAACCCAGGGCGTTGGAGGTAAAGATCAAATAATCGCCGCTGGGGTGAAAAAATGGCGCCCAAGACATGCCCCCATCGTCGGTGATTTGCCGCTCCTGCCGGGTGTCCAGGTCCATGGTGTAGATCTCGGCCCTGGCCCCATCTTCGGAAAAGCGCCGCCAGGTGATCCGTTGGCCGTCGAAGCTAAAAAAAGGCCCGCCGTCGTAACCCGGGGCGTCGGTGAGGCGCTGGACGTCGCCGCCATCGGCGTCCATGAGATAGAGGTCCATCATAAACGACTGGTCATAGGCAAACCGCGCCGTCTGTTCTGGGGTCATAGGTTCGCTGTAGGCGGTGCGGTTGGAGGCGAAGACGATGGTCTCCCCGTCGGGGGAGTAGGCCCCCTCGGCGTCGTAGCCGTGGCTATTGGTGAGGTTGATGGGTTCGCCGCCGTCCAGGGATTGGGCGTAGATCTCAAAGTGGGGGTCGTAATCCCAGGCGTAGCGCCGGATCTGGCCCGAGGCGCGAAAGTCCAATTCGGCCTGCATCTCGGCCGAAGCCTCGGGGTCTTGGTGGGTGGAGGCGTAGAGGACTTTATCTTCCCTGGGGTGGATCCAGCCGCAGGTGGTCTTGCCGATGCCGGGGGACACCTGTTGGGTGTCGCCAGTCTCGAGATCCAGGACGAAGATCTGGAAGAAGGGGTTGTCCGGGGTGCGCTCCGATTGAAAGACCATGCGCTTGCCATCGGCGCTAAAGTATCCCTCCCCGGCGCGGCGGCCGGCAAAGGTGAGTTGGCGGATGTTCTCCAACAGCGGGCTCTGGTCGGGGGCTGGGGCTTGTGCGGCCAAGGGGGCATTAAAACCGGCACTCAACAGCCAAAGCCAGGGAAGACAGTAAAGACGGCGGGGCTGGGGCATGGGCGATATCCAGTAAATGAGATCGGTTTGCGGATATCACACTGACAGGCAAATTTTGAATGAATTCGCAACGGCCCGCCGCGCCGGGGGTAGGGGATGGGTCTTTTAGGGACCCACCAGGGGCGGTGCGGGAACGGCCACTAGGGACACGGTGGCATCGCAGTGGTGGGTGGGAAGGTACCCGGGCGTTGCGGCCCTGGGGGAGGATTGGGGCACATCCCCCTGACCCTCGGCCAACAGCGCCATGGCCACACAGGCGTTGACCTGGGGGGTCACCCCACCGACGCCACCGGGGATGGGCATGGGTCGGGCGCTCAGTTGCAACAGCGCCGTCACCCGCTCCGGGGGCAAATCGGGTGCCACCTCCCGGATCAGGGCGACGATTCCGGCGACGTGGGCAGTGGCCAAGGAGCTGCCGGAAAGATAGCGGTATCCACCCCGGGGTACGGTGGTCAAGATGTCCACTCCAGGGGCGTTCAAAACCTTGCCCCCTGTGCCTTGCCCGGCGGCGGCCACGGCGATGACCCCGGGGAGGGTGGCTGGAAACGCCGTCCCGGGACGCTGGGGGTCGTCGGCGGCCACCACCGTCATGCCCTTGGCCAACGCCGCCTCGATCAACCGGATCATCAGAGGGTCCCGGGGGCCCTTGAGGCTCAGGTTGAGGACGTCCACCTCCTGGACGATGGCGACGTTGAGGGCCCTGGCCAGGGTAAAGCTGCTGCAAGCCCCCGCGGTGCTGTCGGTGTCCCGTTGCCAACAGGCCCGCAGGGCGAGGAGTTGGGCCTCGGGGGCCACGCCCACGATGCCGATGCCGTTGTGGGCCTTGGCGCCGATGATGCCGGCCACGGCCGTGCCGTGGACCTCGGCCAGGTGAGAGGGGGCATCCCCCACCAGATTTAGCGCCCGGATCATATTGCCCTGGAGTTCCGGGTGATCGCCGTCGACGCCGGTGTCGACGATGCCCACGGTGATGCCCTTACCCGTGGCATAGCGATGGCTCTCCTGGATTTGCAGGCTCCTGAGGCCGTGTTGGAGGGCCAAGTAGCGGTCGTTGTAGGAGGTGGCGAGGGTGTTAAAAGTGTACATGGGCTGGGCGGCGTCCACCCGGCTATCCGTCGCCAACTGGGCCAAGAGTTGCTCCATATCGCCCCCGGCGGGCAGGCGGAACACAAAGCAGTGAATGTCGATGGTGGTGATGGGCCAGGCGGCGACAAATTCCAAGCCATAGCGATCCGCCAGGGCTCGACCCGTGCGTTCCAAGTCCGCGGGATCGGCCAACGGGATGGTGACCAACAATTCCCGGTCGGCGAGATCCGTCGCCGTGGGGTCGGCCCGCCAGTCGGATTCAAACCAAGGGCTCGGGGGCGGGGTGGTCTGGCAGCCGGCCAGGGGTCCTAAGACCACCAGGCTCACCCAGGCCAAGGACCAGTGCCATGTCCTCATGGCGCGATTCCCCCGCCGTCGCCCACCCCGCCCGTGACAAACAACACCCCGGGGGTTTGATGCAGTTGCTCCAGGTATTGGCTGGCCGTGGCGGCGTCGATCTCCTCCCCTAGGGCCAAGGTGTACATGCCCCCCGTCGAGGGGCCATCGACGATGCGCGCCTCCAGGCCGTGGAGCAGGGTTTGCACGCGACCCATGGGCATGGCATCGTCGAAAACAATTTGCCAGTGGGCAGCGGGGTTGGAGCGCTCAGCGGCACTGGTGAGGGTCTCATACGTCCCCGATTGGGGGTCGATGGTAGTGGAAAAGACCAGGGTCAACCCCAGGGCCACCAGCAGCACCGCCTGGAGGGCCACCAGCCCCGCCATGGCGGGATGCCCTCCCCGCAGCACGTCCCAGGCTTGGCCGAGGTGGGACGCCAGGGCCCGCCACGGGCGAGGTCTAGCCCCCCGCTGGGTGGCGATGCGACCCTGGATGGCCTGTAGGGAGCGCTCTATGTCCTCAGGGGTGGGCGTCCCATTGCGCACCTGCCGGCCCGTCTGGCGCAGCTGTTGCAGTTCCTGACGGCAGATGAGGCAGCTTTTCAAGTGCCTTTCCACTAGAGAACGCTCGGCTTCGTCCAGGGTGTGGTTGACGTACCAGGGCAAAAGCTCCCACACCTGGCGGTGCTCGTCTTGGGTAGGGGAAATGGATGTTCGTGCAGTCATGGGATGATCATCTCTCTCAGTAGCTCAATAAATAAAATAGAAAAAAGTGACGTTCGACGCCCTAGCTGCGGGGATCGTGGGCGGTGACCCATTTGCGCAGCTTGGCCCGGGCGTTGAGCATGCGGGTTTTGACCGTGTTGACCGGGCAGTCCATGAGCTGTGCGATCTCGTCGTAGGAGTAGCCGTTGAAATAGGCCAACTCCACCACGGCGCGGTGGATGGCCGGCAGCTGGGCGATGGCTTGCTGGACGTCCGAGCGCCGGTACTCGGCCATCGCCGCCGCCTCGGGGGAGTCGGCCTCGTCGGGCCAGTCGTCGTCCACGGGCACGGCGTGGTCGTGGCGTTGCCGGCGCTTGAGCTGCTTGATGGCCTTGTGGTAGCCGATCCCCAACAACCAGGTGGATACCCGGGAGCGCCCCTGGAAGTTGGCGGCGGTTTGCCACACCGTCAGCATGGTGTCGTTGACGACTTCCTCCACCAAGTCCAAGCGCTGGGTCAAGCGCAACAAAAAGCGGTGCAAGCGCCGGTAGTGGCGGTGGTGAAACTGGGCAAAGGCCGCCTGGTCGCCGGCGGCGATGCGCTGGAGCAAGGCGACGTCGTCTAGGTCTTCCATGGACGCTTGGGAGTTGAAGTCACAAGTCAATACTGGCGCCAGGGCTGTCATGGGATAGGCGGTTCCTACCGTCGATGGCCAAGGGGCGAGTGCCGTGGGCGAGCTCGCTGTTGTTGAGGGAGTTCCCCAACGCCAGCAAAGGGTTCATGGATATCTCCCGGTTTAGCTTGAGAACAGATTGAATGGATTGCCCCGACCTTCCCCGGTCTTGGGGTGGGGCATCTAGATGCCGAGTCAAGATGCCAAGGTCAGCAAAATTTTCTGTCATAGGTCTTGAACCCTTCAATTTCTCCCAGGAACACAGAGGGTGTTTGGTGGGTGTGTCAAGTTCCAGAGAAAGTCAGATGGCTGTGGATATCGCTATCCTGATGATGCGTTGATGTTGTTGGATGCTAGGGTCTCGCCGCCGATCTCAGGGATTGTGCCCACCGACGTAGGAACCATTCTTCATCAATCTGTGATATCTGAGGAGTCCTCAAGTGACATCCAGTAGTGGTCTATTGCCTTTATTCTGTGGCGCTGTTTGTTTTTTAGGTATGGTGGCTGAAGGCCAAGCCCAGACGTCGGTCTACAGCTCGACGGCCATCGTCCGCGACGGCCTGGGATTTCGCGGTGTGGCCCGGGGCGGCGTCCTGGCCCCCCAGGTGCGTATCACCTCCCCCACCAACGGCTCGACCATCGGCCAAGGGTTGAGTCAAGTGGGCAGCGGTAGCCCCTTGGGGTCGGCCTTTGCCATCGATTTGGAAATTTTCACCCGGGACGACGTCGGGGTACTAGTGGATGAGTCCATCAACATCCGCAACGTCGACGCCCTGTCGACCCTGGGGGGCAGCGGTATCAACCCTCAATTTCCGGGATTGTTTGTGTTTTTTGACCGAGACATCATCACCCCCGATGGCGAGGTGATTGCCGCCAACACCAATTTGGGGATGCTGTTCAACATCGCCGGCACCGACGACACCCCGGGGCCCGGGGTGACCATCTGGACCGGCTGGCATGTGCTGGAGTCGTTTTTCGCCGGCGACGATGAGGTGACCATCACCGCCGCCGTGGTGGACGAAGCCGGACGCATCGGCTTTGACGCCGTGACCCTGGACATCGAACCTGGGTTGTCGGGCAACGATCTCACCCCCGATCCCAGCAGCTACCCCCTAGACACGGCCGACAACGGCCCCATCCTCGACGCTGGCCCTTTGGTGGAAATCGTCGGCCCCCGGGTACCCAGCGCCCTAGCGGCGGGGGATCAAAACCAGTCTGGGGCCAACAGCGGTTCTTTGCACTTTATCCAGATCAACGTGGTCGACGTGGACGACGCCGGCATCGCCGTGGACGAGTTGGGGACCACGGGTTCCAGTGGGGTGTTGGCCGACATCGCCGATCCCCCCCCCGGTTCGTTGAACAGCAACTTCCCCGGGCTGTTCTTCGCCTTTGACGTGCCGTTCTTGGCCCCCAATGGGGCGCAATTTCCCGCCGGCACCAATCTGGCCCCGGTGTTTAACATCGCCGGCAGCGAGATCGACGAAATCACCGGCCACACCCGAGTGGTGGCCAATTGGGTGGTGGGCGGTTCCCTGCTGCCCGGCAGCCGGGAGTTTGTCACCCTAATCGCCAAGGTCACCGACAACAACGGCAACACCAGCGTGGACGAGCGCACCTTCCGCCTCAGCCCTGCCGTGAGTGGCGAAGATTTGACCCCCAACCCGTAACCATCGATCCATCCGGGGGGGGCTTTCCCCCCTCCGGCTTCGACACCGTTTTTTGACAGGGGAAATTCAATATGTTGCGCAAATCGCTGTCAGCCGGGGCCAAGGCCCTGGTGGCCCTCGGCGGGTTAGCCGCTTGCACCGCAGCCCAGGCCGGTGTCATCAGCACCACTGAAACGGCTGAGTTTTCCATCCTCGACGTCACCAATAGCAGCGGGGACGATTTTGCCGAGCTAGTGGTCACCCCTACCCCCATCGCCAGCGAATTCGACGATGCCACAGGCACTGCCAGCGCCGACGCCCAGGGTTTGGTGGAGTTCTTCGACAGTTTGTCGGGGGTGGGGGTCGACGCCGTCCTCGCCGCTAGCGCCACTGCCAGTGCCAGGGAGGATCAAACGGACGGGGAGGCCGACACCCTGACGGTGGCCCTGCTGGAGTTGGTCAACACCTCCGCCACGGCGACCTTTGACATTTTGTTTGGAGTCGATTTTGTCATCGATGCCATCGCCGTGGTGGACGAGATCTTTGAGAGCGCCACCAGCGGGGGGTCGTTGGTGGTGAGCGTCGACGGCCAGGACCAGGTGAACCGGGTGGTCACTGCCGATCCGTTGGCGTCGGGCACCTTCCCCGACCCAGCCGTGGCGGGGGCCGCCGATACCATCGAGTTTGCCCTCACCCTCGAGCCCTTGGCCGTGGGAGTGGTCAACATCGAAGCCAACGCCTTTGGCGCCGTGGGCCGGGGCCAAGGGGAGTTGGCCGCCGTGTCCTCGCCGCCGGTGATGGGGTTGCTGGTGCTGGGGCTTTGGTGGCTGCGGCGTCTGAGGCCCTAATCCGGGTCGGCCTCCGGGTGACCCGCTTCCTTGGCCAGCAGGATCCGCTTGCGCTCCACCCCCCAGGCGTAGCCCCGCAAGTTGCCATCGGTGCCCACCACCCGGTGGCAGGGGATGGCCACGGCGGTGGGGTTGGTGGCACAGGCCCGGGCCACGGCCCGGGCGGCCTTGGGTTGGCCGATGGTGGCCGCCACCTGGGCATAGGTGGCCGTGGTGCCAGGGGGGATGGCCCCCAGGGCCTGCCACACCCGGCGCTGGAAGGCGGTGCCGCGGATGTCCAGGGGTAAATCCACCTTTGTCGCCGGCGCTTCCACCAGGGCGATCACTCGCTCCACCCAGGGGCCAAAGCCAGCGTCGTGGGCCAAGGTGGCCTTGGGAAAGCGCGCCACGAGTTCGGCCACCAGGGTCTCGGCGTCATCCCCCAACTGGATGGCACACACCCCCTTTGCCGTGGCGGCCACCAATAGCAACCCCAGGGAACAGGGACGGATGGCATAGCCCATGGTCATTCCCTCCCCGCCGGCCCGGTAGGCCGAGGGCGTCATGCCCAGCAACTGGTTGGACTCTTCATAGCAGCGGCTGGTGGCGTTGTAGCCGGCGGCGAAGATGGCCTCGGTGACACTCTCCCCCCGCCGCAGGCCATCTTGGAGTCTTTGGCCGCGCTTGGCTCGGACGTACTGTTTGGGGGTCACCCCCACCAGACGTTTAAACAACCGGTGGAAGTGGTAGGGACTCAGGTGGGCCTTGGCGGCCATGGCCTCCAGGGTCGGGGGTTCATCGCAGCTGGCGATCCAGCGACAGACAGCCTCGATGCATTCGCCGTGGCGCTGGTCCCGGGACGGTTGGTCGGGGGTGCAGCGTTTGCAGGGACGAAAGCCCGCCGCCGCCGCCTCGAGGGAGGTTGGAAAAAAGCGCACATTGGAGCGCTTGGGACGGCGGGCGCTACAGGAGGGGCGGCAAAAGACCCCAGTGCTCACCACGGCGTAGTAAAACGCGCCGTCGGCGGCGGGGTCCCGTTGGCACAGGGCCTGCCAGCGTTGCTCGTCGCTGTCGAAGGCCGGGGGAACGGTGGCGTTGATGGCGGTGTTTCCTCGAGGGGTTACGATCAATGACGCATGGCGCCAATGTAGAGAATATCTCCCGGGGGGACAGTGCGCTTTCTTGCCCTGCAATTCACTCCAGTCAAACCCTTGCTCCCCCCGGCGACCAAGGTCTAGCCTAGGGTCGTCTTTGCGGATCATTTGAGCGAGGCGCCCATGGCCAAACGTCTGTTGATCGTCGCCCACGCCCCTTCCCCCAACACCCTAGCCCTGCTAGAAGCGGTGACCGTGGGCGCTGGCCACCCCGATATCACCGGTGTCGAGTGGTGTGCCAAGGCGCCCTTGGAGGTCAGCGCCGCCGATGTACTGGCCGCCGATGGCATCATTTTGGGCAGCACCGAGAACTTTGGCTATATGGCGGGGCGCCTCAAGGATTTTTTCGAGCGCATCTACTATCCCTGTCGGGAACACACCCAGGGGTTGCCCTATGCCCTCTACATCCGGGCTGGCAACGACGGCTTGGGGTGCCAAACCAGCGTCGAGCGGATCGTCACGGGATTGGGTTGGCAAGCCGTCCAGCCCCCCCTCATCTGCCGGGGGGAATTTCGCCCCCAATTCCTCGACCAGTGCCAGGAGTTGGGGGCCACCCTGGCCACGGGTCTGGAGCTGGGGATTTATTGATCAAAAATCCCAGCGTACCCCCAGGTTGACCCGGTGGCGGATCTCGTCGTCGCGCCCTAGGTCCACTTGGTAGTTCAAATTGGACTGGAGGCTGAGTTCGGGGATCCACAATGAAACCCCGCCGCCGAGGCGAAACACGTTAGTCTCGAAGCCGTCGGTGTCGAACACCAGACTATTGTTCACATCATCCACCCCGCTGATGTCTTCGCCGTTGATCAACTGGCTCTCCACGGTGATGGGGTCGTCTTCGAATTCCCGCTGCCACTCCACTTCAAAGCTGGGGGTGAGCTGGGTGGGCCGGTTGAAGAGGCGGGTGCTGAAGGGGCGGGCCACCCTGACCCCCAGGCTCAAGGTCAGGGAGTCGAAGTCGTAGTCCTCCAATTCCAGGGCCAGGCCGTCGCCGCCGTCTTCCCGGTAGCCGTCCACTTGGGTGTGGGTGTAGCGCAGCCTTGCGTTGAAGTCGGTTTCCACACCGGGTCCCAACAGGCGCTGATAGCCCAGCCCCAACTGGAGAGCGAACTCGTCGCTGGTGGTGTCCCCCGTGGTGCGGGTGGTGAATTGGCTGCCGTCGGTGCGGGTGTAACTGATGCGCCGCTCCAAATCGAAGTCGTTGGCGCCGTAAATCCCCGCCACGGTGACATAGCCCAGATCCCCTTCGCTCACTAGGTCGTCCACGAGCCACACCCCAAAGGCGGTGAGGTTGAGGCCGTCCACGTCCACATCACCGCCGTCGCCGTCGATGTCGGCGTCGTCCAGGGAATAGCCCCCGGCCAGTCCCAAGGATAGGCCGTTGGCAAAGGTGTAGTCGGTGCCCAAGGTCAGGGAGATGGCGCTGAAGTCAAAGCCACTCTCGAAATCGGTTTCATCCCGCTCCCCCAGGGTCACATTGCCCTCGGCAAACACCCCCCAGCCCGTGGGGGAAGTCAGGGGGTCGTCGGCGAGGCCGTCCGCTGCGTCGGCTTGGTCGACCCGCAAATGGGGATCCACCCAGTAGTGGGCCAACAGCGCCCCCAAGGGCACCGTTTGGCCCTGGAGGGCCAGGGTAAAGCCATCCAGGTCAACGGGGGTCTTCTGGCGTCGGCGCAGATCCTGGAAGCGGTTTTCCATGTTGTCCAGCTGTTGAAAATTGATGCGCTGGCTCAGGCGGTTGAAAATCGCCACCTCTTCGTTGGCCACGTCCCGCAACACGGTCGAGACGTCGCCGTCCTCCTCCACGGCCAGGGCCTGGATCTCGTCACAGCGTTCTAGGAGCTCGGCTTGGCCGTCGCTCAAGCTGGTGGCCACCCGCAGGGCGGTACAGGTGCTGTCTAGGGCCTGGGCCGCGGCGTACTCGGGGGTGCCCTCGTCCAGGGCGTCGGAGATCAAAGAGCCCACTTGGATGTTGAAGGCCAAGGTTTGACTGCCCATTTCCCCGTCGACGGCGGCCGTCAGCCGGTAGGTGGCCGCCGTGGGGCCGGCGAAGAAGTCGATGGCGGCGACGCCTGCGCCGTCGGTGACGACGGTGAAGGTGTCCCCCTCCTGGCCGTTTTGCTGCAGCACGCCGGTAAAGGTTTGACCGGGGACGATGGTTTGGAGGGCTTCTAGGGCCCAGGTGATGGGTATCCCGGGAATGGGGTCGTCGTTGTCGTCGGTCACCAAGACGGCGTAGTTGAACTCATCGCTGATGGGCACCACGTTGATTTCATTGCCCCGCAGTCGGGTAAAGCGGCTGTCGGTGGGCAAGGGTGTGGCGACGGTGAAGGTGGTTGTGGTGCTGGCGCTCAAGTTTCCGGGGTCGGTGGCGATCACCGTCACCGTGAGTGTTTGGCCGCTCAAGGCGGGATCGAGGGTCTGGTTGAGGCTGGGCCCTGGGGTGGTGAATTCGCCGCCGTTGAGCTGCCAGACAAAGGTCAAGGGATCGTCGTTGGGGTCGGTGGCGGCGGTGGTGAACAGCAACGGTTGGCCGGGGGGTACTTGGCTGGGGTCGACGGTCTGGCCATTCTGGGTGATCTGGATGGCCTGGGTGAAGGTGGGGGGGGCGTTGATCACCTGGCACTGGAAGGTGACGCTGGCCGGGGCGGGGTCGGGCCCCGAGGTCTGGGTGGCAAAGGCCGTGTTGGTGACGCCGCCGCTACACTGGGGGGCAATCTGCCCGCTGATGGTGGCGGTGAGGGTCGCGCTGGGGGACAAATCGGCGATGTCGCAGGCCACCCGGTTGCCCGTCAAGGTACAGGCACCGTTGTCGACCTCGGCGGGGATAAACGCCCCTGGGAGGTCGTCGGTGAGGGTGATACCCGTGGCGATGGCCTGTCCCGTGTTGCTGAGGGTGAGGGTATAGCTCAGGGTGTCACCGGGGTTGACGGCGCCGTCGGGGTCGGCGAGGGCAAAGGTTTTGCTGAGCTGGAGCTGGCTGTCCAGGGGCTCACAGCGGGCCTGGGCTTGGGCGCTGGCGGCGGGGAGGCTCGATGGGCTTTGGTCGCTGGAGGGGCTACCCAAAAAGACCGCGGCGCGATTGACAATCGAGGTGGGATTGGTGGCGCAGGCCTCTACTACCCCCCGGAGGGTCACTTGAACGATGCCGCTGGGTTCGATATCCCCCAAGTCCAAGGTACAGCTCCCCCGTCCCCCGGCACAGGCCAAGGGGCTGGTGACCCGGTAGTTGGCAGCGTTGGGCAGGGTCTCTTCCAAACGCACCCCAAAGGCCGTGGATTGGCCGGTGTTGACCACGGTGAGTTGAAAATCCAGGGTATCCCCCGGGCGGACTGCCGTGGGGAGAGCCCGTTTGCTCAGGGTCAAGCGGGGTTCGGCCGGGGGCGGGGTGATGGGGTCGAAGAGGTCGATGGCCACCGCTTCGGAGCATTGGGGAGCGAGTTCGCCCCCCTGGAGGCAGATGCCGATGAAGTAGTTTTGATCTGGGACGATGGGGGTTTCAATGGCGCTACGGGGGATGGTGAAGGTATCGTTGGCCACGGCCTCGGGGGCCAGGGGGCTGGGGAAGGGATTGCTGTCTAGACTCTCTTCGCCCCCCTGGCCTGGGGTGATGGCTTGGGAGGTGGTCAAATAGAGGACCACATCTTGGTACTCGGCGCTGGTGAAGGTGGTATTGCCGCTATTGGTCAGGGTGTAGGCCACCTGGAAGGCGCTGGGATCGACGTCGGGGGCCCCGAGATCGATGGTGATGGCGGGCATGGGTACGGGGTCTGGCACCAGGTCGACGGGGACCGCCTCGGAGCAGCGGGGGGTCAGACCGCCGCTGAGGCACGCTGCGACGAAGTACGATTGGCCCTCGACGATGGGGGTCTCGATGGCGTCAAGGGCCACGCCAAAGCTGCCGGATGCCTGGCTGCCCTGGGGGAGGGGGGCGGGAAACAACCCTTGGGCCAGGCGTTCTTCCCCCTGTTGGCCGGGGGTGATGGATTCGGTGGTGGCCAAAAAGAGGCCCACTTGATCGTAGTCCCCCAGGGTGATGGTGCCTTCGCCAGTGTTTGCGATGGTGTAGTTGGTCTGGAGGGTGGTTTCCGTGGTGGTGACCGCTGTCAGTTCGACGCTGGCGGATAGCTCTTGGCTGAAAAACAACGGTGGGGCCTGGGAGCAGCGGGGGGTGGCAACATCGTTTTCCAGGCAAATGCCAAAGAAATAGTCAAAGCCCGGTTCGAAGATGGTGTCGAGGGAATCTAGAGAACGGCTAAAGCTGCCCGATTGGCTACCTCCCGGGGGGATGGGACCCGTGAGATCGTTGCTGTCGAGGAAAAATTCCCCTGGGAGGGTGGGTTCGGTATTGATGTAGAAGGAAACCTCAAAGGCATCTTGGGGGAAGGTGCCCTCGTCGGTGTTGGTCAGGGTATAGAAGGCTTCGAGGCGATTGTTGGCGATGCCTCCCTGCAGACTGATATCGATATCGGTCAAGGGTGGGTTGGTACCGAAGCCGAGAATTGTGATGGTCAAGGTGGCATCGATGGTTTCATCGCCTATGGCGATGATGGTGAGGATAATGGTTTCGTCGTTGAGCTCGTCGGCGTCGTTGATGCGAATTTCATTGCCTACCAGGCTAAAAGCTGATGTTCCATCTTGATCTTCGTCTTCGTTGCCCGAAAGGATGGCATCCTCTAGGTTGGGAAGGTCGCTGACGGTAATCTGGCTCACGACATTGCCGTTGAAAAGGCTGTCGGGGCCCAAGGTGACGATGCTGGGGGTGAGGGTAATCGTCGGTTCGGGGGTGAAGGGAGTGTCAATTTGTAGGATGGCGTCGGTGGTGAAACCTTGATCGTCGGTGGCTGTAATAGTGAGTTGATAGCTATTGCCTGGCAGCTCGTCGGCGTCGTTGATACCGATTTCGCCTTCGAACAGCACTACAAAGGGGGGTATGCCGTCGCCATCGGTGTCGACGTTGCCGGCGGTGATCGCCAGGTTGACGCCGCCGCCTTCGGGGTCACTGGCGATAATGGTGCTGATGGCATTGCCGTTGACGAGATCCGGAGGCTCTAGGAAAACCACGTCGGGGTCTAAGCTCAGAAGGGGTGGCATGTTGATGCCGCCGTCGACGATGATGGGCAAAGGGCCAACGTCGATGGCGGTGAAGGCGGTACCCCCAGGGGAGAATACTTCGACGGTGAGGGAAGCGCTGGGATTCGCGGGATTCTGGGCGATGAAGGGCGCTACAAGTTCAGTATTGACGAAGAAGTTGAGCTCGGCTTGGGTGGTTTCTCCCTGGAAGGGCGCTGGCGCGGTGGCTTGATCGAGAAAGATGCCATCTGCCCCCCCGGAGAATGCCACTCGCACAGTTAGGGGCTCGCCGGGTATGAGGGCGCCGGTTTGATTGGGGATGGTTACCAACAGGTTAAAGGGGCTGCCGACTTCTAGAGCCGGAGAGGTCGTGGCCTGGACACCGGGTAGGGTTGTTTGGGCCAGGGATGGCTGTATAGACAGAAGCGTTACAATTGCTTGAAAAACTATAGTGGCTATTGGTTTGGTGCGCATTTAGCTGTCCCCTGCCTGGTTTTGACCAATGACTTATCAGGTGCCCGCTGAGAATGAGATTTTTGATGTGCCGATCTGATTTGGCTTGAGTTATTGGTTAGGCGATGACGATGGTGATGTCCAGTTGCTGGATGGTCTCGAGGCCAATCAAATTGACGGCGGTTATTTCTAAAGAAAATGTTTCCCCAGTCTCAAGTTCATCGTCATCTTGAATGATGATTTGGTCGGCAATCAAAACAAAAGATTCAATGCAATCGTTGTCTTCGTCTTCGTTACCACCCGTGATGGCAACGCTGGCGCCGGTTTCTAGATCTTGAGCTACCACATTGCTCACCACATCGCCATTGTCAGCCAAGATGCTCACAGAGACGGGATTGGGGGTGATGAATAAATTGGGTGGTGTGACATCATCGACGATGATTGTCAGAAAATCACTGGTGGCCAAGCCAGCGCCGTTGGTGGCTCTAAGTTGCAAAGTAAATACTTCATCATCGAGCTCATCGAAGTCATTAATGGCGACTTGATCTCCGATCAGTCCAAAAGCGGCTACTCCATCGTTATCCTCATCTTCATTTCCTCCAAAGATCACTCGGTTGGCAACGCCACTCTCGGGATCGTTGGCGGCAAAAGTGCTTATGGTGCTTCCAGAGATGACGTCGCCTTCTAGCAAAACCACTGTGTCAGGTATGAGGTTAACTACTGGAGGGGTAAAGTCGGGAATGTTGACAGTCAATATGTCATCGGTGGTGAGTCCTTGACCGTTGGTGGCCCTAATGACCAGATTGAGGGATTCGCCGTTGAGTTCGTCGGCATCATTGACGATGACTTCTCCACTCACCAGAACAAAGGCATCGTTGCCATCTTGATCTTCGTCCTCATTGCCAGCGACGATGGCTAGATTTGCAATACCGCTTTCGGGATCGAGGGCGCTGGCATCGCTCACTACGGCACCATTGGAAGGAGGGATGGTGAAACTGAAGTTGAAGGTATCGGGTGTGAGGGTCAAAATCGGAGCGGTAGTGTCTTCAATGGTGACTTCTAAGAAGGTGTTAGTGACAATACCTTGGCCATTAGTGGCGGCGATGGTGAGATTGAATACCTCACCATTGAGCTCGTCGGCGTCGTTGATACGGATTTCATTGCCCACTAGGGTAAACGCATTGCTGCCGTCGCCGTCCTCGTCCTCGTTGCCGGCGGTGATGGCCAAGGTGGCGATGCCGCTTTGGGGGTCGCTGGCGGTGGCGGTGCTGACGGCATTGCCATTGACGAGGTCGCCGGCTGAGAGGTTGACGGTGTCGGGGTTCAGGGTCAGGTTGGGAGCGGTGATGTCGTCGACGTCGATGGTCAGGGTCTGACTGGTGGTGAGGCCCTGGCCGTTGGTGGCGGTGACGGTGAGGTTGAAGGCTTCGCCGTTGAGCTCATCGGCGTCGTTGATGCGGATCTCGTCGCCCACCAAGACAAAGGCATCAATGCCATCGCCGTCCTCGTCTTCATTGCCGGCGGTGATGGCGAGGCTGGTAATACCGCTCTCGGGATCACTGGCGTCGACTGCGCTGACCACATTGCCGGCGACCAAGTCCCCAGCGCCCAGCGTGGTAGCAGTGGGGATCAACGCCACCAGGGGAGGGCTGATGTCATCCACCGATACCGTCAACAGCGCATCGGCCGTCAAGTTGACCCCGTTGCGGGCAGTGAGGGTGAGAACAAAATCATCCCCGGCCATCAGGTCGTCGGCGTCGTTGACGACGACCTGATCGTTCAGTACTCCAAAGGCCAACAGGCCGTCGCCGTCGCCGTCGCCGTTGCCGGCACTAATGGTCACGTCGGACAGGCCACTACCCCTGTCTTCGGCAGCGACATCGGCGACGAAGTCGCCGTCATTGATGCTTCCGGCGATCAACATGGTCGCCGTCGGAACAACGCTAATGCTCGGCGGGCTGTTGTCTTGGACAGAAATCCTCAACGAGGCACTGCTGGTGAGGTTGACGCCATTAGTGGCCCGAAACACCAGGGTGAAATTCTCGGCGGCATCGAGTTCGTCGGCATCGGTGATCACTACATCCCCGTTGGCCAGGAGGGTGAAGGCCCTATTGCCATCGCCGTCTCCGTCTTCATTGCCAGCGACGAACGCCAACTGGGCGACGCCACTCTCCGCGTCGCTGGCGCTGACCGTGGCGACCGTATCCCCATCATCGACGGCGTCGACCGACAGGGTGACAGCGGTGGGCGCCACCGAGATGGCGGGTGGGGTGTTGTCACCCGCCGGGGGAGGTGGCGGTGGGTTCACAGGACCGATGTTGACCACAAGATCCGCGTCGGCCGTGAGCCCCACCCCGTTGGTCGCCGTCAAGGTCAAGCTAAAGGTCTCACCGCCCTGCAATTCGTCGGCGTCGAGGACCACCACCTGGTCGTTCAACAGCCCAAAGACTGGCGTGCCATCGCCGTCACCATCGGGGTTGCCGGGGGCATCGATGGCCAAGGCAGCGACCCCACTCTCGGGGTCGCTGGCCGCCACACCGGTGACAACGGTGCCATCGTCAACGGCGGCGAGGGCCAGATCGACCGCCGGGTCATCCACGGTCAAAATCGGTGGCGAAGTATCCCCGCCCACGGGCAAGACGGTGACGGCCACCGGCGTCGCCACAGAGCGATTGCCCGTGGCGTCGTCGGCGGTCACGCTCAAGGTCAGGGTCTGACCCGCCGCGGCGGCCACATCGTCGGGGTCGGCAATCTGCAATGTGCCATCGAGATCGATGGCAAAGGCCGCCGTGCCATCGCCATCGGTGTCCCCATTGCCCCCAGTGATCTCAAGGGCCACGACCTGGTCGAAATCGTCGAACACCGCCACGGTGCCCACGACACTGCCCAGGGGGGCGGTAGGCCCGATGACAAAGCTCTGGCCAGGGGTGATAAAAGGCGGGTTGCCCGGGCCGTTGCCGACGATAAAGCTGGCCTCGCCGAGGCTGCCTTGCAGCCCCTGGAGGCGAACCACAAAGTCATCGGCGAGGGAGCCATCGCCGTCGGTATCGATGGCCAGATAGGTCCCAGTGGCCCCGCCGGCGCCCACAGTGACCAGGTTGATGGGGGCGGTGATGGCCAGTCCCCCCAGGGCGCTCGCCAAATCCCCCTGGGAGGACGAGGCAATGGTCAAGTTGCCAATAGCCGCCGCCCCGGGGGCGTCGAGGAACGCCGAAATGTCAAATCGATCGACGGCGGCGTCCACATCCAGCAGGGTGTCGCCGGCGAAGAAACTGGCCGTAGTCCCCGCCAAGGTCGACTCTTGAACACTCGTATACACAAATACGTCGGCCCCAGGGCCGCCGGTGATGACGTCGGCTCCCAACGACCCCGTCAGGCGGTCGTCCCCCGCCCCGCCCGCCAGGGTGTCGTTGTTGGCCCCGGCCACGACCCCATCCCGCCCCGCTCCACCGGTGACCACAACCCCCGTGTCACTGGCCTCCACGGCAAAGGGGTCCACCCCACCCCCGACGCCGTCCCCCACTGTGACCGTCAAATCGCCATCAAAGGCGGCGGCGTCCAATACCGCCAGGGTGGTCCCCCCCAATGCTTCACCCATCTCGCCCACAAAGACCAAGGCCCCAGTGCCAGTGATCGTCAAGCTGGTGAACGGGTCGCCGCGAATAAAGGCCTGGTTGGATCCTCGGTTGTTGAGGACAAAGCCCTCCGTGCCATCGGCCACCAGTGCCCCCAAGGTGAGATCCCCCAGGAGGTCGACCACCAGGACATCGTCCATTGGCCCGGGGTCTTGGGCGGCGGGAATGGTAACCTCCACTTCAGCGAGGCTAGATTCTAGCCCCAAGGCCAAGCCCGTGGGTCCGTTGACGATGGCCACCCGGTCATCGCCGTCCCAGCCATCGAGGACCACCCGCACTAGATCCCCGCGCCCCGCCCCCAAGCGCTCTAGATCGTAAAAACCGTCGAGGGTGGGGTCCACCGCCGACGCGCCGTCGTCGGCAAACCCCAACTGGAGCAGCACCAACTCCTCCACCCCCGCCACCGTCAAATCGGCGTCAGCGGGTGCCCCCTCGACCACCAACCGGGGCTGGTCCAACAATATCTGGTCGAACCCCGCCCCGCCGTCGACGGCATCAGCGCCGTCAAAGGCCAGGGCAACGGCACCATCGTCGGGGGCGGCAAAGGCAAAGCCCAGAGTGTCATTCCCCGCCCCCCCCACCACCTGAACCCCATCGCCGCGGGCAAAATTGACCCTCAGGTCCCCGGCAAAGGCCGCGGCATCGAAGGTCTCCAACCCCGTCAAAATCTCGCCGATGGCCAACTGCGCCGTGGGGCTGTCACCCTGCACCCGAATTTCCCGCAATTGATCGTTGTTCAAGGGCCCGTCGAGGGTGTAATCGCTGGCGCTGCCCAGGTTGACCAGCCGATTGTTCCCCACCACCGTGAGGTCAAAAATCTCGAAACCATCTCCCCCGGGGGAACCGGCGTTGAAAACGCCGGCGTTGGTGTTATCCACCAAAGTGATGGCTAAGATATCATCATCTCCCACCAGCAGTGGGGCGGCGAAGGCCAGGGTGAAATCCTCCCCGACGGTCATATTGCGCCACTCCACCGCCGCGAGCTCGCCGAGGCCAACCAAGGCGAGGTCGCCGCGACTCAATTGATTGACCACCTGGGTGAAGCCACTGCTGCGGCTAAAATCCAAGGTCGAGTCGGTTTGGCCGTCGCCGCCGGCCAACAGGCCGTTGTCCAAGGCGGTGATCACCCAGGTCTCCACCGCCATGACCATCGGTGCCCCCCCAGCGCCCAGCAACTCCACCAACAGCTGGTCATCGCCCCCGCCGCCGTCGAGGGTGTCGCTGTCCCCCAGAGTGGGGCCCTCAGTGTCCAGGCGGGCGTCGAACAAATCGTCTCCCACAGTGCCCACCAGGACGTCCCCCGCCGGGTCGCTGGTCAGGGTTACCGTGGCCACAAAGGGCTCGGCGAGGCCAAAGGTGGTCAAGAGCCCGTCCACCAACGGCCCCAGGTTGTCGCCGGCCCGGGCAAAGGCGGCGATATCCCCGTCGCTGGGCATATAGGGATCGGTGGGGGGGGGTTGGCCACCGTCGCCAACGCCAGGTACAACAAAGCCCCCTGGACTTCCCCTTCGGTCTGGCTGCGGTATTCCGCCGATTCAGTGAAGGCGATGGTCAATAGATCGCGCCGCCCACCGAAGGTGGTGACCAACTCTTGGCGCCAAAACGCCAAACCTTCGCCATCGCCGGGCCGGCCCAGGATGATGGTGTATAGCTGATCGACAAAGGCCTCATCATCGACGTAGTCGGGGGCCGCGGGGTCGAGGAGGTCGCCGCCAAAGCGCCCTTGCGCCTCCGCCGAGGCCAAAAAGGCCAGGGCCAAGTCGCCGAGCCCAGCCAAGCCCTGGCTGGCGATGAGTCCCTCGAGAGTCGCGTTCCAAAAAGCAGCGCCGGGCCCGTCGGGGCGGCGATCCAACACCCCCAGGTAAAGACGGGCCACCGGGGCCGCCACGGTCTGGAAGGCGTCGCTTTGGTGGTAATTCAGCACCAGTTGACCGACGGTGAGCTCATCGGCGGCGATGCGTTCCACCAACCGCTGCTGCTCTTCAGCGTCTGGGATCGGTTGGAGAAAAACCTCCTGGAGTCCCTCGATGAGCTCAACCAAGGAAAGATCATTCATGGCACTTGGCTCCTGGATGCTGTGTTGAGCACTCTCCCCTAGGTGGGGGTTGTGGAGAGGCAACGCCATCCAGGGCGGCCAGTGGACCCTTCCCGATCCTTGGAAAGCTGTGGGCTTATATCAAACCACAGATGGCCTGGGGAAAGGGTGATAGAGATCAGCCAAAACCGGCACTCTAGGGATCTTCCGGATGCCGGTGAAACAAAAGTTTGCCGAGTTTTACCCGCTGGTCACAGCCCCGGTTACGGGGCTTGGCGGCTTTCTGGGGCGAGGGAATTGTGGGGTTGCTACAGCGCCTGACACAGACGCAGGGCGTCGTAGATGGCGGCGTGGATGTTGCGACTGGCCACGGCATCGCCGATGCGGTAGAGGGCAAAGGCCCCACTGGGATTGCGGATAGTTTCTTGGGGACGTCCCGCCATGAGGGCGTCATAGTCCACTTCGCCGCCGTTGAGGGCCTGGGGTTTGAGCTCGAAATAGAGTTCATCCAGAGGGGTTGTGCCGTGCTCCACCACCACTTTGTCCACTTCCCGGACCACGGTACTCTTGTCGTACTCACTCCACAGGTGGGCTTGGAGCCGGTTGCCCTGGGGGCGCACGGCGACCAGACGCCGCAGCAACGTCAAGCTGGCCCCCCCCTGGTGGAGGGCTTTGACGTAGGTCGGATAGTTGGTGCCCCCCACGTCGGGGGCAAAGCTGCGCTCGGGGGTGACGACCTCTAGGTTGGCCCCGGCCTCCAGCAGGGCCACGGCGGCCATGGGCCCGGGGTGGGCGCCGTTGTCGTCGAAGAGCAACACATCCCCCCCGCCCATGACCTCCCCGGCCAGGACGGCCCAGCTGCTGGCCACCAGGTCTTCCCCTTCGGCCAAAAAGCCCGTATTGGGCAAACCCCCCGTGGCGATGATTACCACCTGGGGGTCCAAGGCCAACACGTCCTCGGCGCTGGCAAAACAGTTGTAGCGGATGTCGACCCCGTGGTGGCGACACTCCTCTAGGCGCCAATCGACGATGCCGATGATCTCCTTGCGCCTGTGTAGTTGGGCGGCTAGGCGCACCTGTCCCCCGGGTTGGTCGGCGGCCTCTAACACCACCACCTGGTGGCCCCGGGCCGCCAGGACCCGGGCCGCCTCTAGGCCGGCGGGGCCCGCCCCCACCACCACGGCCCGTTTGGGCTCAGGTGCCCGGGTGTCGATGTCGTGGGGCAGGGTCTCCTCCCTGCCTGTGGCTGGGTTGTGGATGCACAGCGCCGCCTCGCCGTAGTAGATCCGATCGATGCAATAGCCCACCCCCACACAGGGGCGGATGCGGTGCTCGGCGCCGCTTTGAATCTTGGCGACGATATGGGGGTCGGCGATGTGGGCCCGGGTCATGCCCACCATGTCCAACTGACCGCTCTCCACGGCGAAGCGGGCCGTGGCCACGTCGTTGATGCGGGCGGCGTGGAAGGTGGCCACCTGGGTGGCCGCTTTGACTTCGCCGGCGAATTCCAAATGGGGCGCCGAGGGGGTGCCCATACCGGGAATGACGTGGGACAGGCCCTCATCGGTGTCGATGTGGCCGCGGATGACGTTGATAAAGTCCACCAACCCCGACCCCGCCAGACGGCGGGCGATCTCCACCCCTTCGGCCTTGTCGAGGCCGCTGGCCAGGTCCTCGTCGGCCACCATCCGCACCCCGACGATAAATTCTGGCCCCACCCGGCGCCGCACTTCGGTCAACACCTCCAGGCCAAACCGCAGCCGGTTGTCCAGGTCACCGCCGTAGGTATCTTGGCGCCGGTTCCAGGCCGGTGACCAAAAGGCGTCGAGCAAATGGCCGTAGGCGTTGATCTCCACGCCGTCCAACCCCGCCGCCCGACAGCGCTCGGCGCCGTCGCCGTAGGCCTGGACGAACCGCTGGATATCCCAGTCCTCTGCCTCCTTGGGGAAGGCGCGATGGGCCGGTTCTCGGACGTTGGAGGGGGCCACCACCGGCAGCCAATCCCCCGTGGTGTGGCTAGTGCGCCGTCCCATGTGGGTGACCTGGCACATGACCGCAGCCCCATGGCCGTGGACGGCATCGGCCAGCTCCGCCAACCAGGGGACGATCTCGTCTTTGTAGAGGTGGAGGTTGCCAAAGGCCGGGGGGGAGTCGGGGGCGACGATGGCCGAGCCGCCGATGACCGTCAATGCGATGCCCCCCTTGGCCTTTTCTTCATGGTAGCGGCGATAGCGGGTCTTGGGCATACCATCTTCGCCGTAGGACGGCTCGTGGCCCGTGGACATCAGCCGATTTTTCAGGGTCAGGTGTTTGAGGGGAAAGGGTTGTAACAGGGGGTCTCGGCGGTGATTGGCCATGGCTTGGGACTCTTGAGCTTGGGATTGATAGTCCGCGAGGGGCGCGTCGATGACACTTTGGTACAGCCCCTAGATATAGGCCATTTACCCCTTGGATGGCGGCCTGTGGCGGCGCTTTGTTTGCTCGGGGCGACATGGCCCCCGGGGCCTTCGTCGGATTCCCCATCCCCTAGGGTGTCCCCCAGGCGAAGCAGGTTCCCATGTTCCAGTTTCTTCAAGGGGCAAACCCGCGGCTCACCACCTTTCCCAATACTTGATGGGAAGAGTCATCAATTTTGTTGGGCTGCAATAAAATAATATTGCCATGGTTTTTTGCTTTATGACGCTGAGTTGCCCTGCTTTAGCTCCAATGGTTTTTGATATGCTGCATCGTTATGTTTTTTTTGATTTTTTTGGTGTTGCGGTACCATTTTAGAGGTTTCTAAGGGATTTTGTCGCCGCATCAAAAATGCTGGAGCGCAAAATTTTTTGAAGAAAAGATGAAGTTTGAATGAATTTTTTTTCAGCCGTATGCCCCGCTGGAACTTCCATCCAGTACAGCTGGAATCCCTGCAACAAGTCAAATGGTTGTGTGAGCAGGCTAAGCACTGGAGCCATGGGGAGTGAATCGCCAACAATATTACCGAGTTTTTAGCCTATCTTCAGGCTCAGTTCATCATTCGATTCCATGGGTGGCGGAAATTTGAAAAAATTGAGCTTTTGCGAACCCGCGTCTCTTGTTTGAATTTATCTGTTGACATGAATTTTTGTGTTGACTATATTTTTTGCGGCTCCAGCCTGGATCCAAAAAGTCCACACATAAAAAATTAATAAGGAGTAATGTTGCAGCGTGCCAGTGGTTTGAGCCATTGGTGGTAGTTGGTTTTGCTGGAAATCAAAAATCATATTTCACTGATCAGAAAAGCCCAATGGCTAAATCCCTCAGTTAAGTAAGCCTTTCTTGGTAAGGAAGCCATAGGTAAGCGCCCTGGAGGACCGTCGTTCCTCTGTTTGGCCCAGACACCGTGCTCGATCCATCGAGCACTGGGAGACCGACCTATGCAACAGATAGCTGAAGGATTGACCGGGGGTTCCCCCTGCCCGGGGGTTTCTCTTCGACCTGCCGCATTCAAACCCACCCCTCCCGAGGGATGTGTCGCCGAGGGAGTCTCTTTTCACCGCTACATCGAACGGGTTCGCACGGCAACGCCGCCGAAGTTACCCCCAAATGGCCGTGACAGAGCCCCTCCCTCCGGTGAAGTGATCCATCAACTCATCGTCCAACCCCGTATGGGCTTTGCCGACGTCATCCAGATGCATCGCGGCTTGGCGGCGGTCAAAGGGGCGTCTATCACACCCCGCATCGGCACCATCACCGTAGACGCCTACACCCGGGTGGGGGATCTCGACGGGGCGCGCCAAGCCCTAGACCGGGGGGACGCCCTCAACGGCTATCCCATCGCCACCCACGATTTTGCCACCACCACGGCCATGCTGGCGGCGGTGCGGGATCGGGACTTTGCCGTCCAAGTGCGCCACGGTTCGGCGCGGCCCCTCACGGTGTTCCAAGCGGCGGCGGCCTTGGGGCTCGACGCCACTGAAGGGGGGCCGGTGAGCTACAATCTGCCCTACTCCCGGGCGCCCTTGGCCGAGACGGTCCAAGCCTGGGGGGAGGCCATCGCCTTTTGGGCCCGCCACGGCGAGCGCACCGGGGTGGAAACCCACCTGGAGAGCTTTGGCGGCTGTATGTTGGGCCAGCTGGCGCCGCCGTCTCTGTTGGTGGCCATCGCCTGTTTGGAGGCGCTGTTCAGCCGTCAGCGGGGACTTGTCAGCGTGTCCCTGTCCCTGGCCCAGGGCTCTTGTGACGCCCAAGACGTCGGGGCGCTGTGGGCCCTGGCGCGCATCGCCAACCGGCGCCTCGACGACGTCGCCTGGCACGTGGTGTTCTACGACTTCATGGGGCTGTTTCCCAAGACGCCCTCGGGCGCCCAAGCCCTCATCGAAGCCGGGGCGCGGATAGCCCAATGGGGCAACGCCCAGCGGTTGATCGTCAAAACCGCAGCCGACGCCGCCGGCATTCCCACCTTCGAGCAAAACGTCCAGGCCCTCGCGTGTTGCCGCCACGCCGCCGACGAGGCGGCTCGCCGGGGATTGCCCTCGGCGCAGTTCGAGGCCGAGGCCAGGGCGTGGTGCGACGCCATCGAATCCGAGGCCGAGCAACTCATCGAGGGCACCCTAGCCCTCCACGCCGACGTGGGCCAGGCCCTAGTGGCCGCCTTTGCCAAGGGGCTCCTCGACGTGCCCTACTGCACCCACCCCGACAACGCCAACTGGGCGCGGACCACCGTCGACTTGGCGAGCGGTGCCGTGCTGTGGACCGACACCGGCACCATGCCCGTGGAGCCCCGCTCCGAGCATTTGGTCACCACGGCAGCCATGACCGCCGAGAAGTTCCATCGCGTGCTCCAGTACAACCAAGCCCGCTACGACCTCCCCGTCGCCGAAGAGGCCTGAAGACCGTGACCAAGATAATGTCTCCTTGTGCCGTGACCCCGGCACCCTTGGCCGTGGTGGCCACGACTCCCGACGACAGCCACGTGTGGAACCTGCTGGGCGTGCAGCTCAAGCTGGAGGAGCGGGGCTATGGGGTATTGAACTTGGGGGCTTGTACCCCCGCCGAGTTGTTGGCCGAAACCATTCGCGATCGCCGCCCGGCTTTGGTGGTGATCAGCACCGTCAACGGCCATGGGGCCTTGTCGGTGCCCAAGGTATTGGACGTGTTGTTTCAATACCAGATCCAGCACCTGGCTCCCATCGCCGTGGGGGGGTTGTTGACCACCGAGCCCGACAAGGCCCAAGGGGCTGCCCGAGCCATCGAAGACGACAGCGCCGCCCAGGTGTTCATCGGCGAGGACGCCTGGCACCGATTCGACCGCTTTTTGGCGGAGAGGGGTCCCGGAGGCCGGTTCTTGGCGCCCGTCGCCGACGGCGGCCTGGCTCCCGCCGCCACCGTCTAGGAGCTCGCCCTGTGATTGCCCTTGACGACCTCTATTTGATCCTCACTTATTCGGGCCTCATCGCTTTGGGGGTGGGGTTGCAAAAACCCCTGGATCAAGCCCGGGATCGCCACGCGGTGAAGGGGTTGATCCTCTGGGTGGCCCTGCCCAGCGCCATCTTTATCGCCGTGGCCAACGCCGAGTTGAACCGCGAGACCCTGGCGTTGCCCCTCATCTGTCTGGCGGCCCACCGCCTGGGGTTTGGCGCCACCAGGGGCATAAATCGACTCTTTGACGTCGCCCCCCATTGACCCCCCGAAAGCACCACGGCCAGGATGTAGGGC
>JBHJHK010000327.1:0-6685 GCA_050330975.1 Candidatus Competibacterales bacterium | reverse complement strand
CCCATCCGCATTGTCACAAAACCGGCGCGGGGGTCACCCCATTATTAACACGGTTACATGCCCTTGCCCCGGGCGGGGGGGGCGTCCTAAAACCTCACGCCTGAACGGGGCCTTGCGATCGATTGTCACATACCCAGGGCGTCCAGACCCGGATCAATATCTCTAAAAAATTAATTATTTCAGCACGTTAGTCATTGTTGGTGTCGCGCTTCATCCTTGGCGTGGCTTTTGCATCATCACCTTTGCCAAGCCCGGGTCTTCCACGCATTTCGAGATTTGGACCCACTGGCGGCCAAGGGAGGACGAAGGGAGAGGCGTTGGGGCGCTTGTCAAAGATCCGCTGGCCCCAGCGTCCCTTGCCCCGTCAACACAAAACACCCGTTTGAGGGGACTATCATGACTGCTGAAGCGACGACTGCCAAACCCAACGGTGGTAGCGAGGGCGCAACCCAATTGGATGCTCTGATCATTGGCGCCGGCGTGGCCGGTCTCTATCAGCTGCATTTGCTGCGCAACCAGGGCTTGAAGGTCAGAGCCTACGACACGGCGTCCAACGTCGGCGGCACCTGGTACTGGAACCGATATCCCGGAGCCAAATTCGATTCCGAGGCCTATATCTATCAGTATTTGTTTTCCGAGGAGCTCTATAAAAACTGGACCTGGAGCGAAAAATTCCCCGGGCAAGGGGAAATCGAGCGTTGGCTGAACTACATCGCCGACTCCCTCGACCTGCGCCGGGATATCCAGTTCAACACCACCATTGAAAGTGCCCACTATCGAGAAGACACCCAGCGCTGGCTGGTGCGCACCAACACCGGCGAGACCATCGATACCCAGTTCGTGATCACCTGCTGTGGCATGCTCTCCGCCCCGTTGGCCTCGGTATTTCCCGGCCAAGATAGCTTTGAGGGACAGCTCTTTCACACCGCCCGCTGGCCCAAGGAGCCCGTGGACTTCAGCGGCAAGCGGGTAGGGGTGGTGGGCATCGGCGCCACGGGCATCCAAGTGATCCAAACCATCGCCAGCCAAGTGGGGCAGTTGAAGGTTTTTATTCGCACCCCCCAGTACGTCCTGCCCATGAAAAGCCCCAAGTACGGAGCCGAGGAGGTGGCGGCCTACCACGACAGATTCGACGAGTTGGCCAAGACCCTACCCCACACCTTCACCGGCTTTGAATACGATTTTGAGCACAAGTGGGCCGATTTGACCCCAGAGCGCCGCAGTGAAGTGCTAGAGGAGATCTACAACGACGGCTCGTTAAAGCTGTGGCTGGCCTCCTTTGCCGAGATGTTCTTCGATCCCGAAGTGAGTGAAGAGGTCTCCGAATTCGTCCGGGAAAAAATGCGGGCCCGCCTCAAGCACGATCCCCGCTTGTGCGACTTGCTAATTCCCAAGGACTACGGGTTTGGCACCCACAGAGTGCCCCTGGAGACCCACTATCTAGAGGTCTATCACCGTCCCAACGTCGAGGCCATCAGCGTTAGGGACAATCCCATCCAGCGGGTCACGGCCAAAGGCATCCAGCTGCGTGATGGCACGGTCCACGAGCTGGACATCATCATCCTCGCCACGGGGTTTGACGCCGGCACTGGGGCCTTGACCCGCATCGACATCCGCGGCCGCGACGGTCGATCCCTCAAGGAGGAATGGGGGAGAGATATCCGCACCACCATCGGCTTGCAAAAACACGGCTACCCCAACTTGTTTATGACGGCGGTACCCCTGGCGCCCTCCGCCGCCCTGTGCAACATGACCACCTGTCTCCAACAGCAGGTGGAGTGGATCAGCAACTGCATCCAGTACCTAGGGGACCACAACCTCCACGTCATCGAAGCCACGGCTGACTTGGAAGACTGGTGGGTGGCCCACCACGACGAACTGGCCAACGCCAACCTCATTTCTAAAACCCAATCTTGGTATGTGGGGTCCAATGTCGAGGGCAAACCCCGCCGGGTTTTGTCCTATACCGGCGGGGTGGGGGCCTACCGGCGCCAGTGTGACGAAGTGGCCGCCAAGGGCTACGCCGGCTTCGCAATGGCCTAACCTTAGGGAAGGTGGAGGTCATCCTCGATCTCCACCTCTATGCGATGACAAAAACGAACAATACCCACCCAAACCCACCTGTGGGAGGAATACCATGAGCGTCGACCTCAAACCGGCGGCAGACGCCATCCTCAATCGACTCGTGACCAAAGAGCCCCGCGTACCAGGCGTCGTCGCCATGGTGACGGACCGAAGCCGCAATATCTACCGAGGAGTGGCGGGCGTAAGGCGCCTGGATAGCCCCGAGCCCATGGCCTTGGATAGCGTGTTTGCCATCTTTTCCACCACCAAGGCCATCACCGCCACGGCGGCGCTGCAATTGGTGGAGGAGGGGGCCTTGGACCTGGATGCGCCCGCGTCGGCCTATTGCCCAGACATCGGCCGCCTCCAAGTGATTGAGGGGTTTGCCGACGACGGCACTCCAAAGCTCCGTCCCCCGCGGCGCGACATCACCACCCGGATGCTACTGCTCCACACTGCGGGTTTGGGCTATGACTTTTTCAACACCACCTACAACCGGCTGGCCCAGGAGCAGGGCCAACCCAGTGTGGTCAAGGCCTCAAAAGCGGCGTTGATGACGCCGCTTTTGTTCGACCCCGACGAGCGCTGGGAATACGGATCCAACCTGGATTGGTGTGGTCAAGTGGTGGAAGGCGTGGCCGGCAAGCGCCTGGGGGAGGTGTTTAAAACCCGGATCTTCGAACCTCTGGGGATGCTCGACACCACCTTTGAACTCACCGAGGCCATGGCCACTCGGCTGGTCAGTATGCACACCCGCAACGCCGATGGTTCGTTGACCGCCATGGATTTCCAACTTCCCATGCCCCCCGAGATCCACATGGGGGGCCATGGCCTCTACGGTACCGTGGGGGACTATATGCGGTTTATCCGCATGTGGCTCAACGATGGCGCCGGTGAGCACGGCCGGGTGCTCAAGCCAGAGACGGTGCAAATGGCGGTCCGCAATCACCTGGGGGACAGAAAGATCACCCCCCTGCCCGGGATCATTCCGTGGTTGACCAACGACGCTGAGTTCTTCCCGGGGCTGCCGAAGTCTTGGTCCTTCTCCTTTATGGTCAACGACGAGCAAGCCCCCACGGGCCGACCCGCCGGGGCCTTGGGTTGGGCGGGGTTGGCGAATCTTTTCTACTGGATAGACCGCCAGAATGGCTTTGGGGGCTTTTGGGCCACCCAGATCCTGCCCTTTGCCGATGGGGTGTCGTTTGGCGGCTATATGGACTTTGAGACGGCGTTTTATCAAAGCCTCCAGCAGAGCCAGGCGGGATAGGCCGAGGACGGGGCCATGGCGCGGAGGGCGACAACGGGACCTAGGAGCCCTAGCCGAGAGCCAAAAACGACTCCAGGCTGCGCAAATCTGCCATCGCCCTCACATCATCGGGGAAGGGATTGGGATAGCCGGGGGCCACCACCCCGACAAAGCCGATGCCGTTGAACTGCGCCGCGTCGTAGTCGGTAATGGCATCGCCGATCATCACCACCCGTTGGGGGCGGTAGGGGTGGGTGTTCAGCAGTTCCTCGATGCGCAAGTGCTTTTCCGGGGGGGTGCCGTAGGCGCGCACTAGGTAATCGGCCAAACCCCGCCGTTGGACGATGCGCTGCAGTTCAGTGTCCAGGGTCCCCGAGGCGATGAACAGCGGAATTTTCTGGTGCCAACGGGCGAGGAAATCCTCGGCCCCGGGAATGCCGGGGCAGGCCACCACGGCATCTTCCACCCGCCGGCCGTAGTCGTCGGCCAAAGCTTGGAGTGCTGCAGCCGTCAACGGCGGCCGCCCCCGCAGCACCTCTTCGAAGTGGCGAAACTTCTCCAACCGCCCCTGGCCACCGTGGCGGCGTTGATGGGCGGTGACGGCATCGACAATGGCGGGATCGCGCTGGTTGTAGAGCTCGGCAAAGGCCGCTACCTTGAGCTCCACGGAGTCGACGATGACCCCGTCGAAATCGAAGATCAAGGCGTCATAGGGCATTTCTGCCATGGGGTTCTCCTAGGGGGTGACAAGTGAACTGACTGCCTTGGCTACAAAGCATTCAACATTCAACCCCGAGGCCTCGACCTGATTCGACCGGGATTTGGTACTGAGAGCGCCGAACTCTAGTATTCTGGCCCCGGGGTTGCCGAGGGATTACCCACCCCAAAAACACCTTGACCCGTCGCTTGCCTTGGGGGATTTTTCGATGCAGTCATCCATGGGTCTAACCCGCCGTGACACCAACCTCTGGCGCGTGGTTGGCCTCCTCGCCGTACTGTTGTCTGTCTCTCACACCGTCATCGCCCAACCGGGTACCGTGCGCCTGACGGCCCAGTGGAGCAGTCGCGGCCAGCTGTACCAAGTGGCCCCCGAGAACTGGGCGTTCCAAGGCCACCTCGAAGGGCGTTTGTTTCTAGAAGAGCTGGAGGGGCCCGAGCCCTTTTTCGATCAGGCGGATTTGGTCTGCCCCGTGCGCCTGCTCATCGATCCGACTTCGCGGGATCTCCAGGGCAATGGCTACTGCATCTTCCAAGTGGAGAACGACATCGTGTTTGGGGCATTTAGCTGTCGCGGCCAAAAAGGCCAGTGCCACGGCACGTTTACCCTGAGTGGTGGCGCCGGCCAACGGGCGGGAATTTACGGCGAGGGGCAGATGCTGCTGCGGGTGACCACCAAGGACATGCTGCCCTTTGGCTCGCTGCGCAGCCTTGGAGTCCACGGCATGCACACCAGCCTAGAGGGCTTCGTCGAATGGCCGGAGTTGAGCTACGCCTTCCGCGATCCCAACGCCCCCTAAAGCCAGGGACGTCGGGAATGATCGGCCCTCACTGGGCGGCCACTACGATCACTTCCACCCGAAGGTCCGGTCGGGCCAATTTGACCTCACCACAGGCCCGAGCCGGGGGATTGGCCGGGTCGATCCAGGCGTCCCAAACGGCGTTCATGGCGGCAAAATCCCCGATGTCCGCCAGCCACACCGTGGCCTGGAGGATGTTGGATTTGCCGGTGCCGGCCTCGGCCAACAAGGCGTCCACTTTGGCCAACACATCCCGGGTTTGAGCGGTGACATCGTCGCCGCTCCCCACCTGGCCCGCTAGGTAGACGATGCCGTTGTGGATGTTGATCTGGCTCATGCGGGGGCCCGAGTGGCGACGTTCAATGGTCATGGCAAGGAGTCCTGGTGGGGGTGGGTTCAGCTCTTTTGCCCAATGGGCCGACTAGAGATCGTCGTCGCCAATCAGCTGAGACCAGCGATCTATTTGCCGCTGGGCATGCTCCGTATCGTGTTTAGCTGCCACTAGAATGGCCAGAGCATTTAGCTTGGCATCGGCGCTGGGACGGCTTTGGAGTTCTTCGAGTAACTCTCTGGGCTTGGTGAGTTCTTTGCGAACGGCTATGACCGCTTGCTCGAGTTCTTGTATGGATTGTTCGCTGCTCATAATACCTCCCTCTTGATTAATCCCAGTACCCAATGACGAATCAATGTGAATTTTTGGCTTTGGGGGACGAGATATTATTGTCGAGGAAACCTCTGCTCGGGCGACCCAGACCGAGTCCATTGCGCCAGGTCTTCGCCGCTCAACGCCGCCGCCATGAGATCGGGAAACTGCTCGGGGCTACAGGCGAAGACCGGAATATCCAGTTGGCTCAGCTGATGGGCTAATTCGGCATTGTAACTAGGGGTCCCGTGGTCGTCTAGCGCCAACAACACCACCCCCTGGACGCCGTCAACCGTCAACCGGTGGAGATGCTGTACCACGCTCTGGCCGTCGCTGCCGTCGAAGAGGTCGCTGAGCAACACCAAGGTGGTGTCGGCGGGGCGGTGGATCTGAGCCCGACAATGGGCCAGGGCGGCGGCGATGTCAGTGCCCCCGCCAAGGCGCAGGCCAAACAGCGCCCCTAGGGGGTCTGGGAGGTGGGGGGTCAGGTCCACCACCTGGGTGTCAAAGGCGAACAAGCGGGTCTCCACGCTGGGTAGCCCGGCGAGAACGGTGGCCATCAAACAGGCGTACACCGCACTCCCGGCCATGGAGCCCGACTGGTCCACGGCCAAG
This sequence comes from Candidatus Competibacterales bacterium, assembly GCA_050330975.1. Lineage (GTDB taxonomy): Bacteria > Pseudomonadota > Gammaproteobacteria > Competibacterales > Competibacteraceae > JBHJHK01. The sequence goes on along the minus strand of JBHJHK010000327.1, from coordinate 600 downwards.
ATCACCGTTTTGAGGGGGGGCTGCTTGCGGTGACGGTGCCCCACCAGGGTGTGGGGGACCACGGTGCCATAATCCGGTTGGTAGTGGCAGAGGTTGGCCTTGAGCGTGCGGGGCCAGTCGATATCCAACGGGCCGGGGCGCCGCTTCGCCGAGCCGGCACGCCTTCCCCGGCGGACCGCCTGTTCCAAGGGCAATTGCAGGGCATCCAGCAACCGCTGGACCAGTTCGGCCACCAGCCGTCGGGCATTGGCCTGGGCTTGGGGGGACAACACCTCCGACACACTCAACACGTCCGCCACCAACGCCACGTCCACGGTCATGGCGGCGGCGAGTTCCGGATTCTCCAAGACAGCGGTGAGGTTCAGCCGCGCCAAGAGATCCCGCTGCATCACCTGCACCACATCCCCGGGGAAGTGCTGGCGGACTTCCCTGAGCCCCCGGACCAGGGCCACCCGCGACGCGCCTCGCCCCCCCCGGCGTCCCCGGGTTGGGGGGGGGGGTTTCGCCGGGGGGGGGATTGCCGTAGCCCAACGCCAAGGTGGGGTGGAGGATTGCGGCGGCCCCCGGCGGGGGATGCGGCCCCGCCGCGGCCCCCCGCAC
>JBHJHK010000326.1:0-22388 GCA_050330975.1 Candidatus Competibacterales bacterium | reverse complement strand
TCTAATGCCACACACCTCGGTGATCCGCCTCAACGGCAAACCACCCCTTCAAGCATCTCGTCATCTTGTTAGAGAACTTGGAGAAAACCAGGCCAGAGCGCTTCGTACAGCCGCGCTCATCAACTTCAGGCTCAATCGGGGTTTCTCGTCAGACCGGGCCACTGGTCCCAATCCGTAAGCGGAAGTCCGAAATACTACTTCAACCAAACCAACCAGTCAACCCCCCGCGCAACCCATTCACCGACCAATCACAAACACCGCGAGGGGACCTTCTGAAACCTCAACAACACCGACAGACCGAGAACAATACAAATCCAGCACAACACGCTCTCAGCCTCGGACTGTAACTGCCAACTTTACCTGATACTTCAAACACTTCAGAGGCCTGAACTGCGCCACCTCATCTGCAAGGCTTGCAAGTATATAGCCCAAATACAGACTGTCAAGCACCAGGTGAAAAATTGTGGCTAGCCCTGGGGCTCCGGCGTTTGCGGCTTGGGACGGCGATCGTGCCGCCACAGTACCTCCGAGCCACCTTCGTGGCGAGACACCACCCGACAGATCACAAACAGTAAGTCCGACAGGCGGTTGATATAGCGCTGTAAATCTTTGGAAAGGGGCTCTTCCTTGGCCAAGGCCACCGTGCGCCGTTCGGCCCGCCGACAGGTGGCTCGGGCGAGGTGACAGAAGGCCGCCGCTGGACTGCCTCCGGGCAAAATGAATTCCTTGAGGGGTGGCAGGGCCTCGTTGAAGGCATCGAGACGCTGCTCTAAAACAGTGACGTCATCTGCCGTGATGGCTTGATAACCCGGCATACTCAGCTCGCCCCCCAAGTCGAACAACCGATGTTGTACGTCGAAGAGGCATTCCCGTACCTCCTCTGGGAGGGACTGACTGAGGACCAACCCCAAAGTGCAGTTCAATTCATCGATATCGCCAATGACCTCAATGCGAGGATGGTTTTTGTCGATACGACTCCCGTCGCCAAGCCCCGTGGTGCCTTGATCGCCGGTACGGGTATAGATTTTTGTCAGTCGGTTTCCCAAGGGATGTTCCTCGCGAGATGGCGCAATCGAAGGGCGCTTAGACGCCTAGCTCCCCCTCTAGCGCCTGCAAATCTTCTGGAGTGTTGACGTTGCGAAACATCTCGGGTCGATCGCTGAAGTCGACGGTCGCAGCCCGGTGTTCGGCGAACCACTGGTCGATCTTGCGTCCTCCCGTGACGAGGTAGCGGCGCAAATCGGCGGCCAAAGCCCGCTGGAGTAGGGCGAAAACCGGCTGTAGGCGCTCTCCACTACTGGCTACGGCAATGACCCCCTGGGCCGCTGTCAAACCCTGGATCATGCGTTGGGCGTAATCGCCGGCCAGCAGAGGTGAATCACAGGGCACGGTCAAAAGCCAAGGTCGGTCGCTGTGCTCCATGGCGGCTAGGACCCCCGCTAGGGGGCCGCAAAAGTCACCGATGGTTGAGTCGTCCTCCACCACGTCGTGGTTCCAGCGGCGATAGTCTTCCAGATGGCGGTTGGCGTTGATGATCACTTGACCCACCTGGGGCGCCAAGGCCTCGATGGCATGGCTCACCATGGGCTTGCCGGCCAGGGGAATCAAACCTTTGTCGCGTCCTCCCATGCGGCGAGCTCGCCCGCCGGCCAGGATGACGCCTGTGACTTCCAGATGGGAAAGGGGAACCATGGCAAAAGTTCCAACTCCGCAGACGATGGCTGAGGCCGAGGCTCACGCCTCGGGGGAATGAGGGAAGGCCGCGGTGGTCAAAGCGGCGATGGCTCGCCGGCGCTCGGCCCGCAGGGCGCCGGCGAGCGCCTTGCCACGGTAACCCTGGGCCAATAGGGGTTGGGCCGACACCTGGGCGGCCACCGCCAAGGCCTGGCGCAAATGGGCTGCCATCTCGGCGACGGATCGATCCCAGCGCCCCTTTGCGACGGCTTCTCCCACGGCGAGAAGGGCCTCAAAGCGCTCCGGGCGCCGCAGGGCATCGGTCTGTTCCAACAGCCCGAGTACTCCCTCGGCGTCTAGGGGCTGGCTCAGCGTGCGCCAGTGCTCGGCCACCGCGACGGCCAAGTCCCGATACTCGTTGGGACTGTGCCAGCGCTGACACACTTCTCGGGCCCGTTCCGCCCCGGGCTTGGGAGGCAAATCGTGGAGCAGGGCGGCCAGGCGTACGGGTTTAGAGGCCCCTTGAGCCACCGCCCGATCCAGGCAAGCCAACAGAGCTTCGGCGCGATTGGGCCAGCGGCAGTCCTCGAGGGCAAAGGCGGCGTCGAGTTCGGGAAACAACCGCGCCAGGGCGCCACAGGATCGCAATACCTGGAAGAACGCCGCGGGATTGGCGGTGGCCAAGGTCCGATGCAGTTCCGCCCACACCCGCTCGGCCACCAGGGCATCGACCTCCCCCCGCTGGACCATGGCAGCCATCAGCGCCGTGGTCTCTGGGGCCACGGTAAACCCCAAGGCGGCAAAACGCGCCTTGAAGCGCGCGACCCGCAAGATGCGCACTGGATCCTCGACAAAGGCCGGCGAGACGTGGCGCAGCTGTCGCGCCGCCAGATCTCGCCGCCCGCCAAAGGGATCGATGAGGCGCCCCTCGGCATCTTTGGCCATGGCGTTGACCGTGAGGTCTCGCCGCTGTAAGTCTTCCTCGAGGGTGACATCGACGGCGGCGTGGACCTCAAAGCCGCGATAGCCCGGGGCGGTTTTGCGCTCGGTGCGGGCCAAGGCGTATTCTTCCCGGGTCTTGGGATGGAGGAAAACGGGAAAGTCCTTGCCCACAGGGGTAAAACCCCGGTCCAGGAGTTCCCGGGGGGTGGCGCCGACGACTACCCAGTCCCGCTCGGTGACCGGCAAGCCCAGCAATTCGTCGCGCACGGCGCCGCCCACTAAATAAATATTCATGGGATTCTCGCTACTACCCAGCTGTCGACGAATGGGATAGGATATCGATTGATACAATCCACTGGGTCCGTTGGCAAACAATATTTTAAGATATAACAATATTCCGCCAAAGCGCCCATACATTAGCGCACTGCGCAGGTCATGAGTCAAAAGCTTTTCATCAAAACCCACGGTTGTCAGATGAACGAGTACGATTCGGCCAAAATGGCCGAGGTACTCCGGGAGTCCCACGGCCTCGAACTCACCGACGATCCCCACCAGGCCGACGTCCTGCTGCTCAACACCTGTTCCATTCGGGAGAAGGCCCAAGAAAAGGTCTTTTCCCAGTTGGGCCATTGGCGTCCCCTCAAGACCGCCAACCCAGCCCTTGTCATTGGGGTGGGTGGTTGTGTGGCCAGTCAAGAGGGGGAGGCGTTATTGGCTCGGGCCCCCGAGGTCGACATGGTGTTCGGCCCCCAGACCCTCCATCGTCTCCCCGAACTCCTAGAGCGAGCCAAAGCCCGGCGCTTCGCCGTGGATGTCTCGTTTCCGGCGGTGGAGAAATTCGACTTTCTCCCCGAGCCCCGGGCCCAGGGGCCCCCAGCCTTCGTGTCGGTGATGGAGGGCTGTAGCAAGTACTGCAGCTTTTGCGTGGTGCCCTACACCCGCGGGGAAGAAGTGAGTCGGTCCCTGGACGACGTCATCGCCGAGGTGGTGTCCCTCGCCCAACAAGGGGTGCGGGAAGTCAATTTGTTGGGTCAAAACGTCAACGCCTATCGCGGCGAGACCTGCGACGGCGACAGCGCCGATTTGGCCTTGCTCATTCGCTATGTGGCCGCCATCGACGGCATCGACCGCATCCGCTTTACCACCTCCCACCCCGTGGAAGTCACCGATAGCCTCGTCATGGCCTTTGCCGAGGTGCCCGAGCTGGTGAGCCACCTCCACCTGCCGGTGCAGAGCGGCTCTGATGCCGTCCTGCAGCGCATGAAGCGCGGCCACACGGTGGCCGACTACAGTGCCAAGGTGGCGGCCCTGCGCCAGGCGCGCCCCGGCCTGAGCCTATCGTCGGATTTCATCGTCGGCTTCCCCGGGGAAACCGATGACGACTTCGAGGCCACCATGGACCTCATCGACGCTGTCGGCTTCGACCACAGCTTCAGTTTTATCTACAGCCCAAGGCCTGGTACCCCCGCCGCCGAGTGGGACGATCCCGTACCCTTGGCGGTGAAGAAGGAGCGCTTGGCCCGCCTCCAACGGCGCCTGGAGGCCCTGGCGGCCAAGGTGAGCCAGGGGATGGTCAACACCTCCCAATGGGTGTTGGTAGAGCGCCCCGCCCGCCGCGACCCCCGGCAACTGGCCGGACGCACGGCCAACAACCGGGTGGTGAACTTCGATGGACCCCGGGAACTCATCGGGCACTTCGCCCAGGTGATCATCACCGAAGCCATGCCCAATTCCCTGCGGGGTCGCCTACTGGCTTGCCCCGAGCAAGCCCGGCCCCTCGACCCATCCCCCCTGATGGCCTAGACGCGTGCCCCCCGACGAAGCAGCGCCCGAGGTGGTCCAGCTGGATTTGGAGCCCGCCGACAACGCTCGGCTCTTCGCCCTTTGCGGCCCCCAGAATCACCACCTCGACATCATCGAGAAGCACTTGAAGGTTGAAATCAACAACCGCAGTCATCACTTCACTTTTATAGGCGATCCCCTGGTCGCCGCCAAAGCCAAAGCCGTGGTCGAAGCCCTCTACGACCGCACGGCCGCCGAAACCCTCGAAGCCCAAGACGTGCAGACCTTCCTCCAAGACGCCAACCTGGAAATTCTCGACGGCGATGCTCCATCCTTTGAGGAGGTGGTCATCCGTTTCCGCAAGGGTGGCTCCATTCAAGGCCGCGGCATCAATCAAAAGCGCTACCTCTACAACATGGTGCGCTGTGACATCAACTTCGGCGTCGGCCCCGCGGGGACGGGCAAAACCTACTTGGCCGTCGCCCGTGCCGTAGAGGCCCTGGAACGCAGTGAAGTCAAGCGTTTGATCTTGGTGCGCCCAGCGGTGGAAGCGGGGGAGCGGTTGGGGTTTTTGCCCGGCGACCTGGTGCAGAAGGTCGACCCCTACTTGCGGCCCCTCTACGATGCCCTCTACGAACTCATGGGGCCAGACCAGGTGGTCAAATCCCTCGAACGGGGTATTATAGAAATAGCACCCCTGGCCTTCATGCGGGGTCGTACCCTCAACGAGGCCTTTATCATCCTTGACGAAGCGCAAAATACCACCGTTGAGCAGATGAAAATGTTCCTGACGCGCCTGGGGTTTGGCTCCACGGCGGTCATCACCGGTGATGTCACCCAAGTGGACTTGCCCCGCAATGTGGCCTCGGGCCTGCGCCACGCCCTCCAGGTCCTAGAGGGTGTGGAAGGTATCAGCATGACCCACTTCGGCGCCCGAGACGTGGTGCGCCATCCCCTAGTGCAGCGCATCGTCAACGCCTATGCCCGCTTTGAGGCTCGGGGCGATGGCATCGGTGGCGATCCCCCCGGGGATTCCCCATGACGGCGACGCCCCCTTTGACCTTGACCGTCCAAACGGGCTTTGACGGCGAAGACGAAGGCGAAGAACCGCCGTCGCTGCCTAGCACTGCCGCCTTTGAGGGCTGGGTCGCGGCGGCCCTCTTGGCCGTCGACTATCCAAGGGCCGTCGAACTCACCGTGCGCATCGTCGGCGAAGCCGAGGGAGCCGCCCTCAACCAAACCTACCGCCACCAGGTAGGGCCGACCAATGTCTTGGCTTTTCCCCTTCACCTTCCCGCCGATGTCACCCAGGATTACTTGGGGGACATCGCCATCTGCGCCCCCCTGGTGAGCCGCGAAGCGGCCGCCCAGGGCAAGGCCCTAGAGGCCCATTGGGCCCATTTGGTCGTCCATGGCACGCTGCACCTTTTGGGCTACGACCACGACACCGACTCGAGGGCTGCTGCCATGGAAGCCCTAGAATCCCGCATTATCTCCTCGCTAGGCCATCGAAATCCCTACGGTGACGACGAGTCATGTATCGCATTATGAAGGAAGATCCCACCGACCCCGGACCTGGACAACGCTCTTGGTTGGAGCGTTTGAGCCTCGCTCTCACGGGTGAGCCCAACAACCGCCGCGAATTGGTGGAGCTGTTGCGGGATGCCCAATCCCGCAACCTCCTCGATCAAGGCGCCCTCAAAATGATGGAGGGCGTCATGGCGGTGTCGGAGATGCGGGTGCGGGATGTCATGATTCCCCGCTCCCAGATGCAATTCGTCGAGCGCCAATGGCCCTTGGAGCAACTGCTGTCTCGGGTCATCGCCTCGGGCCATTCGCGGTTTCCCGTCATTGGCGAAGATCGCGACGACGTGGTGGGTATCCTCATCGCCAAGGATCTCCTCAAACTGTTCGCCGCTGGCGGCGGCGACCTCAATCTCCAAGACTTGCTGCGCCCGGCCAAGTTTATTCCCGAGAGCAAGCGTCTTGACGCCCTGCTGGAGGAATTTCGCATCCATCGCCTCCACATGGCCATGGTGGTGGACGAGTACGGAGGGGTGTCGGGGTTGGTGACCATCGAGGACGTCTTGGAACAGATCGTCGGCGAGATCGACGATGAGCACGACGACGCCGCCGAGATCTTCATTCGTCCCGAGGGCCAGGGCAGTTTCACCATCAAGGCCTTGACCCCCATCGAAGAGTTCAATGGCTACTTCGGGGCGCGCTTCGACGACGACAAGGCCGACACTGTGGGCGGGCTGTTGATCATGGCCCTGGGGCGCTTGCCCAAGCGCGGTGAAGAGATCCAACTAGACCGCTTTCGCTTTCGGGTGCTGCGGGCCGACAACCGGCGGCTCCATCTGTTGGGCCTGCGCTTGACCGAGGTCGAAGCCAATGGGGCCTCGCCCCTTTCAACCCCCACCAATTACTCCAATTGACCCTTCCCCCAAACCCGTGATGGACCTGGCGCTCCCCGAGGAGCCATGGGTCCGGGTCGGCGGGGTCGGTCCCTGATCCGCCGGGGACTCCCGTTGCCCTTGGACCCTCACCGCCGGTCTCCCCGCCCGGGTCTGTGGCGCGAAGCCTTGGCCTGCGCCGCCGGTGGCGCCACGGCTCTGGCCTTTGCCCCGATCCATCAGGTCTATGCCGCCATCTTCGGGCCCGCAGTGCTGTTCGCCCTGTGGCGAGGCCTCGGGGTTTGGCGGGCGGCGCGGGTGGGATTGGGTTATGGCCTGGGGCTATTTGGTGTCGGGGTATCTTGGGTTTACGTGAGCCTCCACACCTTTGGCCAAGCTCCCGTGGCCTTTGCCGCCCTGGCCACCGTGTTGCTAGTGGCGTTTATGGCCCTGTATCTAGCCCTGTTGGGGGTGGGCTTCGCCGTTTTGGCCCCTCGCCCTGGCCTCCCTCGTCTGCTGGGGGTGGTGCCGGCGTTGTGGGTGTTGCTGGAGGCCCTGCGCAGCCACCTGTTCACCGGCTTTCCCTGGTTGCTGGTGGGCTATAGCCAGATCGATACCCCCTTGGGGGAGTTGGCCCCCTGGGGTGGGGTCTACCTGGTGAGTTGGGCGACGATTTTCACCGCCGGTGGTCTGGTGGCCCTGGGGGAGGCGGTTATTCGCCGCCACTGGCGCCAGGGGTTGGGGTTGGTGCTCGCCGTGGGCTTGGTGTGGGGCGCTGGGGCTTTGGCTTCGCAAGTGCGCTGGACGACGCCCCACGGGGCTCCCCAGGCGGTAACCCTGATCCAGGGGAACGTCGACGCCCGCCAGCGCTGGGGTGCCGGTGGTCTCCAGGCCATTCTCGACCACTACTTGGCCCTGAGCTACCGCTTTGGCGCCGATAGCCCCTTGGTGGTATGGCCGGAACTGGCCATTCCCCTACTCTACGAACAATTGCCCCGAGATTACCTCGTTCAGTTGGATCGCCTCACCGCCGGCGGCGAGCGGGGCCTGCTGCTGGGCATCGCCGATGGTTCGTGGATGACGGGGGCCATCTACAACGCCATGGTGGGGGTAGGCAACGTCTCGGGGCGGTACTACAAGCGCCAGTTGGTACCCTTTGGCGAATATTTACCCCTGCGCTGGGCCTTTGGGCTATTTCACCAGTGGGTGGAGATCCCCATGGCGGACTTCACCCCCGGACCGGCGGTCCAAGACCCCATAGAGGTGGGGGACCAACCGGTGGGTATGGCCATTTGCTACGATGCCGCCTATGGCCACCTGCTGCGCCGCGGCATCGAGACCGCCCGTTGGTTGGTGACCGTCAGCAACGACGCCTGGTTTGGCGATTCGTTGGCCCCCGCCCAGCACCTGCAGATCGCCCGCATGCGGGCCAAGGAGTTGGAGCGCCCCATGGCCCGGGCCACTAATACCGGCATCTCGGCCTTCATCGACGAGCGGGGCCGAGTCATGGATCGCACCCGGCAATTTGTCGCCACGGGGCTCACAGGCACTCTCCAACCCCGGCAGGGGTTGACGCCCCTGGGACGCTTTGGCGACGGTGGCGTGTTTGCCCTGGTGGTGTTGACCTTGGGGGCGGGGATCCTCGCCGCCCGCCGCAGTCATCCCTAGAGGCTGGGCCTAGAGACTGGGGTTGAGGCGCAGCCAATGGTAGCGGTCGGCGGCCTCTACCTGTACCTCGACGGTGGATAAGCCCCGGAGCACCGTGAGCTCCACCTCCTCGCCAACGGCCCCCTGGCGCCACAACTGGCGGTAAAATGCCGCCAATGAGGTGACTTCTCGACCCTCCAAGCCCAGGATCAATTCCCCCGGGGCGATGCCGGCGGCGGCCGCCGGTCCGTCCTCGGCCACGCGGGTGACCAGTAGTCGGCCGCCCACGTCGCGCATGTAGAGGCCGAGCCAAGCCCGGGGGGGGACGGAGCGCTCCCCGGCGATCAGGCGCTCCAAGGTGGCGGTGAGGTGGTCTACGGGGATGAACATGTTGCCGGGAATGGGGGTTTCGCCGGGTAGGGCATCCCCAACCACTAGCGAGCCGATGCCCAGCAATCGACCCTGGGCGTCCACCAGGGCGGCGCCGCCAAACTGGGGATGGGGCGGGGCGGTGAAGATGGCATCCTCCAGCAAGTACTCCCAGTAGCCGGCAAAGGCGCGCCGAGAGACCACCCGGGCCGGGCGCACGGCGTCGCCGCTGCCCGAGGCAGAGGCGATGACCAGCACTTGACTCGGGGCCACCAAGCCCTCGGCTTGCCCCAGGGGCAAGGGGGTGACGTCGAGGGGGGTCAAGGCCCGGAGGAGACCCAAGCCTGTGGCGTGGTCATAGGCGACGATTTGGGCGGGGTGTTCGACGCCGTCGGCGGTGACCACCGTGGCGCTAGAGGCCTCTAGGATCAAATAGCCCACGGTGACGACCAATCCCGCCTCGTCGATGACCACCCCAGAACCCGAGCGGCGGGTCCCCAGGGAAGGGGCGGTGCGGGCCTCGCCGGGAACCATGGATTTGACCCCCACCACGGCGGCGAAGACGGCATCGGCCGGCGTTGTCGCCCAGGTGGGGGAGGGAGCCGTTATCCCCCAGGCCATCGCCATGACCATCAGGGCGACGAGGGGGGAACAACGGGATAATGTGCCGTGTTTCATGGCGTGGTCCTCCCAGAAGTGACGAGGGGCGCGGTGCCGCAAGATCCCCTAATTTCTCGGGCCCACGCCGGCTACGGACATCCCATGGTACTTGGAGCGGCGGAGCCAAGCTCGGGTTCCCCGGTCGCCAGGGATCGGGGGGTCGTGGTAGCCTATGGCTCCCATGGGCCGGGTCGGCTCGCGCCCCATTGGGTCTTCGTGCACACGAGTTGAAAAATGGCAAAAATTCAAACTGTGGGAGTGTTGGGCGGTACGGGCTTTATCGGTCGATGTCTGGTGGCGAAATTGTCCGAAGCCGGCCTAACCGTCAAGGTGTTGACCCGCCACCGAGAGCGTCATCGGGCCATGTTGCTCATTCCCAAGGTGAGCCTCGTGGAAGCCGACGTCTATCGAGCCGACGCCCTCCAGCGTCACCTCCGAGGATGCCAAGCGGCCATCAACCTCACGGGGATCCTCAACGGCCGTCCCGCCCAGTTCGAAGCCGTCCACGCCCAACTGCCCCGGCAGTTGGGCCAGGCCTGCAAGGCCCTGGGCATCGGCCGCTTGCTCCACATGAGCGCCCTCAACGCCAGTGTCGATGGGCCCAGCGACTACTTGCGCACCAAGGGCTTGGGAGAGCAGGCGGTGTTGGCCCTCCAGGAGGAGGGAGTGGCGGTGACCTGCTTTCGCCCCTCGGTGGTATTTGGCCCTGAAGACGGTTTCTTCAACTTGTTCGCCAGCCTCATGGCCATCAGCCCCATGGTGCCCCTGGCCAAGCCCCAGACGCGCTTTGCCCCGGTGTTTGTCGACGACGTCGCCGAGGCCATGGCCCGAGCCCTGCTACGGGCCGATATGGCCGGTCAGTGCCTAGAGCTCTGTGGCCCCAAGGTTTACACGTTCAAAGAGCTGGTGGCCACCATCGGTCGTCTCAGCGGTCGCCGCCGGCTCATCGTCGGCTTGCCCGACGGCCTAGCCAAGCTCCAGGCGATGGTCTTTGAGCGCCTGCCGGGGCAACTCCTCACCAGTGACAACCTCAAGTCCCTGGCGCTGGACAGCGTTTGCCAGCAAAACGGTTTTGAGGCCTTGGGCATTATCCCCGTCTCCGCCGAAACCATCATGGGTCAGCACTTCGACAAAGGGGATCAGCGCCACGAGCGCTATCAGCGATTTCGCCAGAGTAGCCGGCGCTGAGGCGCCGGGGTGACCCCAGCCAGGGTATACAGAGCCAGTCCGTCGCGGGCAATCCAGCCCTCGAACCAGAGAGCCTCGGTGGCGTTCAGCGGAGGGCACTTCTCCGCCGCCGCTTCTGCATCCCCATCGCCGGCGCGCTCCTCCCCCCAATTCTCCTCCAACGTCTCCAGTTGTCTATGCCGCGCCTCCCGCGGTAGCGCCCCCAAGGTCGCTACCCGCTGGTGAAATCGCGGCCAGTGGCCATCTTCCTGGGCAAACAGGACGGCAAAGGCGTCCACGTAGCGGCGATAGGCGCCAAAGGCCGCCAGCTTGGCGTTGTTGAGATCCCTGGCAAACCAGCGGTCGAACAATCCCCGGCCTTGCCACTGGTTATCCCGCAGCTGTTGGTAGCGGGCCTGGAGGGCGGCCAAGACTTCCCCTTTGCCCCGTTGGCGGGCGGCGTCGCTGCCATCGCTTTGGTAGAGCACTTCCAGTTGCCCCTTGGCCTCCAGCACCAATTGGGTAAAGGCCCGGCGTTGGCGTTCCAGGGTCTCATACCGTTGGCGGTCGGCCTCGCCGCCGTGGGCTGCCAGCCACTGCCGGGCGCCGGTGACCCCTACAAAGGTGGCAAAGGATTCGTTGAACACCGTATCCCCCGCCACATACAGCTGTTGGTGGGCCAATTCGTGAAACATCAATTCCGCCAGCTGCCCCGCTGGCCAGTGGACAAAGGTGTTCAACAAAGGATCGTCAAACCAACCCAGGGTGGAGTAGGCGGGCACCGAGGCGACGTAGACGTCGTACCCCGCTGCCCGTTGGCTGGCGGCGAAGGCCTCGGCGGCCTCGGCGTCGAAATAGCCCCGATAGCTGACACAGCCCGCCACGGGAAAGCACCAGCGGCGGGGGGTCAAAGACAAGCTCGGGGCGACAAATACGCTCTTGACCACAAAGGATCGGCCCAGGTCTACGTAGCGGCGATAGCTGTCGTTGTCGGGCAGTCCCAGGTGTTCGCTGGCATAGCGCCGCAGGGCCGAAGCCGTGGCCAACTGCCCCTTGAGGTCGGCGGAGGTATCGGGGGCTGCCAGTAGCCCCTCCACCGGGCGACCGTGGGCCAGCAACGCCAGTTGGCCCCGGGCCGCTTGATAGAAATAACCCGGGGAACTACAACCCCCCAACAACCCGCAGAGGGCGAAGACCGAGGTGAGGGCGAGGGGGAAGGCCAGAAAAAGAGGGGGGCGGCAGCGCCCCGGGATGCCAACGGCTCTCACTGACCCCGCCACTGGACGTAGTACAAATCGTGGCGGCGGTTGCGGAGGTTTTGCACCGTGCCCTGGTTGCGGGCCATGTGGAGGACTTGGGGCCTCAGATCGGCAAAGGACACCATTTCCACGTTGGGGGTGGTGTCGGCGGCGATGCCATCCCGAGAAAAGGGAAAGTCACAGGGGGTGAGGATACAACTTTGGCCGTACTGAATGTCCATATTGGCCACCCCGGGGAGATTGCCCACGTTGCCGGACATCACCACGTAGAGCTGATTTTCCACCGCCCGGGATTGGCAGCAGTAGCGCACCCGCAAATAACTCTGGCGCTCGTCGGTGCAAAAGGGCACAAATAGGATTTGGATGCCCTGGTCGGTGAGGTGGCGGGCCAGTTCGGGGAACTCCGAATCGTAGCAGATCAATACTCCGATGGGGCCACAGTCGGTGTTGATGGCGTTGAGAGCGCTACCCCCCTCGATATTCCACCAATAGACCTCGTTGGGGGTGGGGTGGATCTTGGCCTGTTCGTGGACGGTGCCGTCTCGCAAAAACACATAGCAAATATTCTCCACCCGGCCGTTGGGAACCCGGGTGGGGTGGGAGCCGCCGATGATGTTGATGTTGTAGCGCAACGCCATGTCCCGCAGGGTGTCGACAAAGCGCGGCGTGTATTTGGTCAAGGCCTCGATGGCGGCGGCGGGGTCGAGCTGTTGGTCCCCGATGGACAAGAGCTGCAGGGTAAAGAGCTCTGGGAAGACCACAAAGTCCCCCTGGTAGTCGGCCACCACGTCGACGAAATACTCCACAAAGTTGGCGAACTCGTCAAAGGACCGCACCCGGCGCTGGAGGTACTGGACCGTCCCCACCCGGATGGTGTCGGGCATCCGCCCGCCGTACTCTTTGATGCGGCTTTGGGTCTCTTCGTCGGGGATCTTGGGGTTGCGCCACAGCAAGTGGACCCCCACCCCCAGGGACTGGCGGTCGTAGGGCAAGTAATCCCGCAGGACCCCCAGGATCTCAAAGCCATTTTTGAGCTGAAACGACAACACCGGATCCCGCTGGCGCTTTTGCCGGACCTCTTCCACGTACTCCTCGACGCTTTTGAAGCGCCGCTGGCGTTGGGCCAAGGTGGGTAGTCGCCCGGCGAAGACGATACCCCGCAATTCCAAGTCTTCACACAAGCGCTTGCGTTCGTTGTAGAACCGCTGGCCGATGCGATAGCCCCGGTAGTCGGGGTCGACACACACCTCCATGCCGTAGAGGTAGTCGCCGTGGGGGTCGTGGTGGGCGGCGTAGCCATTGCCGGTGATGGCCGCCCAGGTGTGGGGTTTGAGGGCCACTTGGCCGCGGACGCGAAACGTGGCGCAGTAGCCGACGATTTCATCCCCCACGGTGGCGATGAACTGGCCCTCGGGAAAGCGGTTGATTTGGCCGGTGATCATGCCTGTGCTGTAGGCCGTCATCCCGGTATCTGCCAGGGCGCGGCCGGTCATGGCGGCGATGGCGGCCACATCGGGGATCTCGGCGCGGCGGATCTGCAGCCGGGCCTTGGGGTTGGCAAAGCCCGACGAAGCTGGGCGCTGGTCGTTCATAAATGATGGATCTACCCTTGGCTCGGGGAGGGCAAACCCCCTCCCCCTGGATGTTGGGTCTTCAAGGATCTTTGAAGTCCGCGGGGTCCACGTTGTGGCGGCGCAGCAGCTTGTAGAAGTCCGTGCGGTTGCGCTCGGCCAGGCGGGCGGCCCTGGCGACATTGCCGTTGGTGAGGCGCAGCAACTGGATCAAATAATCCCGGGTGAAGGCATCTCGGGCCTCCCGTAGGGACGGCAAGCGCTCGGTTTGCCCCAGGGCGCGCCGCACCAAAGAGGTATTGATCACGGGCGCCGCCGTCAAGGCGACGTTCTGTTCGATGACATTGACCAGCTGGCGGATGTTCCCCGGCCACTCGGCGGCGGCCAGCAGCTCTAGGGCGTCGGGGGCGTAGACCTTGGGCGCCTCCTTGCGGCGGTTGGCGATGCGCTCCAGGGTGTGATGGACCAACAGGGGGATATCCTCCCGCCGTTCCCGCAACGGCGGCAAGCGCAATTCCACCACGTTGAGGCGGTAGTACAGGTCCTCGCGAAAGGTGTTGTCGGCCATGGCCAGGCGCAAATTTTGGTGGGTGGCGGCGATGACTCGCGCGTCCACGGGGATGGGGCGGGTCTCCCCCACGGGGCGGATTTGCTGTTCCTGGAGGGCCCGCAGCAACTTGACCTGCAGCGCCATGGGCATGTCGCCGATCTCGTCGAGGAACAACGTGCCACCGTGGGCGGTTTGAAACAGCCCGGTGTGGTGGGCCACCGCCCCGGTGAAGGCCCCCTTCTTGTGGCCGAACAGTTCGGACTCCAGCAATTGTTCGGGGATAGCCCCGCAATTGATGGCCACAAAGGGCTTGTCGCGCCGCGGCGAAGCCCGGTGGATGGCTTGGGCGAGGAGTTCCTTGCCGGTGCCCGATTCCCCGGTGATCAACACCCCCACCTCGGCCTCGGCCACCCGCTGCGCCTCGGCCAATAGGCCTTCCATGACGGTGCTGCGGGCGATGATGGCGGCCCGCCAGGCGTCGTCGGCCTCGCCGCCGCTCCCCGTCAACCGCAACGCCTGGGCCACGTGCTCCAACAGGGCGTCTTTGTCGATGGGTTTGGTGAGAAACCCCAAGGCCCCCTGTTGGGTGGCGGCCACGGCATCGGGGATAGTGCCGTGGGCGGTGAGCAAGATCACCGGCAGACCTGGCCGCCGCTGCTGGAGTTCCCGGAGCAACGCCAGACCGTCCATACCCGCCATGCGCAGGTCCGAGACCACCACCCCGGGCTCAAAGCTCGCCAAGGCCCCCAAGGCTTCGTCGCCGCCGGCGGTGGCGTGGACCCGATATCCCACCCCCTGGAGACGCAACTGGAGGAGTTGCAACAGCTGGGGATCGTCGTCCACCAGCAAGACCTGGCCTCGGCTCAAGGTGAACTCCCTCCGTTGGCCTCCCGATCCAAATCGCGTTCTAGGGCGGTGAGCGCGCGGATCTTGGCCTCGGCATCGGCCAAGGTGGCGCGGGTGCGTTTGAGTTCGGCCAAGAGCTTGGCCCGCTCGAGCTCGCCGCGGTCCACTTGGGCGTGGAGGTGCCGCACGGTTCGGCGCAGGGCCTGGAGCTCTCGTTCGCGGGCCACTGATGCCCCGTTTCCACGGAGGGGCGGGGGTGACGTGATCTCCCAGCGGCTGGTGCCCCCTTCGAGACAGGGGCAAGGGAGGGCCGCGCCCGGAGTGAGCAACGCCCCAACCGTCGCCACAACGCATCCCAGCCTGGGGCTACAGGGGGATTTCGAGGCGAAAGTTAGCGCCCGATTCGCTGTCGACAAGGGTGATATCTCCTCCGTGGGCGCGGGCGCACTCCCGGGCGACGGCAAGGCCTATACCCGTGCCTCCCAAGGGACCCGATGAGGGGGTGCTGCCCTGGTAAAAAGGGTCGAAGACCCGGTGGCGTTCGGTTGCGGACACGCCTGGTCCCCGATCGATAACGTCGCAATATAGGGTCTGATGTCGAACGCTGGCCACCAACTCCACAGCGGTGTCCGGCGGCGAAAACTTGATGGCGTTGGACAGCAGGTTGTCCAACGCCGTGCGCACCTTGCCGCGGTCGGCACAAAGGGGCAGGCGCCAGGTGCCGCGGCGCACCACGTCGAGGCGGTGGGTCTGGAGACTCAAGCGGTGTTGGGTGAGGAGTTCTTCTAGCAACGTCCCCAAATCAAAGGTCTCCCGCTTGAGGGTGCTTTGGTCGGTTTGCCAGGCGGCGAAATCCAGCAGATTTTCGATGTGGCGCTGGAGGGCTAGACCGCTCTGGCGCAGGATGCCGGCGATTTGTCGCTGCTCGGCATTGAGGGGGCCGGCGGCCCCCTCCAGCAGCAGATCCGCTCCCTCCCGCAGGGAGGCCAACGGCGTCTTGAGCTCGTGGGACATGTGGCGCAAAAAGCGGCTTTTTTGTTGCTCCAAGTCGTCGAGGCGGCGCCGCAACCAGTCCAGTTCCCGGCCGAGTTCCCGGAATTCCCGGGGGCCGCGGACGGCGATGGGTTTGTCGAGGTCGTGGTGACCCAAGCCCCGGATGGCCTGACCGAGGTGCCGCACCGGACGCTCGATGGAGGGCACCAGCAACACGATGAGGACAACGGCCACGGGAATGGCGGTGATGGCTTGCCAGATGAGGATTCGCCGGGCCACCTGGGCCTCGCTGCGAAAGCCGTCGAGTTCGGCTTCCACCACCCGATAGCTGGCCCCCATGAGCTGCTCCACGGCGACGGCGAGCTTGTCGAAGTGGCGCTCGAGGGCTGCGGCGTCACCGGGGGTGGCGGGGCTGGGCTCGTCGGGGGCTTGGTCCTGGAGCAACGTATTGAGGGCGCTGATGGTGTGGGCGATGAGGCGCACGTGCTCGATCAGTTCGGCTACGGCCGCCAGCTGGAACAGCTGATCCAAGACCTCCTGGAAGGCCCCCTGTTGCTCTTCGTAGAGGGTCAAAATGGGGGGGTCACCGAGGATCTGGTACTGGCGGGCCAGGCGCTCTAGGGTGATCAACAGGTCGTTGAGGCGTTCGCTTTGGCGGGCTAACTCGGTGCCCCGCACCACCAACGCCTCGTTGCGCTGGGCCTGGCGGTTGACGGTCAACACCCCCAACACCACGGCGATGACCAACGGCAAAGCCACCAGGCCAAAACTCAGGAGAATCAAGCCCCGCATGGAACGGGGTTGCCAGGTCCAGCCCTTGGCAGCCCTTGGCTGTTGGATGTCGTCTTCCCGCCGTTTGGGGGGGGCGCCATCGCCGCCGCTCCTGGGGGGAGCGGTGGGCCTGCGACGACCCAACAAGCCCCGGCTCTCGGGGGCTTGGGATTTGGGTATCCCAGGGTGGGCCTCCGGCGACAACGATGGGGAAGGACGTGAGATAGCAAGGCCCGCTTTTCGCATAAGCCATTGTTTATATTTGCAAGTTCATGGTTGGCATGAGCTTTGGGTCACTCTGGTAAAGCCACTGCCCTGGACTTGGCCACCGGTGGCGACGCGGGGGGTCGACGCCCTAAGTCCGGCGCTATTGCCTGAGAGATTACCATGGAACAGCCTTTATGCACTCGTTTTCATCGAGGCTGTGGGCGGCGACGGGGTTCGCCGCCGCCTCGGCCCAGACCCGCCACCGGGAGACTGGGACTGCGCCCTTGCACGGCCACCAAGCCCCCCTCGAAGTGGGGGTTTTGCCGTTACAATGGAGCGATCAAAAGCGATTGATTCAGAGGCCCAAGTAAGGTGAGCGAAACGCCCGCTGTCCCCAACCATTTCATTCGTCAAATCGTCCGGGAGGACCTGGCCCAGGGCAAACACCGCGAGATCGTCACCCGCTTTCCCCCCGAGCCCAAAGGCTACTTGCACATCGGCCATGCCAAGTCCATCTGTCTCAACTTTGGCCTCGCCGAGGAGTTTAGCGGTCGCTGTTACCTGCGCTTTGACGACACCAACCCCCTGAAGGAAGACTTGGCCTACGTCCGGGCCATCCAAGGGGACGTGCGCTGGCTGGGTTTCGACTGGGGCGAGCGCTTGACCCATGCCTCGGACTACTTCGAACAGCTCTATCAGTACGCCTTGGATTTGATCCGGGCCGGCAAGGCCTACGTGGACAGCCAGACCCCCGAGGAGATCCGCGCCAACCGCGGCACCCTCACCGAACCCGGGGTGGATAGCCCCCACCGGGAGCGCTCGGTGGCGGAGAATCTGGAACTGTTTACCGCCATGCGGGCCGGGGCCTTTGCCGACGGCACCCACGTGCTGCGGGCCAAGATCGACATGGCCTCTGCCAACTTCAACCTCCGGGACCCGGTTCTCTACCGCATTCGCCACGCCACCCACCAGAACACCGGCGACGCGTGGCCCATCTATCCCCTCTACGACTTCACCCACGGCTTGTGCGACGCCCTTGAGGGGGTGACCCACTCCCTGTGCACCTTGGAGTTCGAGGGCCATCGCCCCCTCTACGACTGGTTTTTGGACCAGTTGGACGTTCCCTGCCAACCCCGCCAGATCGAGTTTTCCCGCCTCAACCTCAACTACACGGTGCTCTCCAAGCGCAAGCTCAACCAATTGGTGGTGGAAGGCCACGTCGACGGCTGGGACGACCCGCGGATGATGACCTTGTCGGGGCTGCGGCGGCGGGGCTACACCCCGGAGGCGTTGCGGGATTTTTGCGAGCGCATCGGCATCACCAAAAAGGAAACCGTCATCGAGATGGGCCTTTTGGAAACCTGTCTGCGGGAGGACCTGGACCACCGGGCGGCCCGGGTCATGGGGGTGTTGGACCCGGTGAAGTTGGTGATCACCAACTACCCCGCCGACCAAGTGGAACACATGACCTCCGCCAACCATCCCCAGCGGCCCGAGCTGGGCCAGCGGAGCCTGCCCTTCGCCCGGGAGTTGTGGATCGAGCGGGAGGACTTCCGCGAGGAGGCCCCCAAGAAGTTTTTCCGCCTGGTGCCCGGTCGGGAGGTGCGGCTGCGCAACGCCTACATCGTCAAGTGCACCGGCTGCGTCAAAGATGCCCAGGGCCAGGTGGTGGAGGTCCACTGCGAGTACGACCCCGCCACCCGCAGCGGCAGCGGGGTCGACGCCGAGCGCAAGGTCAAGGGCACCATCCACTGGGTGTCCGCCGCCCACGCCCTAGACGCCGAGGTGCGGCTGTGGGATCGCCTGTTTAAGGTGCCCTTTCCCGACAGTGGCGAAGGCAGCTTTATCGACCATCTCAATCCCGAGGCCAAGGTGGTACTCCGGGGCGCCAAGGTGGAGCCCAGTCTCGCCGACGCTCCCCCCGAGGCGCGCTTCCAATTCGAGCGCCAGGGCTATTTTTGCGTGGATGGCATCGACAGTCGCCCCGGCCAGTTGGTGTTTAACCGCACCGTGACGTTGCGGGATTCCTGGGCCAAGATCGAACAACAACAGCGCGCCGGGTAAAATCGACAAACTGTTGCCGAGCCACCTTGCCGCCACCCCGATTTCCAGGGGATAATCCCCACGCCCTCAGCGGGCCAACTTGGCGCTGGCGCGCCGCAGGCGGTCATTGATGGCCCGCCCCAGCCCCTGCTCGGGAAAGGCCTCGGCGGCTACGGCCTTGAGGGGTTGGCCATCGAACCAACGCAGGGCGGCAAACAACGCCTGGGCGGCCTCTGCCAAGTCCCCCGCCGGGCTCAGTACCCACTGCTGTTGCCGGGGCAGCCGTTCGTCGGCCCGGGTGAAGGCCAAAAAACCGAGCTCCTCGGGGGCAAAGCGCGCCAAGCAGGTTTCCAGGGCGTCGAAGTACAGGGGAATCCCCGGGGCGTAGTGGTGTTTGACACCTCCGGGCACGGCTACAGAAACCCCGCTGGGGGCCACGGTCACCGCCCCCAAGACCTCCTCTAGGGCTTCTACGGGGACGCCTCCCGGGCGCCACACCACGGGTCCCTGGGGCTCAAAGCCCACGATGGTCGATTCCACCCCCACCCCACAGGGCCCACCGTCGAGGATGTAGGGGATGCGGGTGCCGAGCTGATCGGCCACGTGTTGGGCGGTGGTGGGGCTCACGTAGCCAAAGGGGTTGGCGCTGGGGGCGGCCAGGGGAAACTCCACCGCCGCCAACACCGCCTGGGCCAGGGGGTGGTGGGGAATGCGCACCGCCACCCGGGGTTGGCCGCTGGTGACCAGGTCTGGAATGGTGGGCGCTTTGGGCAACAGCACCGTGAGGGGGCCGGGGCTAAAGCGCTCGAATAGGATCAGCGCCTCGGGGGGCACTTGGGTCGCCACCTGCCCCAAGGCTCTCAAACCCCCAATGTGGACGATGAGGGGGTCGAAGCGCGGCCGGTTTTTGACGGCGAAGATTTCGGCGACGGCGGCGGAGGAAAAGGCGTTCCCCGCCAGCCCGTAGACTGTTTCCGTGGGAATGGCGACGGGGCGGTTGCGCTGCAACCACGCCACCGCTTGGGCCAAATCTCGACCCATGGCATGGGAGGTCATCATGATTGCACGTGTTTCTCAAGGCGTGGTGAGGGAAGTCAAGTCCCTGTCGGCCGAGGTCGCGACCACGGCTACCCAGTTGACGTTGCCGTGGATGTGCCAGTTGACCTACCGTTGGGCCGAGGTGGAGGAGCGCCGGGCCCTGGCGGTGGGCACGGCCCTCGACCGCCGCCAGTGGCGCGACGCCGAGCGGATCGGGGTGCAATACCCGGAGCGGGTGCGCCTGTTGCCGGTGACGCGCATCCCCACCCCCACCCATCCAGCCCTCAAGTTGGTGAGCCGCGCCTTGGGGATGTCCGCCAAGGACGCCATCGGCCTTTCCCTGGGCTATGGCATCTTCATCCGCGATTCCCACTGGTACAGCCGGGCGGTGGTGATCCACGAATTGGTCCACACCGCCCAGTGCGAACGCCTGGGGGGTCTGAAGGCCTTCCTGGCCGACTACTTGGCGGAGTTGACCCGCTATGGCTACAACGCCATGCCCCTGGAGCGGGAGGCGAGGCGGTTTGAGCGGACCTTGGTCGTCTCGTCCACGGGAGTGCGACCTTGAGGTTGGCCGAGCCTTCAACGGCGCTGTCCGGGACTTGTCGTCACAGGACCGCCCCCAAAATCTCGAGGAAAAACGGTCCCCAACACAGCAAAAGTGCCACCAGCAGCAGCTGATCCAAGCGGATAATGGTGCGACCCCGCCAACGCTCGGCCTCGGGCTGGTCGCCCATAAAGATCTTGGCCAGCAACATGTCGAAGGGCAATACCCAGATGAACAACACCACCAGGCCCGGGGCGATTTGACTGGGGATGAGCCCCAGGCCCTCGGGGTCGGCGTCGGCAAAAAACGCCAGGGGCAAAGTGGCGATGATCAAGAGTGCCAACATCCAGCGCAAAGGGCCAACGGCCGCGGCGCGCGCCCTTAGCGAGGGGTGTTGGGGTGTGGAAGAGGTGGGGGTGGGGGAAACCATCACAGTGTCGTGCTCTGCTCGCTGGAGAAGTGGTGGATTGGGGCGTCGGGGACAGCGGGCCCCCCGGGGCCGTAGCCTTGAGTAACCGCAACCCGTTGGCAAACATCCCAAGGTGAATTTTCCCAAACTGGTACGATGGCCACGCCCTTTCCCCGTTCCCTGCGCGCCCTAGAGGCCGACGACTACCGCATCACAGCCATAACCCTGGGGCTCGCCGTTTTATTGGTGGGAGGGTGGTGCCTGTGGTTCATTATCGCCGAGATCCCCCTCTATGCCACCAGCGAGGTCGTGACCTTGGAGTCTTCTAGCACCGCCGTCGCCGAGTTTTCCCCCGAGGTGGTGGCCCGCCTCCAACGGGGCCAACGGGTGTGGTTGTACCTCGACGCCGCCACGACTCCCGAAGTGGCGGTGGTAACGGCCCCGGGGCCCCGCCGCCGGCAAGTGCGCCTGGGGCTGCCCCGTTCTTTGAGCCGCGCCCTGGCCCGGAGGGAGGACATCATCGTCGGCCGGGCCGAGGTAGTGGTGGAGCACATTACCCCGGCCCGCTGGGTACTGCGGGCGGCGGGGCTGGCGGTGGCAGAGGGCGGCGGCGTAGTCCGTCGCGCCCATCCTTGAGGGATTGGCGCCCCTTTAGCTCAGAGCCTGGGACCGCCCGCTGGTTGGTGCCCGAGGTCGTCCAGACCTCGGCCATGGACTGCGGGCCAGCGGCCCTCAAGGCGCTGCTAGAGGGCTATGGCCTCTCGGCCAGCTATGGCCGCCTCCGGGAGGCTTGCCAGACCGATGTCGACGGCACCTCCATCGACACCCTAGAGCAAATCGCCGGCCAGCTGGGCTTGGACGCCGTCCAGGTGATGATGCCCGCCGACCATTTGCTCCTCCCCGAGGCCGCCAGTTTGCCCGCCATCGCCGTGGTGCTGTTGCCGGGGGGCGGCACTCATTTCTTGGTGATTTGGCGCCTCCACGGCCGCTGGATCCAGGTCATGGATCCCTCCCAAGGGCGTCGCTGGATGACCCGCCGCCAGCTGGTGGGGGAATTGTTCCTCCACCGCCAGCCGGTGGCGGCGGCCGACTGGCGGGCCTGGGCCGAGTCCGAGGGGTTTCTGGCGCCTTTGGGGGCGCGGCTGGCTAGGCTCGGCCTCAACGGCCCCCAGGTGGAGGCCGAACTCGACGCCGCCAAGGCGGCGCCCGGCTGGCGCCCCCTGGCCACGCTCGACGCCGCTACCCGCCTGGTGGACGCCCTCATCCAAGCCGACGGCCTGGAGGCCGGTCCCGAGGCGCAGGCTTTGTTGGCGCGGTTTTGCGACCCTGCCAACGCGGCATTGATCCCCGATAATTACTGGTCCGTGGAGCTGGCCGAAGAGGACCCTACCCTCGCCTCCTCAGACCCCGGGGGGGAAGAGGGGGAGGATGACGGCCCCACCCTGTGGCTCAAGGGGGCGGTGTTGATCCAGGTGTTTGGCCTCATCGCCGCCGATGAGGCCGCCGAGGTGCCTCCC
>JBHJHK010000325.1:0-10313 GCA_050330975.1 Candidatus Competibacterales bacterium | reverse complement strand
GTGCGCCCGTGGATAACAACACCGTTGAAGCGCAGCTTAAGCTCGTCATCCGCCATCGGAAAAATGCCCTCTTCTATAAAACCCAGGCGGGAGCCGATGCGGGAGATCGCATCACGTCGATCATCGCCACCTGTGAGCGAGCGGGCGTCAATGCCCTGGACTATCTAACGCAGGTGCAGCGTTATCGCGATGAGGTCAAGGCGAATCCTAGCGCCTGGCTCCCTTGGACGTATCAAGCCTCTTTGAGCGCTCGCCAGGGTGATAAAAACGCTGCGTAGCCGCGAAGAAAATCACCTTACGCTAAGCCGCCGTTAGCTCTCGACCGATTTAGACAATTTTTAGACAAACAGAACACGCCAACAGCCCGGCGGTGGTGCCGCATGGCGAGTGATCTCAGCTTTCCCACACAGCGTCATGCCTGGACCTCATCACCCAGTGTGCTGCACCACCCAAGGGACAGTGGGGTCCGACCTTGGCGGCGCGGTTGCCGGTGTATCCCAGTCCTGTCGTTTTGGTCTCCCCAACGTGCCTAGAAGCCCACCACGCCCTGTCGTTGTTCACCTTTGCAGACAGTGGCGAAAGTCACATTGTGCTCCACCGCCGTCTCTTGGAGAGTCCGGCGCATTTTGAGTTTTTGCTGGCCCGGGAGCTGGTGCACTTTGCCCAGTTCAAGCTCTTGGGGACCCACGCCTACCGCCGCTGCCCCAAGATCTTCACCGAGGGGCTCAGCGAGTTCATCGGCCAGAGCTACCCCAACGTGTTTGCCAATGGCCAGGCGCCCCTTCACCCCGAGGGAAGTGAGCGGGCCTGGTCACCGGGCCATGAGTTGGGGCGCTGCATTGTGGCCCAGATCGTGGCAGAGGAGGGTTTTGGGCTGGAGGGGTTTATTCGGGTGTTCTTGCGCCACGACCACAGCCGGGGCGTCTGGGGATCCTTGGATCATCTGTTCCGCCCCTGGCTCGACCCCCAGGCGTTGTAAAAAACGCCCCACGACGTCAACCGTCGAGCCCCACCGCGGCATACACCGGGGATGTCATCTTCCACGCCGAGGTATCCCATGACCATGAGCCTGAATCGCAGGCAATTTTTCCAGTCCACCGCCGTTGGTGCCGCCCTGGCCCTGGGCTCTGCGGCCGCCGCCCGGGCCGCCGCCCTAGACCCCACCGCCGGCCGCCGCCGGCTTCCCGATACCCGGGAAGCCGCCGCTGGGCGGTTTTTGAACCAGGCGACCTTTGGCGCCGACGAAGCCTTGATCCTGCAGGTCGCCAACCAGGGCATCGAGTCTTGGCTCGACCAGCAACTGGCCATGCCCTCCGGGCGGCTGATGCCCATCACCTGGCAAATGGCCCGGGATTTTGGCTACCGAGAAGACGGAGAATTCTTCATCGGCCCCGGCTGGCTGGGTTGGTCCTGGTGGCAGCAGGTCCTCACCGGGCGGGATCTGGTGCGCCAGCGGGTGGCATTTGCCCTGAGCGAGATCTTTGTCATCTCCCAGCGCAACGACAACCTGGAAGATGCGGCCATTGGGGTCATCCAGTACTACGACAAGTTGATCGATGGGGCCCTGGGCAATTTTCGCGACCTGCTGCGCAACGTCACCCTCGACCCCTGTATGGGCCTTTACTTAAGCCACATGGGCAACCGCAAGGCCGACCCGGTGACCATGCGTTTTCCCGACGAAAACTACGCCCGGGAGGTGATGCAACTGTTCACCATCGGCCTGTTTGAGCTCAACCCCGACGGCAGCCGGGTCAAAGATGCCAACGGTAACGACATCCCCACCTACGACAACGATACCATCGCCAATTTTGCTCGGGTATTCACCGGCCTCCACTCGTCAAAGCTGGCGTTGAAAGACGGGGAGTTCGTCTTCTACGAAGGCGACGGCACCGCCACCCCCATTACCCCGGTCGATGTCGACACGTTTTTTCTCTCCGAACCCATGGTGATGTTCGAAGAAGTCCACGACAGGGAGGAAAAGCGCCTTCTCAACGGCGCGGTGCTGCCCGCGGGCCAAACGGGGATGCAGGACATCGAAGACGCCCTAGACAATCTCTTCAACCATCCCAACGTCGGTCCCTTTATCGGCCGACAACTCATCCAGCGGCTGGTGAAGTCCAACCCCACCCCCAGTTACATCCGCCGGGTGGCCGAGGCCTTCGACGACAATGGCTCTGGCGAACGGGGTGATATGGCGGCGGTGGTACGGGCCATTTTGCTGGATACCGAAGCCCGGGACGCATCGTGGATGAACGATCCCCAGCACGGCATGCTGCGGGAGCCCTTTGTGCGCTACGTCCAGATGGCCCGAGCCCTCAACGCCCACAGCGACAGCGGTTATTACCTGGCACGGTCCGAACCCATCGCCACGGCACTGGGTCAATATCCCCTTCAATCCCCAAGCGTCTTCAACTTCTTTTCCCCCAACCACAGACCCGCGGGCACCCTCGCCCAGGCCGACCTATACGGCCCGGAATTTCAAATCCTCAACAGCTACACCGCCCTACAAGGCTATAACCTGTGGATGTTGAGCCTGTGGGAAAACTCCTTTTTGCCTCTGACCCTGCCCGAATACCCCGTAGTGGACGAAGGGCGAGAGGAAGACGACGAGGAGGACTTTGACGAAATCGTCAACCTGGAAGACGACGAGGACAGGGACGAAGACGACGAGGACAGGGACGAAGACGAAGACGAGGACGGCGAAGAGGAAGACGAACTGGAAAACGCCCCCTTCGCCCGCCCCGTTCGCCTGGACACCGCGCTCCTAGATGCCCGTGCCCACGACGTCGTCGAGCTGGTGGAATACCTAGATGGCCTCTTCACCTACCGCAGCCAATCGCCCCAGACCCGAGCTCGCCTGGTGGCCACTTTGCGGGCCATCCCCGTGGAATTCCGGGTGACCTTTGCCCTGGAACTCATCGCCACCTCCCCCGAATACGCCGTCATGGTCTGAGCGGCCCAGACGCTCCCGATACTTCGTCACTTCAACCAAAGAGATTCCTCGCCATGGCCAAACGCCGCCCCAACTCTAGTTCCAAGCTCCCCCTCACCCGCCGTCGACTCCTCGGTACCGCCAGCTGCGCTTCCCTGGGCTCGACGACCCTATTGTCCAACCTGTTCAACTTGCAGTTGATGAGTGCCGCCGCCGCCGACAGCGGAGCGATGACCTCGGTCCCCGCCGGCGACTACAAGGCCATGGTGTGTTTGTTGTTGGCCGGGGGCAACGACTCTTACAACATGGTGGTGCCCCTGGAATCGGTGGAGTACGACGCCTACAGCGCCACCCGCACCGACCTGGCCCTGGCCCGGGAAAGCCTGTTGCCCATCGTCGACGGCGCCACGGCCAAGACCTATGGCCTCCACCCCAGCATGCCCGAGATGCAAGCCCTCTACGACCAGGGCAAAGTGGCCATGGTGGCCAACGTGGGCACCTTGGTGGAGCCGGTTACGGGCGACCAGGTACGCAATGGCTCGGCCCCAGTGCCCTTGGGCCTCTATTCCCATATCGACCAAATCGACCAGTGGCAAACCTCGGTCCCCGACCGCCGCTCCCTGGACGGCTTTGCCGGACGGATGGCGGATCTATTGGCCAGCTATAACAGCCAAAGTGGCTTGTCCCTCAATGTTTCCTTGTCGGGCAATAACATCTTCCAGACCGGTGCCAGTGGGGTGGGGTACAGTGTCGACCCCATCGGCGGCGCCGTGGGCATCTTTGGCCTCGACGACGACGACCTCTATGCCCAACTGAAAAAAGCCAACATTCAAAACACCCTGGAACAGCGCTACCACAACCTGTTTGAGCAGCAATTCGTCCAGACGGTCAAGGGCAGTATGGCCACCCAGCAGCAATTCAGCAGCGCCTTGGCCGGCACCCCCACCCTCACCACGGCGTTTTCCCCCGACGAGCTATCGGCGAGCATGGCCACCATCGCCAAAATTATCGCCGTCCGGGGGGCCTTGGGGATGGGGCGGCAGACCTTTTACGTGGTATTTGGCGGTTGGGACCACCACGACGAAGTGTTGAACAACCAGCGAGCCATGTTGGCCGTGGTCAGCAAGGCCCTGGGGGATTTCCACTCCGCCACCGTGGAGCTGGGGGTGGAAGATCAGGTAGTGACCTTCACCACCTCGGATTTCGCCCGCACCCTCACCTCCAACGGCCAGGGCTCGGACCACGCCTGGGGCAGCGTCCAGTTGGTCATGGGGGGGGGCGTCAAGGGGGGGCGGTTCTACGGCCAGTACCCCAACTTGGCCCTGGGGAGCGACCTCGACACCGGACGGGGGCGCTTGGTCCCCACCCTGGCCGTGGATCAGTACTTCGCCGAGCTCGCCCTGTGGTTTGGCGTCGCCCCCCATCGTTTGGGGGATGCCCTGCCCAACATCACCCGGTTCTACGATCCCCTGGGGGGGCAACCGCCGTTGGGGATGTTGGCCTAGAGGGGCTAGCGCCCCTGGGTAACAGGGGTTTTGTAGCGGTCGACTGGGGGGTCGAGCCTGGATAGACTGAGGGGATCGTTATAGGTACAGCTTAGGAGGATGCCGTGATCTCGTATCCCCGCTACGATCCCCACGACCCCTATCCCGACAGCGACGGCCAGCCCATGGCAGAGAACACCCTCCAGTACCGCTGGCTGGTCAAGATCAAAGAAAACCTCGAGATCCTCTTCGCCGACGACAACGCCGTCTTTATCGCCGGCGATCTGTTTTGGTACCCCCATCCCGATCGGCGCGTCAGTGGCCCCGTGGCCCCCGATGTCATGGTGGTCTTCGGCCGTCCCAAGGGGGATCGGGGTTCCTATCGCCAGTGGGAAGAGGGCGGCATCGCCCCCCAGGTGGTCTTCGAGATCCGCTCCCCGGGCAACAGCCTCGATGAGATGCGCAGCAAGCAAGCGTTCTACGACCATCACGGGGTGGAGGAGTACTACGTCTACGATCCCGAGGCCAACCGGCTAGAGGTGTGGCTGCGCCAGGATGGGCGCTTGGTGGCCATGAGCCACCTCCATGGCTGGACCAGCCCCCGGCTGCAGATTCGCTTCGTCCTGACCCAGGAGACCCTGGAGATCTTTGATCCCAAAGGCAGACCCTTTCTCAGCTCCGTCGAATTGGCACAGCGGCTTGATCAGACACAACGAGCCGTCGAACAGGAGCGAAAGCAGGCTGAAGAAGCTCGGCTCCAGGCACAACGCGAGCGCCAGCGAGCCGATCAACTCGCCGCCCAGTTGCGGGCCTTGGGGGTTGATCCTGATCAGCTTTGAAATGGGCGTCGTTTCCGGATGGGCGTTTGACATCGAGCTTGTTTCAAAACTGCGACCCGCGGAGGCCCCATCGCAGGATGGGGTCATGGCGCATCCCTCACCAAAACCAAAAACCGAACCACTCCAGTCTGCTGAGGGCCCTTTGGGCTTCTAGGTCCCCCTGGGTTGCGGTTGCCCCCCCGGCCTCCGCCAGGCGTGTCCCTGGGGCGGCTCGGCGGCCATCCCCCGGGGCTTCCCGAGCTGACCCGGGGGGTGATCCAACCTTGGATTGTGATTGACCATGAGTGCAGTCCTCACCCATTGGATCGTTGTATCAAAACGAGAATACTACCGAATTTCCCCGATGATCTCTGATAAAGTGGCGCCGTGGCGCGCTCAATCGTCACGGGCTGTCACCGAACTGTAAGCCACCAGTCGGCAAGAAGGATTTGTCTTTGCCCCGGTTTTTACCAAGGCTGAGGAGCACCCATGGCAGATAATAGCTTCACCGAAGTCACCCACGAATCGTGGTTCAGTCGCATCGGCGGTGCCTTCAAGGGCATTGTCGTGGGTCTTTGCTTAGTTTTAGCGGCTTTTCCAACGCTGTTTTTCAATGAAGGTCGGGCGGTAACGACCTATCAATCCCTAAAAGAAGGCGGCAACATCGTGGTTTCAGTGCCCGTCGATGATGTCAACCCCAGCAACGAAGGTCGACTGATCCATGTGACGGGCCGGGCCAACACCGACGCCGTCCTGGAAGATCCCGTGTTCGGCATCTCAGCCAACGCCCTCCGGCTGCAGCGCACGGTGGAGATGTACCAGTGGCGAGAGCGTTCGGAGCGCGAGACCCGCACCCAAGTGGGGGGTGAAACCGAGACCGTCACCACCTACACCTACGACAAGGTCTGGTCCGACGGGGTGATCAATTCGGCCGAGTTCAGGCGCTCGGGCCAGTACCAAAATCCCAACGCCATGCCCTATCAATCCACGTCATACATCGCCGAGCCCGTCACCATGGGGGCGTTTACCCTGTCGGATTCTCTCATCCGCGCCATCGACAACTTCGAACCCTTGGCCGTGGCCGCCGATGCACCCCTCCCGGACACCTTGGGGGATAAGGGCAAAGTCCACGACGGCCTGTACTATATAGGCGCCGACCCCGCCGCCCCCCAGGTGGGGGATGTGCGGATCCGCTTCCAGGTGGTGACACCCACCGCGGTGAGCATCATTGCCCAGCAGCTAAACACGACCTTTGCCCCCTACCAAACCCGGGCGGGGGATGCCCTGGAACTCCTCCAGGTGGGGACCCACTCCGCCGCGGGAATGATTGAAAAGGCCCAAGCGGACAACCGGTTCTTGACCTGGATCCTGCGCCTAGTGGGATTTATCATCATGTGGGTGGGGTTGTTTTTGGTCCTCCGCCCCCTGGTGGTCCTCGCCGATGTGTTGCCCATCCTGGGGAGTGTGGCCGGAGCGGGGGTGGGTTTGGTGGCTTTGCTGTTGGCAGCACCCCTGTCGTTAGTCACCCTCTCGGTGGCCTGGCTGTTCTACCGCCCCTTGTTGGGTGTTGCCCTCTTGGTGGGGGCAGCAGCTCTGACTTGGTGGTTGATGACCAAACTCAAGGCCGCCAAAGACCCATCCACCCCCGAGGTCGCCACGCCCTGAGGCTGAACGACAGGGGGACCGCCCCTTTTGTCGCCTTGCATTGTCTCCCTGGGGGCCCGAAACTGGAGGGCTTGTGTCGATACCAACCCCTGGGGGAGCTATGGAGATGGTCAGCGAGCCGGTGCGTTTTGACGAGCTGGAGGCGACGGCTTTTGCCGTCAAAGTCCTGCGGGCCTGTGGCGCCCACCACGACGCCGCGCTGGCCCTGGCCCGCGGCATCGTCGCCGCCGAGGGCGACGGCATTGTAAGCCACGGTTTTAACTACTTGCCCATCTACTGCGAGCACCTGCGCTGTGGCAAGGTCAGAGGCGACGCTGTTCCCAGCGTTGAAGCGATTTCAGAGGTGGCCTTTGTGGCCGACGCCGGCCACGGCTTTGCCCACCTGGCCATCGAACGGGGCCTAGAACAGGCCTGCGCCGCCGCCCGCCGCCACGCCCTGGCAGCATTGGGGGTGCGCAACTCCTACAATTGCGGGGTGTTGGGCTTCCACGTGGAAAACATCGCCCGCCAGGGACTCATGGGGCTCGGTTTCACCAATGCGCCGGCCTCCATCGCCCCGGTGGGGGGCACCCGGGCTGTGGTGGGTACCAACCCCTTTGCCCTGGGAGTACCCGACGGCCAGGGAGGTGCCGCGTTGGTCATCGACCAATCCTCCAGCGTAGTGGCCAAGAGCGAGATCAACGTCCGGGCCAAAAAGGGTGAGCCCCTCCCCGAGGGCTGGGCCTTTGGCCCCGACGGCACCCCCACCACCGATCCCCACACCGCCCTCCAGGGCACCATGGCCCCCGCCGGGGGCTACAAGGGGGTGGGCATCGCCTTGCCGGTGGAGCTGTTCGCCGCCGCCCTCACCGGCGCCACCTTGGGCCTCCACGCCAGCTCCTTTGCCAAGAACGACGGCGGACCGCCGGGGACCGGGCAGTTTTTCTTGCTCATCGACCCCAAGCCCTTTTCCCAGGAGGCCTTTGGCCAGCGCTTGGAGGATCTAGTAGCAGCCATCACCGCCCAGGAGGGGGCTCGCCTGCCGGGCCAGCGGCGCCGGGCCGCCCGGGAAAGGATCGCCCAGAAGGGCATCGCCATTGGCCATGACCTCTACCAGCGCATCCTCGGTTATCTCCAGGCCCCACCCCTGGTCAGTGAGCCCAGGGATCGGTGAATCCAGTCTCTCCCCAGGGCGAGACCCAGCGACCTCGACGGTCCAGTGTCCCCCTCAACCGCGGATGACGGGGGGCGGCATGAGCTGCTCTCTGGCCTGGCGGGCCACCTGGGGCATGACCCGCTCGGGCCGACCGTCGGCGTTGGTCAACATCTCCTGGGCCAGGGCCTCCAGTTGCTGCAGCTGGGCGCTCAAAACCGTATAGCCCTGGACGAACTGGTCCAAAGACGGCAACAAGCCCTGGGGGGTGAACAGGCCGCCGGCCATGGCGTTAAAAAAGGCCGACGCCTCTTGGACCGCCGGCGTCGCTTCAAACAGCCCCGCCGTACCGTCCGGGGAAGTATCCAGTTGCTGGAGGTGCTCCAGGGCCGCCACGGCCTGGCCATTGGCCAGGGGACGCACCGCGGCTTCGGCCCGCTGCACCAGGCTCTGGGCCAGCCCCAGGGCCTCTGGAGGGTTGGCCAGTTGTTGCTCTAGGCCCTGGAAGGCCCGGGAGACCTCCCCCTGGGTCAGGGCCTGGACAAAGGGGGCCCCCGCAGCCAGAGTCTGCCAAGCCTGGGTCACTTGGGGATTGTCCAACAAACCCTGGGCCCCGGCGGCCAAGGCGTCGAAGGTCTGGCGCAACTGGCCATCGGCCACATGGCTAAACAAGGGCCCCAACTCGTCGACCCCGCGACCAAACTGGCGCTGGAGACCCAGGGCATCGTTGTGGGCCACGGCCTCCCCCGCCCCCATGAGGTGGTGGAAAGCCCGCAGTCCCCCCTCCATCTCCTGGGTCATAAAGGGCGTCAACTCCCGGGTCAGGGTATCGAGGGCCTGGCCATAGCGCCCGTCCACCAACCCCTGGGCCAGCTCGGTCCCCGCCTGGCTCCAATGGCGAGCCTGGTCGACGAGGGCCTGCTGGTCGCCGCCGAGCCCCGGCAACCCCTGGAGACCCTGGTTCAAATGCCCCAGGGCGCCGGCAAAGTCGCCGCGGGTGAGGTCTTGGGCAAAATCCGCCCCCTGGCGGGCCCACTGGGTCACTTGCCCCACCAGGGGATCGTTCAATACCCCACCCAGGGCGGTGTTCCCTAGGCCCTGGCCCAGCTGGTCGAGGGCAGCGGCGAAGTTGCCACTCGCCAAACTGCCGCCAAATCGCGCCCCGTCCTGGAGGAAATTCAGGGTCTGCACCCCGGCTTCCCCCAGGGCATCCCCGGCGGCGTCGCGAATCCCCCCGGCGAAGCTGCCGAGACCCGCCAGAATCTGCTCCGGCTGGCCATTGGCCAATCCCACGGCGGCCCGGGTGGCCCCTGTGGCGACGTTAAAGCCCTGTTGCAGGGTGCCCAGGGTGTTGGCGTCCACCCCGGCGGCTCCAGCCCCCCCGAGACCCGCCCCGGCCAATTGGGTGAAGCCGCCGAGGATATCCCCGTTGGCCATGGCTTCGATGCCCCGCCCGACCCCCAAACCCGTCTTGGCCACTTGGCCCACGGTACCGGCGATGGCGGTGATGGCCTGGCCGACGCTGCCCCCCACGGCGCCGCCGATGGCCCCCGCCCCCGGTACTAAAGCCCCCACCGTCGAGGTCAAGCCCCCCAAGATATCCCCCTGGGCGAAGGAGATGGCGGCCCGCACCCCTTGGTAGCCGGCGTAGAGGGCGCTCCCCACCCCGGGAATGAGGTTGAGGAGCATGGGTCCCACAAACTGGAGCACCCCGAGCATGATGTCCCCCAGGGTTTCCCAAAAACCCTTGGGCACCGGGTAGAGATCCATCAGCTGCTCGCTGAAGCCCTCTAGTTCCTCGACGTAGGGGGCGCTCACCTCTTCCAGTTCTTGGATCTGGGCCTGGAGTTCCTGGGCCCGGGGGGAGTCGACACCCTCTTGGGCGACGATCTGGTCGTAGGCCGCGGTGAGTTCCTCCAATTGCTGCTGGGCGATGGCCCCGGCCTGGGCGGCCCCTTCGCCATAGACCTGGCCCAGGCGCTGGGTGGCCAGCTCGCGCATGGTGTCTTCGGAAAGGCCGTATTTCTCCCGCAGCTCTTCGATGCGCCTTTCCCGCACCATCTCGACGACTTTGTCATCGGAAAACAGCCCCGGAATGCCGTACTTGTCCCGCAGCGCCTCGGGGTCGAGCTCCTCGGCCCGCAACGCCTCCATGTCGGCGGTGAG
Organism: Candidatus Competibacterales bacterium; assembly: GCA_050330975.1. Taxonomy (GTDB): domain Bacteria; phylum Pseudomonadota; class Gammaproteobacteria; order Competibacterales; family Competibacteraceae; genus JBHJHK01. Next base: position 116 of record JBHJHK010000325.1, on the reverse strand, counting down.
CTCGCTCAAGTCCATGGGGGGTTTACCCTCGGCGCGGCGCTCGGCGTTGGCCATCATCAGCTCGGTGCGCACCTTGGGGGGGATGTTGTAATAGGCGTCGCGCTTGATGAGCTGCT
>JBHJHK010000324.1:0-14229 GCA_050330975.1 Candidatus Competibacterales bacterium | reverse complement strand
CGCAAGGGGGCAAAAAGCTCCAGGTCGCTGGCCCGGGCGACTTGCTCGGCGCTCAATTGCTCGGCCACGGTGTCGCGGTTTTGGGCAGCTGTGGTGTCCCCCTGGAGGGCGGCGCGGTTAAACCAGGCGTAGGCCCGCAGCAAGTCCTTTTCCACCCCTAAGCCCTGGACGTAGAGGGCCGCCAGATTGCCCTGGGCGTCGGCATGGCCCCGCTGGGCCGCCAGGCGGTACCAGCGGGCCGCTTGGAGGGGGTCTGGGGGGGTGCCGCGCCCGGTTTGATAGAGGACGCCCAGGTTGTTTTGGGCGTCGATGTGGCCCCGGTTGGCCAGCGTCTGAAATACTTCAAAGGCGGCGGCGTACTCGCCGCGGTGGTAGGCGTCTACCCCGGTCTGGAAATCGGTCTCCTGGGCCAATGCCAAAGGGGGGAAAAGCCCTGGGCCCGTGAGCCCGGCGACGAGGAGACCGAGGACGACGGCCAAAGCGGGTAGGGGGGCATTAGGTGGCTTCATGGTGATCGGCATCCAAGGCAGTGACGGTCAGCAGGGACGGTGAGCGACGACGGGCGGGGGAGTTCGGGGAAGAAGGGCAATGCCACTGGGTCTGGTGTTCCCTGGAACCCACCCGGGTTGAACCTACCCGGGGGTGGTCGATAAATCAACCGCCCTCCGGGTTCCCCCTGGGGTCCAGGGGGAGTTCGGCCAAGATGGGGTCGTGGTCGCTGGAGCGCTCAGTCCACGGGGCGTCGCTGTTGACGTGGGGAATGTTGATACGGGCACCGCGGCTCAACGCCTTGCTCACCAGCACGTGGTCCAATAGCTGGGGTCGCCCCCCCTGGCGGTGGCTGTAGGGGCGCTCTAGCCCCTCGTTGAGGTTGACCAAGTGGTCCCCCTTGAGGAGATCCAGGGTGCGGGAGTTGAGGCCGTCGTTCATGTCCCCCAAAATCACCAGGGAGGCGTCGGGCACCTGGCGCAGCAATTGGCCGGCAAAGCGCTGGATGACGGCGGCTTGGGCGTGGCGTTGGCGCTGGGCGCTGGCCTCTTCGCGCCGGTTGTTGGCTCGCATGGACTTCAGGTGGCACACCACCACAAACAGCCGTTGGGGGCCGATGCGAAACTCCCCCGCCAAGGCCTTGCGGCTGGGGAGCCAGCCCTGGCGGGCGTCGCCCTCGAAGGCCGGATGGAGAGGGTCGATGCGCCCGGGACTCATACTCAAGGCCACTTGGCCATCGGCCTGGACCCAACTCACCGCCCGCTCGGGGCTCGGGTCCCCCCGGTCGACAAAGGTCACTCGCTCGGGGTTGAATAAAAGGCCCACCCGGATGTTGGCCCCGGCCAACCCCCCGTCCCGTTGGGCCAAGGGGGGCACTTCCCGATGGGCGTAGAAGGGGCCGTCGGCGGCCAGGATGGCACTGGCCAAGGTGCTGTAGGCCCCAGTGGCCGCCACCTTGCCGCCGAAGTCCCCGGGACCGGGGGCGGTGACCTCTTGGACGGCGAGGATGTCGGGGGCGGCCAGAACCCCACTGATGGTCAGCGCCAGGCGCCGCAGGCGCGCCGGTGGGGCATCCGTGCCAAAATTGCACAAATTGAATGTGGCGATGGTGAGCATGGTAGACCGCAGGTCTTTGCCGCAGTGTAGCCCAAAGGCGGGATCGGCGCTCGCCGTCATCGGCACGGTCCACACGCCCTTTGGGGAAAAGTTTGGCATTCCCCGCCAGCCGGGGTTGGCAGCCGCGGCGGTGGGGGTGCTGGAATTGCATCCCCCCTACAATCGCCCCGAGGCCATCACGGGCCTCGAGGGATTCTCCCACCTGTGGCTGTTGTTTTTGTTCCACGGCATCAAGGCGGCCAGTTGGCAACCCACGGTCCGTCCTCCCCGCCTGGGGGGTCAGCGGCGCACGGGGGTATTCGCCAGCCGTTCCCCCTACCGCCCCAACGGCTTGGGGTTGTCGGCGGTGGCGCTGTTGGACATCGACTGCCGGGAAGGGGTGCGCCTCACCCTGGGGGGGGTGGATCTCTTGGACGGCACCCCGGTGGTGGACATCAAACCCTATTTGCCCTACGCCGACGCCATCCCCGCCCGGGGAGGTTACGCCGACGAGCCCCCGCGGGCTGCGCCCGTGGTGCTCTCCCCCCAGGCCCAAGCCTTTTGCCAGGACTATCGACAGGCCAAGGGGTTGGACTTGGCGGCCCTGGTGGTCCAGGTGGTGGGGACCGACCCCAGGCCGGCCTTCGACCGCCGCCCACGCCTGTACGGGTTGCAGCTATGGGACGTCAACGTCCGCTGGCGCGCCAGGGAAGGCGGCTTTGAAGTGGTCGATATAGCCTTTCTCGATCGAGCCTAGAACGAGCACAAGGGCTGAAAACGCCTCCGGATCGGGGGCGTTTGGGGGCTTGGGAGGTTACTGGATCAACGCGCCGTGTCGGCCGGGCTCGACCTGGTCGCTCCAGGCCAAGTCGCCTCCCCGGTCGACCACCACCGCCCGGCCGTTGTCGATGGCCTGTTTGACCAAGGCCGCCAGTTCGGCCTCGCTGGCGTCGGGGTTCTCCTGGGCGATTTTGATGCCCAGCTCGTTGTTGAACAGGTCCATGGCCTCTTCCTGGGCCCTGGGGTTGACCCCGGCTTCGTGGGCGTCGGTGAACTCCTTGGCGTAGTCAGCGCCGAATTCTCGGGTCATCATGGCGCTGAAGTAGGCGTGGCGGTAGGCGTCTTGGTGGCCCCCCACCTCCACCCAGTGGTGTTGGTTGGCCGCCTCGGGGGGGGCGTCGTCGGGACTGAAATTGTATTCGTCGATGGCGGTGTTGCGGGCGGTGTCCTTGAAGTGATTCATCCGCAACTGCTCGACGGCGGACATGTCGTCGAGCATTTCGGCCTCCCGGGAGCGCACCGGCTTGGCCTCGCCGCCCTCCAGGGGATTTTTCCCCTGGAAGAGATTGTCGATGCCGCCGGCAACGTCGTAGGCCGCCCCGAGGAGGCCATCGGGTTTCCAGTCGACCAGTTCGTCTTCGGCGGGGTTTTGGTAGTCGGCCAAAATGCCATTGAGTTCGGGGCGCTGGTCTGGGGGAATCCCGGCGGTGGAGTCGGTGGCCGGGTCGCCGGAGGTTTTGGGGGAACCGCTGAAGTCCAGGCGATCGCCGGCCCAGCGGCCGAGGAACTCCAAGGCGTCTTGGGCGTTGTCGGCGTTGAGATCCGAGACGATCTCGCCGGCCTTATCCCGGGCCGCTTCGATGGCGGGCCCCGCCTTGGCGTCAAAGACTTCCCAAGCCTTGCTGGCCAGCCCTTGAGTCTGGTTGAGCCTGTGGTTGAATTCGTCCGCCACCACGTCCTGGGCGGTCTCCAGCAGGCCTTGGGCGCCGTCGACGAAGTTGTCGACTTTGTTCTCCACTAGGTCTCGAGTGCGGGCGGCCAACTCCCTGCTGTCGGCGACGAAGTTGTCGACCTTGTCGCCCACCGCATCCTCGGCCCGGCGCAGGTACTCCGGCGCCTTGTCCAGGGCGCGGTCGGCCAGGTCGAGGGCCCCCGAGGCCAGGGTCGCCACGGAGCCCGCCGCCTCCTTGACGGCGCCGGTGGCCAAATCGGCGGCGGCGGAAAAGTCCACCTCGGCCTTGACTTCGGCGCCAAGGCCCAACCCCAAGGCGGCGCCGCCGGAGAGGGCAAACTTGAACTTGCCGTCCTCCAGCTCCAGCTTGGCCTCCCCCTTGATACCGGCACCGGCGTAGCCCTCAACGCCGCCGCCGAGCTTGCCCAGATCTCCGGCCCCCACTTCGCCGTAGACGGCGGCCTTGGCGCCGGCGAAGGCCTCGCCCCCCACCTTGGCCCCCATGTTGGTGGGGGTAAACGACACCGCCGCTTGACCCCGGGCCTCGGCGCCGACGTAGGCCTTACCGCCCACCCCGACGCTGGGGTTGAAGTCCACTTCCCCGAGGCGGAAGGCGTCGAGGTCGGTGCCCGCCTTGGCGCTGCCCTGGGCGGAGAGGACGTCGGCCCCCAGTTGGCCTTCGATACCCGCCGCCGCCCCCAGGGGACCGGCGTAGGCCGAGCCCCGGGAGGCCGCCATGAATTCCAGCCCCCCCTGGAGGCGGTAGTCGGCCCCGGCCTTGACGTGGTCGAGGTCGTCGTTGTAACTGCCCTCCCGCACGGCCCCCACCCCCAGGTGGCCCTGGGTCATGTAGCTGGCGCGGCCGGTGAGATCCCCCTTGAGGGGGTCGAAACCATCGGCGCCACCCATGAACATGTGGTCGTGGTAGGCGCCGACCCGGGTCACCTGGGCGTGCTCAAAGTGGTCACCCACCTGGTTGTGCTGCTCGTTGCGCACCCCCAGGGTGGTCTCCTGGCTGTGGAACACGTCGTCTTGGATGTTGAAAAGCCCCGTGCTGTCCCACTTGGTCTGGACCTCTTGGCCACCCACGCGACCCAGCTTCTCCCGGGGTGCCTCGGCGATGCCGGCGGTGTTGGGCTTGTAGCCCGTGGACTTGTCCTCTTGGTCTAGCTCGATACCCAGCCGATTTAAGGCGCTGTTGCCGGCGTCTGCCAGGCTGCGACCCGCCCGGGACACGGGGTCTGGGGAGTTATCGACCTTCTGGTAAAAGCCCTCCTGGGCGGTGATGTTGGACTTGCCGGCATTCCAAGTGCCGGGGTTCGTTTTGTCTTCGAACTGTTTGTAGTCCTGGTAGTGGACGGCCTTCTCCCGCTGCTGGTCCACGGGTGTATCGCCGCGGTCGTCCACTTCGCGGTGGATGATCCCCGCCTCGGAGCCGCCGCCCAAGAAGCTATCCACGCCCTGGGCGAGGTCGCGCAAGCCCTCCCGGGCGGTGCCCTTGACGTCGGTGGCGAAGTCTCTGGCCGCATCTCCCAGGCCGTTCAAGGCGTCTTGGCCGGCGGAGTAAAAACTGGACAAGGAGTTCTGGGGCCCCTGCATCATCATCCGCAGTTGGGGGCGCTTTTGCTCTGAGTCGGCCTCTGGGGTCCCCATGGCGGCCTGGGCAGCCCCCTGGGACCTGCTGGCCTCTTGGATCCTGGCGGCCTCCTCGGCCTGGAGCGTGCCTTCGAACGCCTGTTGGTGCTTAGCCGCCTCCGCCCGTTGGCGCGCGGCTTCGGTGGCGGCGGCGTCGCCTTGGCCTTTGTCGACGCGATTCTCTTCTGCCTCTACGTGGGTGCTCATGGCTCTGGTACCTACAGATCGATGGGGTCGAAAACGCGATCGCCCCTCGAGGAGGGACGATACCCGAGCTTTACCAGAGGTCGCCCTTTCGACCTTTGGCCAGGATGGTCATTCATACCGCCAAAGGGGAAGAGGTCATTGCGAGTCGGGCGGCCGCACTCGGTGACAGAAAATCCGCAGCCGACAGTGAAATCTCACTGAAATATCGACAGATGGGATTTAGTCACTGCTAATTGCAGGGTTGCAAACGCTCCATTTGGCAACGTCTTGGCAACGTCTTGGCAACGTCGAGTGTACCCGCCCCACCGGCAGCGACGGTGGCTTACACCGCGCCTCGGGGGGTAAAGTCAAAGCCAAGAGTAGGGAAGTAAAGGGTCAAAGTAAACATTCAACGGGCTTCCTGGGGCGCCTTTGGCCGTCGATGAGAACTAGTTCTCACCTCATTTGCCAGCTGGATCCCAGGGAACTTTGGCGGATTTTCCTCGGCGACCCACGACGAATGGCTTGAGTCATGGGCGGGGTGCCGATGGGAGACAACAGAATTGATCCACTGCCTTCAATCGAATAATTTGCCGGGGTTGAGAATGCCGTTGGGATCAAAAACCCGTTTGATTCCCCGCAAATAATCGATTTCCGAGGGATGGCGGGTATAGTGGAGAAAGGGTTTCTTGACCAGACCCACCCCGTGTTCGGCGGAGACGCTGCCACCGAAGCTCTCCAGGACCTCAAAGAGTTGCTCGCTCACCGCCTCGCAGCGCTCGGCAAAGGCCTCCACCGCCAGCCCTTGGGGTTTGAGGACGCTGATGTGGAGGTTGCCGTCGCCGATGTGGCCAAACCACACCACCTGGAAGTCGGGGTAGGCCTCGGCGAACAACGCCTCCATGGCGGTGAGGAACGCCGCCACCTGGGACACCCGTACTGAGATGTCATTTTTATAAGGTTTATGGGGGGCCAGAGACTCGGTGATATCCTCCCGCAAGCGCCACAAATCCAGGGCCTGGGCACTGTTTTGGCTGATGACTCCATCCACCACCAAACCCCGTTCCAGGGCGCTCTCGAACAATTTTAATGCCGTGTCCAGTTGGGCGTCGGCGGGGTTTTCAAACTCCACCAGGGCATAGTAGGGGGGGCGCTGGTCAAAGGGGGGCTTAAGGCCCTTGGCCAGCACGTGGGCCAGGGCTTGGTCGGTGAAGAATTCAAAGGCCAACAGCGGCAGCTCACCGCGGATGCGGTCAAAGACCGTCAATAGGGCCTCGAGATCGTCGGTGCCAAGGACCATGACACTGGGCTCTTGGGGCGGCGTGGTGAGCTCGATGGTGGCTTCCACCACCAATCCCAGGGTGCCCTCGCTGCCGATGAACAAGTGGCGGAGGTCGTAGCCGGTGGCGTTTTTCACCAGGCCCTTGTTGAGTTCCAGGCAATCGCCCCGGCCGGTGACGACCTTGAGGCCCGTGACCCAGTCCCGGGTCATGCCATAGCGGATGACCTTGATGCCCCCGGCGTTGGTGGCGATGTTGCCCCCTATGTGGCTGGAGCCCCGGGCGGCGAAGTCCACGGGGTAGAACAGCCCCCGCTCCGCGGCGAACTGCTGGAGGGCCTCGGTGACCACCCCGGCCTGGACGGTGACCGAGCGCTCCTTGGGCTCGAAGTGAAGGATGCGGTTCATGCGCTCGAAAGACACCACGACCTCCCCCTGCAACGCCACGGCGCCCCCCGACAGCCCCGTGCGACCCCCCGACGGCACCAGGGCCAACCGCTGCTGGTTGGCGAGCTTCACCAAAGCCACCACCTCGTCGAGGCCGGCCGGCAGCGCCACCGCCGCCGGCTGGGGTCGATAGCGGGTGGTCCAGTCGCGGCCGTAGGTGGCCAAGCTGTCGGCGTCGGTGCGCAGGTCTGCCACGGTGGCTTTGAGGGCGTCGAGGAGGGCAGCAGAGGGAGCATTCATGGGCAAAAGCTCTCGCGGGAAAAAGGGCGGGACCGGCGGGGTGTGCGAGCGACAGAGGTTGTCGTCCCGCGTTCAAAGACGTATGGTTTCGCATTCTCACTTCCCAGGCAAGGGCGGTAGTGTCATGTCTAGCAGCGTCGCAGCGAACAACGCCGTGTCGAACAACGCTTTTCAGCGGAAGACGTCCTATGACAAGAGCCGCATGAAGGTGGTGCTTTTGGAGGGCATCCACCAAAGCGCCGTGGACACTTTCAACAATGCCGGCTATTCGTGGGTGGAACACCACACCACTGCCCTCACCGCCGCCGACCTGGCAAAGGCAGTGGCCGATGCCCACCTGTTGGGCATCCGCTCCCGCACCCAACTCACGGGAGAGGTCTTCGCCGGCGCCGAGGCCCTCCTCGCCGTGGGATGCTTTTGCATCGGCACCAACCAGGTGGACTTGGTGGCCGCCCAGGAGCGGGGGGTGGCGGTGTTCAACGCCCCCTTTTCCAACACCCGCAGCGTCGCCGAGTTGGTGGTGGCCGAGGCCATCATGTTGCTGCGGGACTTGCCCCGCAAAAATGCCGCCGCCCACCGGGGTGAATGGCTAAAATCCGCCAAGGGGAGCTTCGAAGTGCGGGGCAAGACGGTGGGCATCGTGGGCTATGGCCACATCGGCACCCAGGTGGGGGTATTGATGGAGGCCTTGGGCCTCAACGTGGTGTTCTATGACATAGAGACCAAGCTATCCCTGGGCAATGCCGTCCAGGCGCCGTCCCTAGAGGCATTGTTGAATCGCGCCGATATCGTCACCCTCCACGTCCCAGAGACCCCCCAGACCCACCGGATGATCGGCGAGGCAGAGCTCGCGGCCATGAAGCCGGGGGCGGTGTTGATCAACGCCTCCCGGGGCACGGTGGTGGATATCGACGCCCTTACCACCGTCCTCGAGGCCGGCCACTTGGCCGGGGCCGCCATCGACGTGTTTCCCGTGGAGCCCAAGTCCAACCACGACGAATTCCAATCCCCCCTGCGGGCCTTCGACAACGTCATCCTCACCCCCCACGTGGGGGGGTCCACCGTCGAGGCCCAGCAAAACATCGGCCTTGAGGTGGCTGCCAAATTGGTCAAATACAGTGACAACGGCTCCACCTTGACTTCGGTGAACTTCCCCGAGGTATCGCTGCCCGCCCACCGGGGCAGCCACCGCTTGCTACATGTCCACCGCAACGTCCCCGGGGTGCTGTCCAAGGTCAACGACATTTTTGCCCAGGAGGGCATCAACATCGACGCCGAATACCTCCAGACCAACGAGCGCATTGGCTATGTGGTCATCGACGTGGCCATGGACGAGGGGGTTAGCCGCTTGGCCCTCCAGCGTCTGCGGGCCATCGATGGCACCTTGCGGGCCCGGGTATTGTACTGACCCCAACCCCTCGCCGTGGAGGCATCCGTGACCCCGACACCATTTCCTTCGCCAACCCCTTCGCCCCTGCCGCCGCTGGAAATCCTCCAGCGCGCCCCAGCGGGAGAGGCGCGCCCTGGAACGCTGCTGTTCGTCCATGGCGCCTTCAGTGGCGCTTGGTGTTGGGACGTCCATTTCTTGCCCTACTTCGCCGCCGCCGGCTACCGATGCCTGGCGGTGAGCTTGCGCGGCCACGGCAACAGTCCGGGGCGGCACACCCTGGCGTGGCACACCATGGCCGACTACGTCGCCGATGTGGCTTGCGCTGCGGCGAACTTGCCGAGGCCCTTGGTGTTGATCGGGCACTCCATGGGGGGGTTTGTGATCCAAAAGTATCTGGAGAAACATCCCCTGCCCCAGGCGGTGGTGTTGTTGGCATCGGTGGCCCCGTGGGGTCTTTGGCCCAGCAGCTTGAATCTCGCCCTCAAGGACCCCGAGCTTTTTCAACAACTCCAGCTACTCCAGTGGTGGGGGCCTACTTGGGTGTCCAGGGCCTACGCCCGACGGGCGTTGTTTTCCGAAGAACTCCCCGAGGCTGACGTGGTGCGCTTTACCGAGTTATCCCAACGAGAATCGGTCCAGGCCCTCTAGGATATGGCCTGGGATCTGCCGCGCCAGACGCCCCAAGTACCCGCCTTGGTGGTGGGGGGGGAAAATGATGCCTTGATTCCCGTCGCCGATGTGCGGGCGACGGCGGCGGCCTTTGCCACCGCGCCCATGTGGGTGGAAGACGTCGCCCATGCGCTGATGCTGGATCGACACTGGCGACGGGTCGCCGACGGCATTTGCCATTGGTTGCAACAGCGGGATCTCTAGCCGGTATCGCCCGAGCCGGCCCTGTCGAAGGGGTATGTCATGTCGTTGCGCGATCAATTGCTCAAATCGGGCCTCGTCGATGAGGCCAAGGCCAAGCAAACCGAGAAGGAGCTGAAGAAAAAGACCCACCGGGCCAAGAAAGACAAATCCTTGGCCGCTGCCGAGGAGGCCAAGGCCAAGGCCAAGGCCGAGGCCAAAGCCCGCGAAGAGGCGGAAAAGCGCGAGCGCGACCGGGCCCTCAACGCCGCTCGAGAGGCGGAAAAGCGCCGCCGGGAGGCCTGGCATCGGATGCGGCAAATCATCGACAGCCAGCGGGTCAACGATCCCAGTGCCGAAGGTCGTTACTACTTCAAACGCAACGAGCGCCAGCTGCACTTTGTCCGCGTCACCCCCCAGCAACGGGCTCAACTGGCCAGCGGCCAATTGGGTATTGTCCGCAGCGACGACAATCCTTACGATTATCCATTAGTCACTCGGGATGCTGCCCTGCGCATCGCCGAAATCAGTACCGACCATTTGCTGTTGCTCCATCCCCAGGCCGCACCGGGTGTTCAAGACGGCGATGAGGCGTTTTAGACGCCTGCGCCCGCGGATACTTGCCAAGGGTGGGGGACCGTACATACCACGTACCCAGAATACTCTCAATAAGCAACCGTCCATGGAAAGTCCTATCGTCCAATCCCCCCCAATCAGGCGCCATCGCTCTTCCCGCCGCAGTGGGGGGCGCGCTGGTAACTCCACCTGGAGTCGACGCAGTAAGTTACTGCTCTCGGCTCTGGTGATCAGTTGGCTGGGTGGGGGGTTGTGGGGTTTTCACGCCATCCTCAAGTCCTACGCCCTGGAAAATCAAAATCGGAAGTTGTCACTGCGTCTGACTGAGGTCAACGAGGAACTGGCCACTTACCGCACCGAGGCGGTGCAGTTGCGGCAGAACTTGCAACTGTTGGCGGGGGAGAGGGTGGCAACCCTCAAGGCGTTGCGGGTCGACAAAATTTTGTCCCTCGACGGTGAACTGGCCAAGAGCATCGCCTTTAGCCGGCGGAACCTCGATAGCCGCCTCGACCGCTATGAATTTCGCTTGGTGGTGGTCAACCCCTTTGAGGAGGTCCGCGCCGTGGGCTTTGAGGTGGCGTTGTTCAACCACTACGGCATCAAAGTGGGCACGGTCCAGGTGGGATCATTGCGCAGCAAAGACACATTGGCGCCCCGCGAAGCCCGGGCCTTCGTCGACCACGTGGAAGTCGATCGCTTGGAAACCCCTCGCTATTTCGCCGTCCGCCGGCGGAATATCTGATGCCGCCCCCGGGTGAAGCCAAGGGCTAGGACACCTCGTTGATGTAGCGGTAAGTGCCCTGGCCAAAGCCCAAGGCGTTGCCCGCGGCATCGACGACTTCAGCGGTCGCAAAGAAGATCCGCCGGCCACTGCTGTGGACGGCGGCCACTGCCTTGAGGTCGCCCAGGCCCCCTGGGCCGGTGAAGCTGGTGGTCAGCGACAAGGTGACGGCGCGGCGGATGGGGCCATCGGGGGGGCTGTAGCAGCCGGCAAACCCACAGGCGACGTCGATGAGGGTGGTCAACACCCCACCGTGGAGCACACCACTGCGATTGAGGTGATGGGCCTTTGCGGTCAACGCCACTTCGGCGTGCCCTTCGCGCCACGCCACCAGGCACAGGCCCACCAGTTGGTTGAAGCCGCTCTCCAGGGGATCGAGGGACTGACGGGTCGGTTGAGTCACAGTAACTGGGTTGGGTTTGAAAAATCCGTGGTTTTACGGCCGGTTGACTAAAGAGCCCGACTGGCCAGCGCAGAGTCCTTGAGCTATTCTGGCGGGCAATTTCAGCTGGGGCAAGGGCATGGCCTTGGAACAACCCAACACTCACTGGGGCCGGTTACACCGGGCGGTCTGGGAAACCCCCATCAGTCACTACGACCAACGCCCTTGGGCGCGGGCCATGGTGCGGGTTACCCAGGCCTGCTACGGCATTTCCATGAAATTCATCGACGGCCAGTTCAACCACTTGGCCGCCAGTTTGACCTACACCACCCTGTTGTCTCTGGTGCCCATGTTGGCGGTGAGCTTCTCGGTGCTCAAGGCCTTTGGGGTCCAAAATCAACTGGAGCCCATGTTGTTGGAGGTCCTAGAGCCCCTGGGTCCCCAAAGCGCCGATATCGCCGATCAGATCGTCGGGTTTGTCAACCGCCTCCAGGTGGGTGTGTTGGGGGCCGTGGGCCTGGTGGTGTTGTTTTACACCGTGTTCGCCCTGATCCAGAAGGTCGAGCAATCTTTTAACGACATTTGGCACGTCGGCGATGTGCGAAGCCTGGGACGCCGCTTCAGCGACTATCTGAGTGCCGTCTTGATCGGACCGGTATTCGTTTTTAGCCTGGTCAACCTCGCCGGCCGCTTGAACGAAAGCCTCGCCGTGGGTCCCTTGGGATTTATCGCCCAGCAGTTGAATCCCTGGAGTTACTACTTCGTGGTGTGTGGGGTATTCGCCTTTATCTATGGCTACATCCCCAACACCACCGTCAAGCTCAAGGCCGCTGTTCTGGGTGGGCTGTTCGCCGGGGTGTTGTGGTACACCTCGGGCAAGGTCTTTGCAACGCTGGTGGTGACATCCACCAATCTGCCAGCTATTTACTCAGGCCTGGCGGCTCCGATCTTTTTTATGATTTGGCTCTATGTGGGTTGGTTGGTGATTTTGGTGGGGGGACAAATCGCCGCCTATTTTCAATATCCCCAGTTACTGGACGCCCAGTACGTCAACAGTCGCGTCGCACCCCATCGGGTGCGGGAAAAACTGGCTCTGGAGATCATGGTCCTGGCCGGTTGTTCCCACTACTACCACCGACCCCTGTGGACTCTGGAAGCCCTGGAGCGGCGCCACTTGGAGCTACCGGCGGGACTGGTGCGGGATTTGGTCTGGCAGTTGGTGGATGAGGAGCTCTTGGTGGAGACCCGCTACGGCTATTTGCCGGCTCGGGATATCGAGACCATTACCTTGCGCCGAGTCTTGGAGACTTTGTGGGGCACGGACCTCCACAGCTACCACGGGGTGGCCGAGAACATCATCGGGCGCCTGGATCGGGCCATCGACGAGGTCCTGGGGGGGCAGACGGTCAAGGATTTGGTGTTGTTGACCCGGGGGGAGGCACACCAGGGAACTTTGGCGGTGGCGACCCAGTTGCCACAATTTCTGCGGGAAACCGTCGAGGCCGCCAAGGCCAGCGCCCGTTGATGGAACCGAACCCCTAGCTCTGGGTTGAAACCCCAGGGGGGCGGTTCAATCCTCTTCGGTGGGATCGACGATGATGGTGGTGTCGTCTTCGTCCTCGTCGATGCCCGCCACCAAAGTGAGGTCGTCCTCGGAATCGTGGACGGTTATCACCGCCGCCGTGACGTTGTCGCTGGCACCTCGCTCCAGGGCGAGGTCGATGAGGGGTTTGACCAAGGCGCGGTCGCGGGCTCCCCCCAACACTTCGGCGATTTCTCGGTCGGAAACCATTTTGTTGAGGCCGTCGGAGCACAGCAACAGAACATCGCCGGGCTGCAAGTCAAAGCGAATTTCGTCGACCTCTAGGTCTTCCTCAGAGCCCACGGCCCGGGTGATGACATTCCCCAGGGGGTGACTTTGGGCCTGCTCGGGGGTCAAGAGCTTTTGGTCCACCAAATCCTGGACGTGGCTGTGGTCGCGGCTGAGCTGTTCGAGGCGGGTGCTGCGCAGGCGGTAGAGGCGGCTGTCTCCCACCCAAAGGCCGATGCCCTGGCCGCCGACGGCCAGAAAGATGACCACGGTGCTACCGATGGTGCGGTTGCCGTAGCGCCGGGCGGATTCTTGCCGCAGACGACGATTGACTTCGCGCAATTTCTCTTTGACCGATTCGGCAAAGGCCGTGCCGTCTTCAATGCCAGGGCGGGTGATTTGGCTCAAACCGTCGACGAGCATGCGGCTCGCCACATCGCCGGCCTCGTGGCCACCCATGCCGTCGGCGACGGCCCACAGGCCGACGTGGGGCAAATCCAGGTAGGCGTCCTCGTTGAGAGAGCGCACCATGCCCACGTGGGTTTGGGCAGCGGATGACCACTTGGGAGCGGACTTTGGACTCATAGCCCCGGTTCCTGGCCCGCGCTCGGCGACACTGGATCTCCCATGGTCGCCATTGCCCTGGGCGTGGGGATTTCGCGGTTGAGGAGTAGAGCGCGCACGCGTCACTGGCATGGTTAGCGATTTGAATATTCATTGATTGGTTAGCGAGAATAGCATATCCCCAGCCCAAGAGCACTGGCGATAGAGGTCTCAAAAGGCGGGGGCTTGGCAAAAGCGAGGTAAAATAACCGCCGTCGTCTCGGTGCGATCTCCGCGCCCTGTTCCGGGGTGAATCCAGCGGCGGGCTGGCGACGAACTCTCCTCACAGTTGGGGCTCGCCCGGCCCCTCCCTTGTGTGTTGCTCCCAACGGCGCCCTACCATGCAGATGTCGGCTCAAAACCAAACCAGTTGTGGCTCGCTCGACCTGCTGCCCCGGGTGAGTACCGGCGATCCCGAGGCGGTGGCCCAGTGCATCGAGCGCTACGGGGGGTTGGTGTGGTCTTTGGCCCGGCGCTGGTTCCCCGTCTACGCCGACGCCGAGGACGCCGTCCAAGAGGCCTTTATCGAGATTTGGCAAAACGCCCACCGCTATGACCCCGCCCAAGGTTCCGAGCAGTTGTTCGTCGTCCTATTGACCCGCCGGCGGTTGATCGATCGGCTGCGCAAGCAGGGGCGACGTCCCATCAATGTTCCCCTGGACGAGTCTGGGCTGACCGAGGCTTTGGGGGATGAGGGGGAGCTTGTGGAACAGAGTGTCGACGCCCACTTCGCCG